>NZ_RKSM01000003.1:0-300000 GCF_008729015.1 Haloarcula sp. CBA1129
ATGAGCCGAAATACCGTGACTGACGAGCAGCCACAGAACGAGTACATTCGATTAGATGGCGCACAACGTGAGATTCGAGACGAGTTCTTCGAGAACGAGTCAGGGCTGTTCATCCAGATGTCTGACCCCGGCACAGGCAAATCGACGACGACAGAGTTCATCGCTGCAGAGTATCTTATCCGAGCGTCTCTCGATGGCGTCGATGCCCCCGAGGAACGGCTGGCGTTCATCTCGTTTACACGCGATGATGCAGCGAGTATCGGGCCGGGTATCGCAGAGGCTCTTGAGACGTTGGCACGAGACCCAACGGTCGAGTGTGAGATGTCAGTCGAGGCTGCGCAGACACTCGGTCGGCGTGTCCAACACGCGAGCAATATCGGGACTGTCGATAGTTTTCTCGGCTCAATTTTTCAATCGATTGCGGCGGAAGTCGGGTTTTCCGAGGGTCCAACTGTCGGTGAGAATTCGGAGTTACAGCGTGTGCGTGCCGAGTGTCTTGACCGACTGCGTGACTCGCCACGATATGCAGCCCATCTTGAACGGCTGACGGAGGCCTATCCCGGAGATGGAGCGTATCAGGATGACGCGGGCGCCGTACTGAGAAAGGCGCAACTTGCGTGTCGCGAGCGGCAACTCTCGGTGCCAGCATTCCAACAGCAACTGGAGACGATTGTCGAAGAGACGTATCCCACAGGCAGACCAGCGTCGTTTGCCGACATTCGAATGGCTGTTGAACAGTTCGTCGACGAGGAGGCAGCGGCGGCGTATGAACAGCGAGTCGACGATCAGAGAAAATCCGATATAGTTGCATCTGATCGGTCCCTCTTCGAGTCATGGTCAACAGCAATTGCGGACCTCTGCTCACTACTTGAGGCATATGTTGACGTCTATGACGACGTGACAAGAGAGCGAGCAGTGGCATCACACCTCGATGCTGCACACTGGGTTGCCCGCTTTTTCACTGATGATACCTTCGAGAGTCGCTTCCGCAGTCGGCTGCAGCACCGATATACCGACCAACTGTCTGTTATCGTGGTCGACGAAGCACAAGACGTTTCGACAGTCCAGAGTGCTGCACTGTCTCCCCTCGTTGATCAAAACACGCGCGTACTCCTTGCTGGTGATCTCAAACAGCTCATTTTCTTGTGGCGGAACGCCCAACCTGCGTTGTTCCGGACCGCGATAGACGATGGCCGGTATTTCGGTATCGACTGGGAAACACATTGTGTTGAATACGAACACCAGACGCGCCGCTGTCGGCCAGATATTGCAGCCGCCGTCGATGCGATATTTAGGGATGTTTTCACCGACAGTGCCCGTGGCGCTACCGAGACCGTCACTCAGAGCTACTCCAAACTTGAGCCGACCCGTGAACAGACAGCAACTCCAAACGTTCATATTGGGGCCTTCTCGACGACGGCCAGTCCAGGCAGTGCAGACTATATTGCCCCAGATCGAGGGACCGGTGAGGCGGACATCCTTGCCAGTTGCATCGCGGATGGCCTCGCGAGTGGACGATTCACGGACGACGCCGAGCCAGATACTGACCCGACAGTCACCGTGCTATTCCATCAGCGAACCAATCTCCAAGCCTACACCCACGCGTTCGAGCGTGTCGGTCTTTCAGTTGGTAACGCTACAGAAGACCTGTTCACGCACCCACTGGTCAAGTTCATTGTCGAAGTCTGTACGGCGCTTTCACACCCAGACCTCGAAGCAGAATTGCGCTCCCTGCTACGCGGAACTGATTCTGAATCGGTCTTCTCAGAGACCGTCATTTCTGGGACAAAAATACCAGCTGTGTTCGAGCTCTATGGGCCATCACTCAGTGCAATTGTTGAGCAAACAGATGGAGACCGACCACCAGTTGCGTTCGCTCATGGGATCGACAACCTTGTGGCTCAAAAAGCAACACTCGAGGCCGGGTCACCCACAACAGTCATCGAGGCAATCATTACTGAACTTGACCTGTGGTCAGACCCACTTGATTTGAGTGAAAACCCAACACAGCGAGTGACTGCTCTTGATGCCCTGTTGACGTATGTGGGACAGTTGGAAAGTGACTCCTCGAACTCACTCGAGAGACTGGTCGGAAAGCTCAAACAAGTATATGCAAATCCAAAGCGTGGGCCGAAGCTCCCACTTGCCAGTGAGCAGGACTACGACGTTGTCTTCAAAACGATATTCCAAATGAAAGGTGACGAAGACGACGTCATCGCTCTCGGCGATATTGGCCAGCATATCGGGAAAATGGGTCCACACGTCGACACGTTTAGCGCCCAAGGATCAACGGTCGCACTGGCGCCACCGAAAAGTGAGACAACAGCCGCAACACCAGCGCTCTCTGGCTTCGAGCACGGGATTTACACGATTGACTGTCGGCCGTGGGACTACGATGCCGGTCTCCGGTGGGTCAGCCAACGCTGGGCCGCAGACGATTGTCTGGCAGGGTCACCGCCGCTCTCGACGCTCGCCCACGCACACCGGGCCGGCCGCTGGCGATTACTCTATGTGGCGCTCACACGGGCGCGTGACCATGTAGTGATTCCACTTCCAGAGCAGCGCGAGCAACCTGCTCCCCGTGACTACTGGATTGACACTCTCCGAGAGGGGCTTGACTTCGATGCAACAGTCCCGGACACGTACACCTGCAATACGCCGGCAGGGGAGGAAATCCCTATTCAGGTCCATCGCGATACCGCAGACAACGCAGAAGTATCCGAGAGTGAGTCGCTGACACCAGCAATCACAACCGTACCAGCCGAGCAACCGCCGCCGTGGACACCTCGATACGTCAACCCCAGTACGCTGTTTCCGTTGCTAGACGACCCAAACACACACATACTTGACCATCTCCAAAGCCGGCCATTACAGACACAACACGAAGGGATCAGTGACGAAATTGACCTCACGTTGGAGACGGCTGGTCTAGAGGATATCGGCGAAATCAGTCACCACGTCATTGCGACGGCGATGCGTCACCGCGGCAGTATTGAGACTGACACACTCCGTCAATGTGAAGGAGTCGTTGGACGCTCACTGGAGTACGAACTCGCGAAGCGGCCGTCCCTGTCCGATGAGGAACAGCGTCAGATAGAATCGTTCATCAGCGAAACCGTGTGTCCCCAGTTTGCACAGTCAGAGTTGTGGGCACAGATTCAGACTGCAGCAGACGTGTATGTCGAAGAGTCAGTACAGTTGCTGCTGCGGATAGACGGCCTCGAAACAGAGGTCAAGGGAACACCAGATGTCATCTTCAGACAGGCAGACAGTCACTGGGAAACAGCTGAGATTAAAATTATTTTCCAAGATAATGATGCAGCTACACAGGACCGACACACACTCCAAGCACAGATCTACGCATGGGCGCTCTCGAAACAGCTTGCTGATGAAACAACTATCGGTGCTCGGCTGACACAACTGGGGGTCAAACAGCGTGAGAAGCGACTTCCTTGGGACAAAGAGACGCTGACAACCCGTCTGTCACAGATTAGGTCATTGGTCTGATATTCTTCCGCGCCTGAAGACGCGGGAATCCCGACCGCGTTGGGCTATTGTGGTTCCCACTCGTCGCCGTCCAGACGACTCGTACCTGTTGCGCACTCTCGATAGCGGAGAGGTCAACGTTGGGGAGAGTCTGGTACTCACAGAACGTGATTGTACTTCGCGGGTGGTCGTCGCCGTGCTTGCGGTGGCCGGGTGGATTCGCCCGTGTCTCTCCATTGCGTCGTTTGCCGTACCAGCCGTTGAACGCCTCCGCGAGTTCTTGAAGAACGTGCTGACTTGACTGAGAACGGAGGTCAGCGTAACGTTCGTGTGACTTGAGGTGCGTGGTGAGTCCGTTGTGATCGGGTATGTGGCCGACTTCGGACCAGATCCGGTCACAGACCCACGTCCGACGTTCCAGAGTTTCGGGGCGGCAAACCTGATCGAATCGAGGTCGCCGGACACCTGTGACTAGCTTGTATGGACACAGTGTCGGTGCGGGTGACGACCTGTTCAGTGCCGAGTATTTCACCCGCTGGGTCGCCGTCGACGTCGCCTAGAACGGTTTTAGTCTGTCTCCGTGATGTCGGACAAACCCTAGGAACCACTCATGACATCCTTCCTGTCGTAGCTGAGGAGATCAAGAACTAGACGGTGCCATTCGGATCAAAGTCCTTCTCTGTCAAAGAGCCATTATTCAGGCTGTTCAGGGACCCTCGCCAGAGACTGTAAGGGCACCTGTCCGTTTGAATTAGAAGCGGATGGTTCCTACGAAGGTGACCGACAGTCGAAAGCATCAGTCCTCTATGCTAGCCACCATGTGATACTGCGTCGTCTCAAAACCGATCTTCTCATAGAAGGCAATGGCTCGATTGTTGTCCACGTGTGGATCAAGGCTGAACTCCTTACAGCCGGCCTCACGGGCCCAAATCTCGAGACGATCAAATAGGTCGGTAGCCAGTTCCGTTCCGCGGTGGGGATCACGAACATAAATGTCACAGATGAACAGCCGATCGGGTCGGTCGAAGACGCTCGGTGCTTCGTCGATTTCACCCGCGATGAAACCAACAAACTCGCCACCCATATCGGCGAGGGTGGCTGCATCGGTAGCACCCTCAATGGCGATCCAGACCCGGTATCCCTCCGAGTCGACACGGTCGAGTCGGAATGGAACCTCCTCTGTTATAAGATCGACATCGTCAGCAAGTGCGAACTGATCAGTGGTCGCTTCGAGCTCGAGATTGTACGGCAGCCAAAGTTCCTCGACAAACCGACGGACAGCATCTTCTTCAGCAGGTAGTTCGACGATGTCCATATCGACAGTATCTGCACCTGAGATTTGTATCTGGTGGTCTTTCAGCCCCCATTAGCTCGATTAAACGCCAGATTCTGGCGACATTAGTGCGGGTTTCCAAGGGGAGCATCTCGCTGGGGTCCGTGCTCGCTCCACCGCTGGCTGGAGGGGTAATGTTCGGTGGGGTTGCCTGATACTTGGAGATATCCTCGGTAGATAGCTAACCTATACTGACCACTGCGGCAACTTATGGTACAAACCGTTAGCCAATATCCACCGTGTGCCAGCTACGCACAGCAGGCTCGAGACCGTCCATTTATATACTCCCCTCCCATCGGATATGATGCGAAGGTCGCCCCGGGCAGCGAGCCCGGGTCGACATGCTCGGGTGGCCACCTAGGTCGGCCGAGCTACGAGAGACTCTCGCTTTCCCTTTTGGGGTCGGCGAGGTCTCATCCCATGAGGATTCCACCCCTGCGGTCCGCCGTCAAGATGGAATCTGATGTGAGCCCACGGACCCATGCAGTAGTCAACACTGGCGTAGGAACCAGTGTGTTAGCTTCCGACGGAGTGCAACCACTTCCGCCGCTGATGTATATCAGCACATTCCGGTTGATCCTGCCGGAGGCCATTGCTATCGGAGTCCGATTTAGCCATGCTAGTTGCACGAGTTTAGACTCGTAGCATATAGCTCAGTAACACGTGGCCAAACTACCCTACAGACCGCGATAACCTCGGGAAACTGAGGCCAATAGCGGATATTACTCTCAGGCTGGAGTGCCGAGAGTGAGAAACGTTCCGGCGCTGTAGGATGTGGCTGCGGCCGATTAGGTAGATGGTGGGGTAACGGCCCACCATGCCGATAATCGGTACAGGTTGTGAGAGCAAGAGCCTGGAGACGGTATCTGAGACAAGATACCGGGCCCTACGGGGCGCAGCAGGCGCGAAACCTTTACACTGCACGACAGTGCGATAGGGGGACTCCGAGTGTGAGGGCATATAGCCCTCGCTTTTCTGAACCGTAAGGTGGTACAGGAACAAGGACTGGGCAAGACCGGTGCCAGCCGCCGCGGTAATACCGGCAGTCCAAGTGATGGCCGATATTATTGGGCCTAAAGCGTCCGTAGCTTGCTGTGTAAGTCCATTGGGAAATCGACCAGCTCAACTGGTCGGCGTCCGGTGGAAACTACACAGCTTGGGGCCGAGAGACTCAACGGGTACGTCCGGGGTAGGAGTGAAATCCTGTAATCCTGGACGGACCACCAATGGGGAAACCACGTTGAGAGACCGGACCCGACAGTGAGGGACGAAAGCCAAGGTCTCGAACCGGATTAGATACCCGGGTAGTCCTGGCTGTAAACAATGCTCGCTAGGTATGTCACGCGCCATGAGCACGTGATGTGCCGTAGTGAAGACGATAAGCGAGCCGCCTGGGAAGTACGTCCGCAAGGATGAAACTTAAAGGAATTGGCGGGGGAGCACCACAACCGGAGGAGCCTGCGGTTTAATTGGACTCAACGCCGGACATCTCACCGGTCCCGACAGTAGTAATGACAGTCAGGTTGACGACTTTACTCGACGCTACTGAGAGGAGGTGCATGGCCGCCGTCAGCTCGTACCGTGAGGCGTCCTGTTAAGTCAGGCAACGAGCGAGACCCACACTTCTAGTTGCCAGCAACACCCCTGCGGTGGTTGGGTACACTAGGAGGACTGCCATTGCTAAAATGGAGGAAGGAATGGGCAACGGTAGGTCAGTATGCCCCGAATGGACCGGGCAACACGCGGGCTACAATGGCTATGACAGTGGGATGCAACGCCGAGAGGCGAAGCTAATCTCCAAACGTAGTCGTAGTTCGGATTGCGGGCTGAAACCCGCCCGCATGAAGCTGGATTCGGTAGTAACCGCGTGTCAGAAGCGCGCGGTGAATACGTCCCTGCTCCTTGCACACACCGCCCGTCAAAGCACCCGAGTGGGGTCCGGATGAGGCCGTCATGCGACGGTCGAATCTGGGCTCCGCAAGGGGGCTTAAGTCGTAACAAGGTAGCCGTAGAGGAATCTGCGGCTGGATCACCTCCTACTGACCGGGATCAGGGCTTTGCCCTGACCCACCTACATTGACTGGTGACCACAAGTCACCGCGAGTCGGCAAGCGCCGACTACTGCATGGGCCCGCTGGGCTCACACGACCTATCCGAGGCGGATATCCCCTCACGGGGATGTCGGGTGCAACTCCCGACGGGTCCGTACTTCGTACCACCGCCGAATCCGTCCCCTTAAGTGTGGGACGGCGTTCGAGTGTGGTACGACGACAGATGCACCAAGCCGGGTGAAACCGCGCTTGGGAAGGGTCGATTCGCCCACCATCTCCACCTTGGGGGCGAGAATGAAACCGTGTGTACGTGCGATCCAGGCGTCCACTGGACTCGTTCAGTTGAACGAGTCACAACGACGTTGGCTACTATGCCAGCTGGTGGATTGCTCGGCTCAGGCGCTGATGAAGGACGTGCCAAGCTGCGATAAGCTGTGGGGAGCCGCACGGAGGCGAAGAACCACGGATTTCCGAATGAGAATCTCTCTAACAATTGCTTCGCGCAATGAGGAACCCCGAGAACTGAAACATCTCAGTATCGGGAGGAAAAGAAAACGCAATGTGATGTCGTCAGTAACCGCGAGTGAACGCGATACAGCCCAAACCGAAGCCCTCACGGGCAATGTGGTGTCAGGGCTACCTCTCATCAGCCGACCGTCTCGAGGAAGTCTCTTGGAACAGAGCATGATACAGGGTGACAATCCCGTATTCGAGACCAGTAGGCTGTGCGGTAGTGCCAGAGTAGCGGGGGTTGGATATCCCTCGCGAATAACGCAGGCATCGACTGCGAAGGCTAAACACAACCTGAGACCGATAGTGAACAAGTAGTGTGAACGAACGCTGCAAAGTACCCTCAGAAGGGAGGCGAAATAGAGCATGAAATCAGTTGGCGATCGAGCGACAGGGCATACAAGGTCCCATGACGAATGAGGGAGACGCGAGTCTCCAGTAAGACTCACGGGAAGCCGATGTTCTGTCGTACGTTTTGAAAAACGAGCCAGGGAGTGTGTCTGTATGGCAAGTCTAACCGGAGTATCCGGGGAGGCACAGGGAAACCGACATGGCCGCAGGGCTTTGCCCGAGGGCCGCCGTCTTCAAGGGCGGGGAGCCATATGGACACGACCCGAATCCGGACGATCTACGCATGGACAAGATGAAGCGTGCCGAAAGGCACGTGGAAGTCTGTTAGAGTTGGTGTCCTACAATACCCTCTCGTGATCTATGTGTAGGGGTGAAAGGCCCATCGAGTCCGGCAACAGCTGGTTCCAATCGAAACATGTCGAAGCATGACCTCCGCCGAGGTAGTCTGTGGGGTAGAGCGACCGATTGGTGTGTCCGCCTCCGAGAGGAGTCGGCACACCTGTCAAACTCCAAACCTACAGACGCTGTTTGACGCGGGGATTCCGGTGCGCGGGGTAAGCCTGTGTACCAGGAGGGGAACAACCCAGAGATAGGTTAAGGTCCCCAAGTGTGGATTAAGTGTAATCCTCTGAAGGTGGTCTCGAGCCCTAGACAGCCGGGAGGTGAGCTTAGAAGCAGCTACCCTCTAAGAAAAGCGTAACAGCTTACCGGCCGAGGTTTGAGGCGCCCAAAATGATCGGGACTCAAATCCACCACCGAGACCTGTCCGTACCACTGATACTGGTAATCGAGTAGATTGGCGCTCGCATTGGGTGGAAGCAGGGATGAGAATTCCTGTGGACCGATGCGTGACGAAAATCCTGGCCATAGTAGCAGCGATAGTCGGGTGAGAACCCCGACGGCCTAATGGATAAGGGTTCCTCAGCACTGCTGATCAGCTGAGGGTTAGCCGGTCCTAAGTCTCACCGCAACTCGACTGAGACGAAATGGGAAACGGGTTAATATTCCCGTGCCATCATGCAGTGAAAGTTGACGCCCTGGGGTCGATCACGCCGGGCTTTCGCCCGGTCGAACCGTCAAACTCCGTGGAAACCGTAATGGTACGAAGCGGACGAACGGCGGCATAGGGAAACGTGATTCAACCTGGGGCCCATGAAAAGACGAGCATGATGTCCGTACCGAGAACCGACACAGGTGTCCATGGCGGCGAAAGCCAAGGCCTGTCGGGAGCAACCAACGTTAGGGAATTCGGCAAGTTAGTCCCGTACCTTCGGAAGAAGGGATGCCTGCTCCGGAACGGAGCAGGTCGCAGTGACTCGGAAGCTCGGACTGTCTAGTAACAACATAGGTGACCGCAAATCCGCAAGGACTCGTACGGTCACTGAATCCTGCCCAGTGCAGGTATCTGAACACCTCGTACAAGAGGACGAAGGACCTGTCAACGGCGGGGGTAACTATGACCCTCTTAAGGTAGCGTAGTACCTTGCCGCATCAGTAGCGGCTTGCATGAATGGATTAACCAGAGCTTCACTGTCCCAACGTTGGGCCCGGTGAACTGTACATTCCAGTGCGGAGTCTGGAGACACCCAGGGGGAAGCGAAGACCCTATGGAGCTTTACTGCAGGCTGTCGCTGAGACGTGGTCGCCGATGTGCAGCATAGGTAGGAGACATTACACAGGTACCCGCGCTAGCGGGCCACCGAGTCAACAGTGAAATACTACCCGTCGGTGACTGCGACTCTCACTCCGGGAGGAGGACACCGATAGCCGGGCAGTTTGACTGGGGCGGTACGCGCTCGAAAAGATATCGAGCGCGCCCTATGGCTATCTCAGCCGGGACAGAGACCCGGCGAAGAGTGCAAGAGCAAAAGATAGCTTGACAGTGTTCTTCCCAACGAGGAACGCTGACGCGAAAGCGTGGTCTAGCGAACCAATTAGCCTGCTTGATGCGGGCAATTGATGACAGAAAAGCTACCCTAGGGATAACAGAGTCGTCACTCGCAAGAGCACATATCGACCGAGTGGCTTGCTACCTCGATGTCGGTTCCCTCCATCCTGCCCGTGCAGAAGCGGGCAAGGGTGAGGTTGTTCGCCTATTAAAGGAGGTCGTGAGCTGGGTTTAGACCGTCGTGAGACAGGTCGGCTGCTATCTACTGGGTGTGTAATGGTGTCTGACAAGAACGACCGTATAGTACGAGAGGAACTACGGTTGGTGGCCACTGGTGTACCGGTTGTTCGAGAGAGCACGTGCCGGGTAGCCACGCCACACGGGGTAAGAGCTGAACGCATCTAAGCTCGAAACCCACTTGGAAAAGAGACACCGCAGAGGTCCCGCGTACAAGACGCGGTCGATAGACTCGGGGTGTGCGCGTCGAGGTAACGAGACGTTAAGCCCACGAGCACTAACAGACCAAAGCCATCATTCATACGCACTGTGACTCATTCACCGACGAATTATCTCGTCGCTGACCGAGTCCAGGCGCAAACTGGATCGCACGGACACACGGTGGAGTGTTGATCGAGACTGGTACTTTCACGGTTCGATTCCGTGACTCGACGTTAGGCGGCCATAGCGGTGGGGTTGCCTCCCGTACCCATCCCGAACACGGAAGATAAGCCCACCAGCGTTCCGGGGAGTACTGGAGTGCGCGAGCCTCTGGGAAACGCGGTTCGCCGCCACCATTCATACCTATCATAGCCCACTCAGGAGAGGGATCTCTCTGGAGTGGGCTTTCTGTATTTACACAGAGCGACAGCTACTGCTCCGATGAACCATCAGGCCGACACACTCAGCGACGGGTACTCGACTCTCATCGCGGCTGTTATCGGTTTCAGTGTTGACTTTGATGAGGTGCTGGCTGTCACCGATGCTGTCGACGCCGGCACGTCGGAGCGTTAGTCGACCCGAAGTGACTGGAGGATCGCCACCAGTCCGAGGAGTTCAACCGTCCAGACAGTGCCGACGGCTACGGCGTCCGACACCGGGAACACCCACTCGGCGGTCGTGATCGCGACGAACGAGCCGACAGTCAATAGTGCGAGCCCGACAGCGAGTAACAGCATCGGCCGGCGGTCGTATCGGCGATAGCCCCGGTAGGCTTGGACAGCGACAAATCCACCGAGGACGGCCGTCACGCTACTGACCGCTGTCATCGCTGTTGACTGTCCCAGATCGGTCGTCCTGACGGCCACAACGGGGGCGGCGAACACGGCGAGCGAGCAGGCGGCCGCCCCCGCCACGAGACGCGAACTGACCGCCTCGGATCGGCCGTAGATCGCATAGAGGATTACCACCAGCCCGGCGAATTGGACGCCGACCGCGGCTGCCGTAGTGAGCAGCGACGAGATACCAGCGGTGGGGAGGGCGATCCGGGCGGTCGTCGGCACCGTCGCCGTCAGTGCGATGCCGACCGCGAGGAACAGCACCGACCGGTCGCCAGACTTCCGGTAACCGCGGTAGGCGACAACCGTGATCCACGCGCTGAGAGCGATAATTCCGATTGCCAGCAGGATAGCGACGACGACCCCGGCGGCCGAGCCACCCTCGACAGTGAGTTTGGGCGCGGTCATCGGAGCCCCTCGTAAAGTTCGGTAAAGCGGTCGACGGCGTCCTCGGCGGTACGGTCGACAGTCACCTCGTAGCCGCCGTCGGTGAGTTCGATCGTCACCCGTTCTACCCGGGCCGAAAACCGTCGGTAGTGGTGGCCGTCTGGATCCAACGCCTGTTCGTCGTCGATCATATCGAGTTCTTGGAGTCGATTGAGTCGGCGGTAGATTGTCGGCGAGGAGGCCCCACACCGTTCGGCCAGTTCGGTCGCCGACAGCGCTTCGGTGCTTGTTTCGGCGAGGATCGACCGCGCGTACTCGTCTTCGAGCAGTTCGCCGACTGTTTTGGCGGCGATGTCGGTGTCCTCGCCCATGCGTCTCCCTCTCGTCTCCGAGGTGTAATATATGGCCACAAAGAGCTTCTGACTCTGAAGCTCTCTGGGTCCGAATATAAGATGTGGCAGCCAGTTCACTGTATGGCTGCAATCGAGATCGACGAACTCACCAAACGGTACAGCGACCACCTCGCTGTCGACGGACTGAGCCTGACGGTCGACTGCGGCGAAGCCGTCGGCTTCCTCGGTCCCAACGGGGCAGGGAAGTCGACAACGATCGACGTGCTGCTGGACTACGTCCGCCCCACCGAGGGGACCGTCCGGGTGTTCGGCTACGACGCACAGACTGAGACGCGAGCGGTCCACGAACGGATCGGCGTCGTCCCTGACGGTTACTCGCTGTACGACCGGCTCACCGGACGGGAACACCTCCGCCTTGCGGCCCGGCTGAAGGGGGCCAGCGTCGACATCGCGGCGGTCTGTGACAGGGTCGGCCTTGACGCCGCCGACGCCGACCGCCCGGCAGGGGCGTACTCGAAAGGGATGGGCCAGCGGCTGGCTCTTGCCATGGCGACGGTCGGCGATCCCGACCTGCTGATCCTCGACGAACCGACCGCCGGCCTCGATCCACACGGCGTCGCGCGACTGCAAGACCTGCTCGCAGCTGAACTCGAACGCGGGACAACCGTCTTCTTTTCCAGTCACGTCCTAGATCACGTCGAGTCGACCTGCGACCGGATCGCCATCCTTGACGAGGGACAAATGGTCGCTGTCGACACGGTAGATGGTCTGCGGGCGGCCGTCGGCTCGGCAACCCTGACTCTTCAGGAACTGTTCTCGGTCTACACCGACAGCGAGGACCGCGGACCGGTAGCCGCCGGAGGTGCTGACTGAGTGACCGACACATCACATCGGTCCCCGACCGGATCGACCGCTGTCGGTCGGCTGGTCGCCATCGCCCGCAAGGAGTTCCGCGATGGAATCCGATCGGACGCGTTGCGGGTCGTCTTCGGGCTCCTGATGGCGTCGACGATACTGATCTACTGGGCGATCGGCCGGTCGGCCGACCCCGTGGTACTGTCGGCGGTCGGTTTCCTTGGCCTCCCGTTTCAGCTACTCGTTCCCGTCGCGGCGATTGCCCTTGGCACCGTCTCGGTCGCCGGTGAGCGTGAAGCAGGGAGTCTCAGGCTCCTGCTCGGGTTGCCACCCTCGCGGATGGAGGTCGTCGTCGGGACGTTCTTCGGGGCCAGCGCCATCTTGGTCGCCGGGCTCGCCGGAGCGTTCATCGTTGCGGCAGTGCTTGGCCTCGCCGTCTTCGGGGCAGTGGCAGTCGGTCCGCTCGTTGGTGTCGTGGCTGCGACGGCACTCCTTGGAATCGGCTTCCTCGGGCTTTCGGTCGGCTTGTCAGCGGCCGTCTCGACGACCAGAAACGCGATGGCAGCCGGCTTCAGCGTTTTTCTCGGCCTGACATTCCTCTGGGAGCCGCTCGTCGTCGGCGTCTACTACCTCGTCGCGGGCTCACTGCCGGGCGGCGAACCCCCGACATGGCTCCTCGCCGTTGACCGGCTGAATCCGATCGAAGCGTATGCCGTCGTGGCGAATATGGCGGGTGATGTAGGGGTGACGCCGCTCCGGATTTCGTTCGGGCTCGGCGGGGGATCGCCGGCCACGGAGGGGGCCGGTACGGCGGTGCCGTTCGTTCTCGCGGAGCCGCTGAGCATCATCGTCCTCTGTGGCTGGGCGGCGATCCCGCTGGCGGCCGGCCTGCGCCGGTTCCAGCGGAGCGATCTCACGTGAGACCTCATACTGGTTGTGTGAACTGCTTCGGGTCAAGTGGTTCGAGACGCGAAGCGTCTCGTCATCACGGGAGATCTTCGATCTCCCGAATGACTCCGAGGTACTCGGCCTGCTGCACCTGTAGAAACCGACGTAGTCAGGCGATTCACCAGAGCCAAAACCAACAGTTTTGTCCCGGAAAAGATGCCAGCTAAACTTGATGTCCGATGATGGCCTGTCGGTAAACGGACCAAACACTGTTGGACAGTCCCTCCTGTTACTTATTGCTGCAATCGGACTGGTTAGTTTCGGAGCAGTTGACTACGTCCAGTCGACGAATGCGGTCAGTGAATCAGTCAAGGTAGAAGCAACCATTACTGAGGTTGGCGTCGAAACTAAAGGTTCCAGTACGGGCAGTGGGGCCACGGTCAAACACGAACCCGTGGTGGAATTTACCTACACGTACGCCGGTGAGACGTATACTGGAGACAAAGTGTTTCCCGGGGCAACTCCGCCGAGATATGACACAGAAGCCGCCGCGCAAGACGTGATAGCAGAGTATGAGTCAGAGACGGAAACAACTGCTTACGTCAATCCTGACGCACCCGATCAGGCGTTTCTCAAGAACCATGTGTCGAATCGACAGTATATATTCATCGGTGTGGGCTCAGTCTTGGCATTACTTGGGGGGTTCTTTACAGTCAAGAACTACCGACGCGACCGTGCTTGAGTCAGGACGGTTTGAGTATGCCGGAGCCACGCAAGCCCCGGCGCTATTGATGCTTATATTGGGTACCTTTCTGCTGCCGTGATTGCGCTCATCATCGCTTTGATCGGCCGATGCCGGCAACACCGACATCTGCGTCCTGTTTACGGTGTCACGATCAAATCAAACCGATAGGTTGTGTCTTGGGTGGTGAAATCGACTCTCGTTACAGCTCTGACCTCTGTCGGATCGGGCCACAGATATGGTCGACTGGCCGTTGGAAAATCAAGTTCGTCTGCGATAAGCGCGTACTCATCAAGGCTACCTGTACTCAAACAACCGGCGGGAACAGTACATATTCGCCGGTAAATGTTTGCATCCAGAGGGATTTTCTTATGATTGATGTCTAACCAACATGTATAATCGGGGCAAAGAAACCCCTCGAAAAAATTCTACTGTGTCCACTGTAGGAACCGCATTAAGGTGAATTGACACGCATTATATGATATTGAAATACTGAAGCCCAGTAATCAACAGGATGGCGCTGAGCAGTACAAGTTTCATTACCCATGGTGGAACATCTTTCCGAATCCTGAAGCTCCAATCCATATAAGTCGGTGAGGGGCTTCGTTATTATATCCCTCGGCTGACGGTCATGTTACGAAACACAAGTAAACCACTGGGTATGTGGAAGGCCTTCGTTTGACTGTCGAACGAATCATCTATCGCTACACGAAGATTCTGTAGTGGCCGTTCGAGCAAGAAAATGTTGCCTGCTGAAGGTTTTAGCAGGCCAAGTGGACCGATTAGAGTTCAGATACCTGTGATGTGTTCACTGGCTTAGATGTAGACCGGTCAGGAACGTTTCCTCCATCACGTAGCTGACAGTACGCCGACGCGATGATGGCGTAGTACGGGAGGAAGAACACCGTCGTGAGGACAACCGTCGCGATGTCAGCGGCGACCGGCGCACCAGCGAGATTCAACAGCGGTGTGACACCACCGATGATTCCGCCGAACAGGGCGGAGACAACAACGAGGACGCCGAGCTTGAGCCGGGAGCCGTGAGCCAGTCCCCAGCTCCGTTTGAGGCTACTGATGATGCCGCGATCCTCGACGGCAATTGCAAAGATGAAAAACAAGAATGAGGCCGCAAAGAATAGCCCTGGGAAGAACAAGAGGACGAAGCCAATCATCACCGTGATATTCACGATCAATCCGCCGACCAGTGCGGTTACCGTGGCTCGCCCGAGTCGCTGCGTCGCCATTGCAGGGAACGTCGACATCTCGCTCAGTGGTTGAGCGAACGTCCGAGAGAGAATCACAAAGTACATCGAGCTCAGAAGAATGAGCACACCAAACAGCGCGAGTCCGGCACTTCCAGATATCGGAAGTGCAAGCCCAGCGTTCCGGCTAAACTGTGCCGCAGCTTCAGGCGGGAGATAGCCGAGAACAGTACTGTTGACAGCTGCTTGAAACCCGAACTGAATCGCGAGGAACCCAACGAAGAGGATTCCACCAGTGCGGGTGAGTGTACGCCGAATACCGTCGCTAACCGCATGGCTGAGTTGGAGGGCCATACGGACTAGATATCTCATTCCATTTTAATAAAATAAACGAAATAAAGAATCTCGATTATGATTGTTGAGAGTCAGCGCTTCAGACGTGGAAACAGACGCTACCGATGCTGTGCGGGGCGATCTAGCGAAACCGGTTGTCCTCGTCCAATCGGAACCTGTCCCCGACCAGAGGTTTGCATTCCAAGATGTTAGCTACGGGTCAAACGTATGGCTCTTTTCGTCTGAACGGGTGCTGTTGACGGACGTTCACAGCGACGCCGGTATCGACTCCGCGACATCGGGAAGGCATCCATTCGTCACGTGCCGGAAGGCCAGCGCCCGTCTCGCGTACAATCGAGACAACAACGGCGAGAGGGTTTTCGAGATTTGCGCTGCCGGTGTGGCGGTTGTCGAACACTGATCGAGTTCCCACCTCCTTCGGCGACGCCGTTGCTCGTACTCGTCGAGGGCGTCATCACGGTCCCGTGGTCCGTACGCGAGTGCGTCGGCGAGTACCCACGCGTCCTCGATCCCGAGCGTCGTGCGCAGGCACTCTCCCGGGAGCGAGGCACGCGCCGCCGACCCAATGAGGACGACCCCGCCACTATGGACTGAGACCGGAACAGCACGTGTGCCTTGGTGATACCGGATTGCGTGCTGTGAGAGTGCTTCAAAAGAGTTCGCAGACCACCCCAGAAGTGTCCCGAATCGACGTTTGAGTGAGTTGATGTCGGTCGCGGCATGTGTCGAATCAGTCACCGAGACGAGGCGTACGCTCGTGCCATCTGCGACGGGAACAGAGAACGCGGCCCGGTTGTCGTCCCATCGTTCTGTGGGACCATCCGGAGCCGGTGTTTCGGTCGGCCAGTCGAACGCCCAAGTATGGGTAGTGGCCGCGATGTGCCGTGGTTCGACGGTCGGCGCCAGCGTCGAATCTGTCGTGACCACGGTATCAAAGGACTCCTCTATGCCACCCTCGAAGGTCACGTCGACCCGGTTGTGCGTCCGATCGATACCAGCAAGCGGCCGCTCTGGTGTCCGGATGCGGTCCCGGACTCGCCGATCGAGGAGGGTCAACAACTCCGCTCGGCGAATGCTCAGCAGTGCCGGTCGATCCGACTGGTCGGTCATCCACGACGAATTGACGTTTGGACGTGCGAGTCGGTCCAGTCTGGTTCCGATGGCCTCGACCGGCCGTCTGAGTCCCAGTCGTTCCAGCAACACCAGCCCAGGGCGCCACAGTGTCAGTGTATTCGGCCCCGCCCGCTCACTCGGCGGCCGTGCCAACACCGGGTCGAGTCCGACTTGACTCACGAAGCCCGCAGTTGCGATTGCCGTCGGGTCGTCGCCGACGACCAGCACTTGGCGCTCGTGTGCGCGACCCGCGGTCCCGTGCCGGTCCCGTCGCTCGTGCTGTGACTGTCGGTCGGTGGCCAGCCCGTCAGCCCGTGGTCCGCCCATCATCCGGGCTGCCCTCCCGAAGCCGCCGACTCGCTCCAGCACTGCACATATCGCCGGGGACAGGCCGATGGGGTAGATGGGAACATGGGCGGACTTACGACAGCATCTATTCTAAACCGGCACCGCGTGTTTCTGGCTCTGAGATTGGGTGTGGATTCTGCCGGTAGCGTGACTGAACGGTCGGGTTTTGACCCCGGTCATTATAGATAGCCCCTGATTTCGGCATGGGGCAGTCAATACTGCCACCACATTCGGGGAGAGTCAGTCCGTGGGTCTACGTGATGAGGGGGAATCAGACCCAGTCCCGTGGCGGCACGCTGCCCAGCGCCCGAACGTCGGATGTCCATAGCGACCGGCATGAGAGCACACACACTGTCGACGCGCAATCGACGGCTAGCGACGACTCACTGGCCATCGCGTTCGACGAACTGTTCGCGTTGCTCGGTGACGAGTACGTCGTCGACATCCTGCAGGCGCTGTCGAGTGACGAGATGCCGGCACGGGCTATCGCCGAGGAGTGCGATATGTCCCGTCCGACAGTGTATCGCCGACTCGAGCGGCTGACCGAGGCCGGCGTCGTCGCGTCACGCCTGCACCCGGAGTCGGACGGACACCACAGACAACAGTTCCGGCTTGTTCTCGAAGGGGTCGCGGTACAGTTCCGCGAGGACGGCTTCGACGGTCGCGTTCGCGTCTGTGAGTCTGCGAGTGACTGAGCCTCCGATAGCCCCTCATTACGTGTCCCCGCTGACGCATCACGGCCCTCCACCGCTCGAACTCAGCCCTCCGTTCGCCTGCGATGGTCTGTACCGTCTGCCCCGATTGCGAATTACGGCCCTCTCTCGTCATTGGACCCGAACAGGATCTCGAACACTGTCCGCTCTCCGAGTCGGACGTGTTTGTTCAAGGTCGGTTGCGTAATCCCCAGCGCGTCGGCGACGTCCTCGCCGCTGTTCTCACGGGGCCACTCGAAGTATCCCATCGCCTGTGCCGTCTCTAGGGCCTCGTACTGTCGGTCGCTCAACTCCCGTTGCAGCCGGTCCTGTATCTCTCTAGCTGTCTCTCTCGTCTCGCGGTGCTGGCGCTGTGCATACAGTTCTAGGTCCGAGAACTCGTCTTGGACGCGTTCGACCATTGTCCGCGTGTCCGTCTCGGTTGGGATTTCGACGACCAGCGTGACGCCCTCGGCAGTCCCCCGTGCGCGTCGGATGATGCCCCCGTACTCCGAGACGTACGATCCGAACCACGAGGAGCCACGCCGTTCGATGACCGCCTCGTCGGCCCCACGGGAGACGACCGCTAGGTCACCCGGAAGAACGTTCTCCGCCGGCTCGGCCACCTCAGTCGGAACGTCACCGGCGAGTCGGTAGTAGACGCTGATCGAGCTATCCTGTCTATGAACCGTCCGCTGGTGGCTGACCCGGCACCCAAGCGTCCGTGCCAGTCGCGCCATCGGAAGGTCGGTGTTCTCACCCTGAAACTCGAGTTCAAGCGTGTCGTCGGATTCGAGCGCACGCCGCCGCTCTGTCGCTGTAATGGCGTAGCCGATGGAAGTACCTAACTGGGAGATGACGTCAACCGTGCGCTCTCCGAAGGCGTCAGGTTCGTCCGCGAAGATGGTAAGCACGCCGTGAGTGACGTCCTCGTAGGACAGCGGGACGGCACAGACAGAGCCGATACCATCGCGGAGCAGTCGCTTGCGCCAGCCCCCCTGTCGTCGACTGCCGACGAGGTCGTTGCTGACCACGGCTTCTTCCGTCTCCCAAGCCCGGGCTGCCGGGCTCGCGTCTCCAGCCGCGTCTAGCAGGAGTTCCTCGACGTCGTCGCGCGCTATCCCAGCGACTGCACGTGGCTGGAGGCGGTCCGATCCGATGTCGGCTTCGACCACGCAGGCAGCTTCGAACGGCTCGACGTCCGTCAGTTCAGCACAGACAGATTCCTGAATCCCTTCGCGGGAAGACCGCGTCGTGATGGCCGCTTCAACGCGCTGTGTGAGCTCTGCGATGGACTCCAGTCGGCGCGCCCGCTCGGTCTGGGCTTCGAGCTCGGCCCGGCGAGACTCAAGTCGGTGCTCGCCACGGAGTCTGTTGAGGGCGGCCTCCAGCGTCGCTGCCAGAATGTTCGCGGCGTCCGTGTCGAAGGTTTCGTCGGACCGCCATACTGTGAGGAGGCCATTGCCACCCAGCGGAAAGAGCAGTGCGGCGCCGTCCGGTACGTCGTCGGTGAGTGCGTCAGCCGCGTTGTCGACGCGTCGCAGTTGCTCGTCGATGAACGCGCCCCACGCGGCGTCGTGCTCCGTTCCCAGCGAGCCGAGGTCCGCTGCCGGTGGCAGTTCCGGACCGCTCGCAGCCGGGTCGAGACGGCCGGTCTCGTCATCGTATCGATAAACGGCAGTCGCCGGCAGGCCGAAGACGCTTGCCGCCGCCTCGACTGCCGTGGTGCTGGCTTCGGCGGTCGTCTCGGCGGTCGTCAGTTCGTTGGTCGCATCGTGGAAGGTTTCCAGCGTCTGCTCGCGCTCCTTGCGGTCGGTCACGTCCCGGCTCGCGATGATGATTCGCGGGTGGCCGTCGGGCCACGCTGTCGGGTAGAACTCCGACCGGACCCACCGCCAGTCGCCGTCCGGTCGCTCGATGCGGTACTCGCATGTGTACCTGTCTCGTGGCTCTCCGTGCTCCACGTCGGCGACGATTTCCTCGACGAGCGCCCGGTAGTCGTCCCGGTCCTTGGGATGCAGTGTCGAAAAGAAGCCCTCGTCGTGAGTCTCCTGAATGCGTTCGAGGGACTGGCCCCAGATATCTTCGTACCCCGAGCTGACGAACTCCGCGGCAGGGTTGGTGGTAGTCAACTCGGCGGCCGGCGCTAGGAAGATTGCCTCGTCGATCCGGTCGATAATGGCACCGAGTCTGCGCTCGCTCTCGCGAAGTTGTTCGGCCCGCTGGACACGCTCGATCGCACTCGCCGCGTGGCCCGCGAGGACGCCCATCACGTCTATGAGGTACTGTTCGAACTCCTGTCGGCCGCGTTCGCCGGCCGCGAGAAGCCCTTCGTCACCGACCGGGACGATGAGAGACTGTTCGAGTGGGTTGTGTGAGTGGTGCTTGCTTGGGTCGTACGTCGTCGGCTCACCGGCTTGGAAGACCTCGTACTCTCGGTCCCCCGGCGTGAACTCGACCGGGCCGGTTTCCATCTCTTCGACCGGCTCGGTTCCGGCAGTGTACGTGAGCCGGTCGTGCTCGTCGTCGTACCGCCAGCACGCGGTCATTGGCAGCCCGAGGACATCCCGTGCCGTCTCGACGGCGATGTCGAAAACCGCCTCGGTCGTGTCGACGCTCTGCAGTCGCTCAGTGGCGACTTGGAGTTGGTTGACGGTCCGTTCGCGCTCTTTCCGGTCAGTCACGTCGCGGAAGGTCGCCATTGTGGCGGGGTCGCCCTCGTGCTGGATGCGCGAGACGGCCAACTCTAGTGTCCGGCGCTCGCCCGTCGCCGTCTCCACCTCGACGTCGTACTGGTTCGGCGGTGACTCGCCCGCCACCCGACGTTCGTATCGGTCCCGGATCAGCTCGCGAGACTCCGGGACGAACACCTGTTCAATGGGCATCCCCAGCAGTTCGCTCTCGTCGTACTCAGTGATTTCCGTGAACCGCTCGTTGACGAAGACGTACTCACCGTCCCGGACCACGACGACGCCGTCCGTACTCTGTTCGACCAGTGTCGAGTACTTCTGTCGCTCCTCCTCGATAGCCCGCTCGCGCTCGCGGCCCTCGGTGACATCAGTGAACCAGACGTAGGCATGGCGGTCACCCCCGCTTTCGAACGGAAGCACCCTGAGCAGGAAGTCTCTAATACCATCGGCGGTCTCCCGGCGGACCTCCCGCTCGACGGGGTCGCCGGCTAGTGCCTGTTGGCGGATATCCTCGTACCCCTCGCGTTCGTCGTCCGGGACGATGGCGGCCGCGATAGGGCGGTCGGTGATGTCCGCAGCGTCTTTCCCAAATTCTGTCTCGAACGCCTCGTTTACCTCGGTGATATACGGGTCGCTGTCGACGAACTTGACGCCCATAATTGGGTCCGGCGTGTTCTCGAACAGGACCGACAAGCGGTCACGCTCGGTCTCAAGTTGGGACTGTCGTTCCCGACGCTCGGTAATGTCACGGACGCTCGCAAGCACCCGCTGTTCGCCCTGCAGCGTCGCGAGTCGCAGGCTCACTTCGACGGGGAACGTCTCCCCGGACTTCCGTTCGTTGTGCCATTCGAACAGTTGTGGCCCCTCCTTGGCTGCCCGTTTGACCTTCTCTCTCGCACTGTCGTAGGAGTACGCGTTGTTGTCCGGCGTGGTTAGCTCAACAGTCTCACCGAGTAACTCCTCGCGGTCGTAGCCGTTCATCGCACAGAACTGCTCGTTGACGTCGACAATCTCGCCTGTCTCGGGGTCGTGGACAACGATGCCATCGGAGACACTCTCGAAAAGCTCGCGATACGTCCGTTTTAGTTCACGGCGGTCGGTGACATCCTCGACGATCCCAACATACTGCTTCTTACCCGTCTCCGTCGTCACGGGATAGCCTGTCGCCGTCACCCACCTGATCTCTCCGTCCGGCTGGCGGACTCGGAACTCGAACTCGTAGCTCTCCGCTGGCGTTCCGTTCCGGATATCCGCTCGCATCGCATCGAAATCCGCCTCGAATTCCTCGCGGTCCCGTGGGTCAATTCCGTCCATGAATGCCGTCGCGTCATCGTAGAGCGGTTCGACCGGTCGCCCCCAGACTGCCTCGTAGGCGGGATTGACGTACTCAACCTCGGAGAAGTCCCAGTTCGCGACGTAGATGATCTCATCGACGTTGTCGGCGACAAGCCGAAGTCGGTCGTCCGATTCTCTTTCGGGGTTTGTTTCCTGTGCTCTGCTGTCTCTGTCGCCGCTCACGAGACGGCCGATGTGGGTTGCGGCGGCAGCTGGTTCAGCGGTACACACCGATCGCGGAAGCGTGCTCCTCGCACCGCGCTTAATCGCCGTCGCCACCGCGTCTTCTGCAGCGGTTGCAACGAGAACGACAACCGGAACCGACGGACGGGTTTCGGTAGCTCTGTCTACGACGGAACGCCACCCATCCAACTCACGCTGATCGACCAGAATACAGTCGGGGTCACCACTGCCGGCCAACTCGTCTGGCTGGTGAGTCGTGGCCGTGAGTGGTCGCCCGGCGGCGGTCGTCTCTTCGTCGAGTGCCGTGGCGATAGCACGGCCCCCGAGCGTGACCACCCGCAGTGGTTCGCTGGTGGGTGTCATCGATGACGCATTTTGGTGTCATAAGAACACGAACGATGATAAAGTCCCGCATAATGGACGTATAGAGGGGTACGACTGGGCTCGACGGCAAGGTGGAACAGGCACAACCCACGCCGCCCACAGTGTGTGGATACGCGCTTCACTCAGGGCACAGACTTCGTTCAGACAACTGCCCTGAGTTTGCCGCGGTGACGTTGACGCGACAGGCGACCCTACCGTTTCGGCGGAATCGAGTGGAACGGAGCGGATTCGGTTTCTTCTTTCGGGGGGATTCATACTGTCGGCTGTAAGTCTATGAAGAGTTTCGCCACCCCGGAGTGGCGAATATCTTGCAATAGTTACAGCCAACAGTATCAGTCGCTACAGCACAGCGTTTGTTGGTGTTGTGGGAAACTAGTCGAATCGGACAGGAGCACGCTTCTAGAACTCCGGAACAGTGTTTCTGAGTCAGAAACTCGTTGTGGGGTTTTAGTATGCACCGGCCAGTAGTTCTCGGTAGCCGCCGGTCGGAGGCGGTCCCCGAAAAGTATCCGACATGCCCGCCTACCATCGCCCACGCCCGATCCCCGCTTGGGGCTGGAGCCCACTGAGTGCCCTCTGACATGCCCTCTCACGCGCTCCATCCCCTTACACCCCCTCTTGTCCCTCCGCTGTCCGCTGCTGTCAACTGTACTCACCATTACTACACAGGCGTAGATACTGAGGCCTAGCAGACTTCCTTCGGTGTCTGTTCACTCATAAACCGACCACCTCTTCGCGAGTCCGTAGAAAGGACTGGCTTTCTGTTGTCAGAGCAACTTCAATTCCGGTTTCAGTTCTTGTTGATTTAGCCAACTGATGGAGTTCATCCCCGGGGCTGAATTAGACGGTTTCGACATCGCTATACCACTGTCTGTGATCCGCTGGTTCCGGGGGATACCGACACTGTCGGATCGGTGGCTGGCGTTCGCAGTCGGTGGGTCGCTGCTCCTGCAACTCGCCGCCCTGTACAGCCCGCTCGGCGACGATTCCGTAGTCTCGCTCGGACTCTCCGACTTGGGGTTGTGGCTCGGACTCGGCCTGCTATGGACCTCGCCGTCGCCAGCGGTGTGAAGCGCCTGTGACACTCCGAACGGAATAATACTGGCCGGTCATCTGGGGAACAGTTCGGTGCTGATTTCAGCAGGCGTGCACCTGTAGACGGAGACCGAGCGGGCCGCCGCCCCGGAGTACCGGGGCTGTCCCTGTGTTCACCTCTCTCGAAAAGCCGCCTTCCGCACGTTCTCAGTCCAGTTGTCCGTTGAGTACTTTCGCGGCGACCAGCACCGGGTCCCAGACGGGACTAAACGGCGGCGCGTACGCAAGGTCAAGCTGTTCGAGTTCGTCGATGGTCATGCCTGCTTCGATGGCTGTCGCGAGCGTGTCGATACGTATCGCCGCCCGGTCTTCCCCGACGATCCCGCCGCCCAGCAGGCGACCGCTCTCCCGGTCGGCGACGAGCGTCACATCGGTATCGTCACCACCGGGGTAGTACCCTGACCGGGAACCAGCCGTGATTGTCTTCGACACCGGGTCGAAGCCGGCAGCGCTGGCCTGCTCGTGGTCGAGGAGGCCGACGCGACCGCATTCGAGGTCGAACGCCTTCACGACGGCTGTTCCAGCGATGTCGCCGACGGGTGAGGAGTCACCGGCGACGGTCTGGCCGATGGCGCGACCGGCCCGGTTCGCAGTCAGTCCGAGCGGTACCCAGTCGCCCTCGCCGGTCACTGCGTGGCTGGCTTCGGCGCAGTCCCCGGCGGCGTAGACGCCCTCGACATTCGTCGCCCCGTACTCGTCGACCGCTATCGCACCGGAGGCCCCGATTTCGACCGGCGTGTCCGCGACGAGGGCCGTGTTCGGCCTGATGCCGATGCCGACAAGCGCGAGGTCAACATCAGTGGTGCCGCCGTCGTGGGTAACCGACGCGACCCGCCCGTGTTCATTACCGACGAGTTCCTCAACGGCGGTGTGAAGGTGCAACGTCACGCCTTGCTTCCGGAGGTGGTCGGCCACGCGCTCGCCCACTGGTTCTCCGAACGGCGGCAGGAGGTGGCCCGACCGCTGGAAGAGGTGCGTTTCGACGCTGTGAGCCCGGAACGCCTCGGCCATTTCCACGCCGACGTAGCCGCCGCCGATGACGGCGACTCGATCCGGTGGCTCCCAATCGGTGTACTTCTCGATAAGCGCCGTATCGACGTATTCGATACTCGTGTCGACAGCTGATTCGCCCGGCTCAGATAGCACAGCACGGACCGCGGCAGCCGAATCAAGCCCGTGCATGGTGAACGCGCCGTCGAGTTCTGCCCCTTGTATTGGCTCAGTCACCGCGTGTGCGCCCGTCGCGACCAACAGATCGCCGTATGGTTGGTTGAACGTCCCGCCGCCGTGGGCGACGGTGACCGTCTTGGCGTCGGTGTCGACGCCGACGACCTCGTGGTTCCGATGGAGGTCGATACCCCGCTCGGACGCCTTCTCGGGCGATAGCGAGAGGAGGTCCGTCAGTCGCTCGACAGTACCCTTCACGTAATACGGGGTCCCGCAGTGGGCGTAGGACACCCACTCGCCTTTCTCGAAGACAACCACGTCACGGTCCGGTGCCTCTCGGGCGAACTTGCTTGCGGCGCTTAGCCCGGCTGCGTCGCCACCGATGACTACGAACGGGTCTGTCATACTGGCCTCTGCGGCGCTGAGGTACTTAGGGTTGAGTGAGGGACGGGTAACTGCGTGGGCTACTGACTGGTGAGTGTGTCCGGTACGGATTCGAACCGGTCGGTCTGTCCCTCTCTCAAAACTGCTCCTCTCCAGCATCTTCACGACTGACTGTGGTCGAGGATATGCTGACCTGCCTCCTACACGATTCCAAGACCACCGGCCACCAGCCTGCTGCCGATAATTGAAAGTAATATCAAAACGGCCACGCGACGAACTCGGTCACTGACGGCACTCCTGAGTCGCTTCCCGGCTGTGACACCGGCAACGGCCGGCACGGTCGCGAGTGAATCGGCCAGAGGAGTGTCTGTTACAAAACTACCCGGAGAATCCCCGTTGCACGACTTCCGAGAGCATGGGGTGGCTGTGGACTGACTCGCCGACGTTGTCGGCCAGCGCCCAGACACCGTCGGTTGTCATCCGCAGGCACTCGTTGGTGTCGACGACGCTGCGGTCGTCCCGGCGTCGGACACTGTAGCAGGTGCTCTCAATATATCGTCCGCGCCAGCGCCAAATTGGAGTTTCATGAAATAGACAATACTACGAAACAACGTCTACCGGTAGAAGTAGTGGGGCATTTTACGCCTTCATAGGTAGAAATCCGCTCGCTTCGGAACGACAGAGTGTGATAACAAAAGAAGACGGCGTTAGCTCTCGACAGTAGGGGGCGAGGACTCGGACTGTTCGTACTTGTTCTCGAACTCCTGAATCAGTTGGCCCATCTTCGCGTACCAGTCATTAAGCATGCGCTGCATCTCGTCTGCAATCTGGGACGGGTCTGTCGGCGAGTAGACGTGGTAGTAACCGCCCTGATCGTAGTTGATCTGGTCTTTCTCGATGAAGCCCGTCTGAAGGAGTCGCTGGACGGCGCGATACGCGGTCGAGCGCTCGCGGTCGACTGCGTCCGCGAGCTCGTCGACAGTCAGTGGTTCTTCGGCCTCGACGAGCGCTCGGAAGCACTCTTTGTCGAGTTCTTTGAGTCCGTGGAAACATTCCAATAGCCCCTCGCACTGCATATCCCGTCGGAGCTGTTCAGACATCGAATCTGGCATTGTTATCAGCTCTCTGTAGCCGCTACGGAGTTATAAGACTTGTGTACAGTTCGCACAACTGCACGCACTATCCGGCAAAAACTGCCCTCGGAGAGACGGTCCAGACCGTTCACCTCACGCTGATACACGCTTCCGTTGACGGTTAGTCCGCGCCCGTGACGGCGGCGTCGCGAGTATCACTCCGGGTACGCCAGTAGCCCTGAAGATATGCGCCGAGAAACATCCCGGCCAGCGCCCAGAGGATCGTGATGTTACCGATACCGAGGCTTGCGTAGGCAGCTCCCGGACAGATACCGGACAGTCCCCAGCCCACGCCGAAGATAGCCCCACCAATCAGCACGTTCCGGTCGAAGGACTTCAGACGCCGCTGGAAGCTATCGCCAGTCAGCGGCGCGTGGCCGAGGAGGCGGGGCGCGAGGAAGAAAGCTACTCCTGTCACGGCAGCGCCGCCAAACATCACGAACACCAGCCCGAAGTCCTCGAACTGGAGGAAATCCAGAACGACTTCCGGGCGCGCCATCTGGCTGTACGCGAGTCCGAACCCGAAGATCAGTCCGCCGACGAGAATCAGCGGCATGAACAGGGGATGGCGGTCGGCGCTCACGTGTCGCTCCCTCCGGTCGCTCCCGTTCGCTCGTTCTGAGACTCCCGCTCCGCCCGAGTCTCGTAGCTCACGGACTCACCCCCAGCGCGGCGACCAGTTGCGCAGTGATGATGGCGACGGCGAGGAACGTCAGGACGCCCACGAGCGACGTCTTCGACGCCGAGCCGACGCCACAGACGCCGTGGCCAGACGTACAGCCCTTGCCGACCCGTGTCCCGATACCGACGAATATCCCGCCGATGAGCAGTCGCCACGGCTGGACGTCTGTGGTCCACGCGCCGCCCTGATAGACGACTGCGTACACGGCCGCACCGAGGATGATGCCCAGCGTGAACACGACCCGCCAGTCACGGGAGCTGACGTACCGCTGGAACCGGGACCGGTCCGAGACGTACGACAGCGTCGATTCTAGGAACGTGCTCGCGCCGGCGCTGATGCCGGTTCCGAGGTAGATGACGACTGTCCCGAGCCCCACCAGCAGGCCCCCGACGGCGTAGCGACTGATGCCATTTGGGAACAACTCGGCGGTTGCCTGCAGTGGGAGTGTCTCAAGTACCATTGGCGTCGTCAGTCACCCGCAAGGGATTCTTGGCTGGCCGCGCAGTTGTTCGGGCCCAGTTCCAGCGTGAACGCTTCCTCGTCGTCGACGGCGTTCTGGCCGAGGTTCGTCGCGATAATCTCCTCGTAGTTGGCCGGCCGTGGCGGCATATCAGAGAGGATCAACTCCACGAAATCGTCTTCGTCCATCGTGAGCGCGTCCATCTCCGCAATAAGCTCCCCGAGTGGTGCTGTATAGGTGCCGTCTTCGGCGGGCTCGGCCGCGTCGCTGAAGTGCGCGCCACCGATCAGCGTGTCCTCGGGCAGGGTCAGTACCCGCTCCTGAAGGGACTCGTAGAGCATCCGGGCAGCGTCGGGCGCGCCGTCGTCGCCCTCTTCGAGGTCCGGGCGGGCGACGCTCTCGATGAAGAGCCCGTCGCCGGTCGCGAGCAGGCTCCCGTCGACGAGATACGAAGTCATCCCAGTCGTGTGGCCGGGGGTCGAGACTGTTTCGATGGTCGCGTCGCCGACTTGGAACGTGTCGCCGTCCTCGGCCGTAGTCACGTCTTCGGCGTCCTGCCGAGCTTGCGAGGCAGGGCTCGTGGAGCTTTGCTCCGCGGCGTACGTGACGCCGCGGCCGACGGCCGCCTCGGGAATCACACCCTCGACGCCCTCCGCGTCGAGGTTGCGAACGCCGGAGATATGGTCGGCGTGGATGTGCGTATCGAGTGCGTACTGCAGGTCGACGCCGAGGTTTGCGGCGTCGTCGAGGTAGCGGTCGGTGAACGCCCGCAGGGGATCGATGATAGCGGCCTCACCGTCGTCATAGAGGAGATAGCCGAGACAGCCCGAGGACGGTCGCTGGTACTGTAGAAGTGTGCCTGCGCCGTCGTATCGTTCGACTTCGACGGATTCGTAGATGCTCGCCCAGCCGTTCATGCCGTCTTCGAGGTGGTCGACGTCATAACCACGTTCTGCGAGTGTGCCGGCGACGTACTCGCTTGCGCCGCCTTTCGCGCACAGGACGGTCACCTCGCGGTCATCGGGGATCTGATCGAGGACAGCTTCGTCGATGTCGTCATCGAGGAACTCGAAGTACGGAACGTTGAACGAGGTGACATTCTCGCCATCGATATGCCACTCCTCGTAGTCCGATTGCATGCGCGCGTCAAGCAGCGTGACGTCCTTGCCGGCGTCAATACGCTGTTTGAGCGAGTCCGGATCAATCGATTCAACGGCAACGTCCGGCGTCGGAAAGTCATCAGCGTTCATGTTGTGCACTCGTTTCTACAGGGTTGTCACGTAAAAGGATTTGCATAGAAATCCACAATACAGACAATACTACAACCCAGACGATACTGTATGGACACTTAATATCGACTGTATCGGACCAATAGGCTACTTGTGGACGTTTTGTCGGTTGCTGGTTGTTTGCTGAAATCACAAGAACCGACAATCTTTTACTTGCGCGATCGGTATTGTGTGTTAGCTCCAATACAGCTCAACGGAGCGACTAACCAATGAACGCTGAATTCGATATCGCGGAGACGCTCGACGTGAAAGGTGCATCGTGCCCAATGCCAGTGGTGAAAACGAAGGCCGCTATCGACGACCTCACCGAGGGTGATGTTCTCGAAGTACTGGCGACTGACTCGGGAAGCATGAGCGACATCGACGGCTGGGCCGCCGGAACTGAGGGTGTCGAGCTCGTCACTCAGGAGGAGGGCGACGACGTGTACAAGCACTACGTCCGCAAGACGGAGTAACGATGAGTACAGACACACCAGACGCGCCATCCGATGACTTGCCTTCGCGTGCAGAGCTGGCCGCCCGCGTCGACGACCTCGAAGACGCGCTGGCCGAGGCCACAACCGAAGACGACGCGAAGAAGATGAGCATCATCGCGACAAAGGGCACACTGGACATGGCATATCCGCCGCTCATCCTCGCCAGCACCGCCGCCGCGTTTGGGTATGAGGTGACTGTCTTCCACAC
The DNA here is from genome assembly GCF_008729015.1 of Haloarcula sp. CBA1129. NCBI lineage: Archaea > Methanobacteriati > Methanobacteriota > Halobacteria > Halobacteriales > Haloarculaceae > Haloarcula > Haloarcula sp. CBA1129. Next base: position 29,314 of record NZ_RKSM01000003.1, read on the forward strand.
GTTCTGGGGGCTGGACATCCTTCACGAGGAGCGCTCGAAGAACCTCAAGCTCAGCTCCGTCGGCAACCCGAATATGCCGGTGCCGAACGCGGTCGCCGCGCTCCCCGGGATGGATCGCGTGACGACGAAAATGATGGAAAAACGGATCGCGGACAACGACACCGCGACAATCGAGGAGCTGCTGGAGACGAGCCTCGATATGGGCGTGGAGTTCCAAGCCTGCCAGATGACCATTGACCTGATGGACTACGACGAGGACAACTTCTACGACGGCGTCACTACGGGCGTCGGTGCTGCGACAGCGCTTCAGGACATGGCCGACGCTGACATCCAGCTTCTGGTTTGAACGGCCAATTGTCTCAAGTAGTTGCGGCGGACAACTATTCTGCGCCTCTTTTGGCGCGTTCACTACCGACTGTCGTCCCGAGACCCAACAGACTGCCGAGCGTCACCAGTCCAACAACCGCCAGCCCGGGGCCAACAGCGATGCGGGTCAGCCTGATAGGAGTTCTAATATCGTATTTCATCGTCACAGAGCACAATACAGACTCCCCAGTCTTACTCGCAGCCCGATGCCAACCAGAGCAGTCGCGTCGGAAAAACCACACGTCGGCGGACTACTACGGTGCTGTCTGTGACGACCACACTGCCGGAAGTCTCGTGTAGACGGTTGAAATGAACCGCTGCGAGGTCTCCGGCTGGTGAAATGAGATCGAGGTCCCGTTTTGCCCTAGGCAGGCTTGTCCCCCCGAATCAAGCGTACTTTTCGATTACTGAGCGCAGTTGTGCTTCGTCCTGCATTCCGACGAGTCGCTCGACTGGCTCCCCGTCAGCAAACAGAAGCAGCGTCGGGACACCCCGGACGCCGTACTCGGCGGCGAGGTCTTGATTCGCGTCGACATCCACTTTCGCTACTGTCGCAGCGGTCTCGGCGGCGACGGTTTCGACAACGGGCTCGAGCATCTGACACGGCCCACACCAGTCGGCGTAGAAGTCGACCAGAACCACGTCGTGATCGGCAGCAATCTCGGACAGCTCGGCTTTTCCGTCGACTGAAATCGGGTCAGAGAGCGTCTTCGATTCCGACCCGTCCTTATTGCTCGACTCGTCTCGGGCACGAAGCTCATCCAGCTTTTGCCGTCTGATCTCCTCTAGCTCGTCAGGCATCACTCCTACATTCGCACCGGAGCGACTTATCTGTTTTGTACACTCCATACAAGACTATCATGCTCTGGACGAGTCTACCCGACAGTCAAGAGTGAGGCCCCACTGACTGTAGGTTCCCATCAGCGGCGTCACGGCCGTACACCCTCTCAAACGCTGAACAAGGCAGAACAGTCTCATATCCGCCACTAACTAGCCGGTAGCTGTCTCAAGGCTTATTACAGGCGGACTCAGCTCAGAACCGTGGTAGGACTCGCTAACGCCGTAGTTTCTTCGCCATTTTATAGCTACCTTAGTTTTCAGGCAGTGGCTAACACTTCATAGCCGACCGACAAGCTACAGGTGCATCGTCGACGAGTACCAACTATTTTGGCCGATCCAGTGTTCGGAACCCCCCTCGGTTCTCCCGGCAGTGTATCCGAAGAGACTTTGTTCTGTAGGCACAATACAATACACGAATGACGCTCCCAATCGACCCGAGTCAGATTAACCCTGCGGACATCGGCGAACAACAGGCGACACTCGAAATGAGTCACGAAGACGCAATCGAACACGTCCGAGACGTGTTTACCGACGCCGGATTCGGTGTCCCCGTTGAGTTCTCGCCCTCCGACATGCTCAACGAGAAGATCGACGCGGATCGTGACCCCTACTACGTGCTGGGGGCTTGTAACCCCGAAGTCGCTGACCGTGCCCTTGATGCGACGGATAACAAACTCGGTGGACTCATGGCCTGTAACGTCGTCATCTGGGAAGAAGAACCCGGCCAACAGCGCGTCTATCACGTCTCGATTATGCGTATTGCCCGCCTTGTCGGAATGGCACCTGACAGCGAGGAGATGGCGGATATCGTCGCCGACACCGGCGAACTCGTCGACGAGGCGTTCGAGAACCTCTAACATGGGCTATCACACGTTCGACGCCGGCCGGGCTGACAAGCTTGAGGACGCACAGCAGCGGTACCGGTTTCTCTCTGCAGAAGAACTCCGCTGGGCGCTGTCGCCCGACAGTGACGAGACGGTCGCAGATCTCGGAAGCGGAACCGGATTCTACACTGACGAGGTCGCACCAGCCGTGGACCACGTGTACGCCGTCGATATTCAGGACGCGATGCATGACTACTATCGGGAGAAAGGGGTCCCCGACAATGTCGACCTCGTGACGAGTGCGGTCGACGACCTCCCGTTCGAGACCAGCAGTCTCGACGGAGCGTTCTCGACGATGACGTACCACGAGTTCGCGAGCGACGGGGCGTTACACGAGGTCGCACGAGTGCTCACGTCAGGCGGGACGCTCGCCATCGCGGATTGGGCAGCCTCTGGAAGCGGTAGCAACGGCCCACCCGTCGACGAGCGGTTTTCCGCTGATGAGGCCACGAACGCGCTCCGCCGGCACGGCTTCACTGTCGAGTTCGAGGCGGTGCGACCGGAGACGTTCCTGCTCGTTGCGAGTGCCGAATAACGGATCCACATATCCTTTTGCAACGTGTCTCACAGTCGCGAACCGGAAAGTGACTAACTGGCGAACAGCCGCCGCTCCGCGCGCTCGTGATCGGCGGCCAAGATGTCTACCAGTGGGGCGAACGGAGTCATCTCGTCTAGCCCTCGCTTCTCGCTATCGTCGACTGCGGCCGTCATCACCGGTCGTAGTTCGTCCAGAATCCGCTGGGCGTCTGTGTGGCCAAGTGAGAGGAGTCGCTGGGCCGCCCCCAGCAGTCCGGTGATGAAGCCGTGACAGCACAGCAAGCAGGCGTCACGGACGGCGACGCCGGCCAGCGCCGTCGTCACGCCGAGCACGACGGCGTAGTTCCCGGGGGCTTCGTCAGCGTCGACGCGTTCCACGTAGCGGTCCAGCAGCGTCTCGTCACGCAGTTCCGTCTGCAGTGAGAGCAGTCGGTCGCCGGACTGCTGGGCGCTCTCGCGGAACTCCGCGGCCAGCGTTACAGCCGAAAGCCGCTGGTCGGCCCGACAGATCCCGTCGAGATTCCCGTCGGTCGCGGCGGCGTGTGCGGCCCGGAGCGCGACGAGTTCGGCAGGACCGACCTGCTGTCGGAGATACGTCGACAGGAGCGATTCGAGATCCGCGGCGTCTTCGACCCGGTCGTCCTGAATGAACTGCTCCAGTCCGTACGAGACGGTGTAGGTCCCGACCGGGAGAAACGAATCGGCGAGCCGGAACGATTCCAGCGTCGCGGCGTCGCTCATTGGTCGCCTCCATCGATGGTACGGACACCGTGGTCGTGGGCGTGGCCGCCGCCGTGACTGTGGCCACCGTCGTGTGTGTGGTCGCTCTCGCCATGGGTGTGATCGACCCCGCCATCGTCGAACGTGGTCGGCGGAACGTGCTCGTACCGTGTCGGCACGTCTGCGGGGAGCAGTTCGGCGACTGTCGCTTCCATCCGTTCCTTCGAGTCGGTCACGGGAAACAGGGCCTCTCGGTCACGGGTCGCGAGGGTCCAGTGTTTGTTCCCGACTGCGTGACCGAGCTCCAGCGCCTCGGTCGGTGACACGTCGCTGTCGGCGAAATCGAGCACCAGAGCCTCGATTGCGGCGAGTTCGATGATGATGCGGCTGCCGTCCTCGGCTTCCAGTACGTCGCCGTCTGCGAGGTCACGAGCGACCACGATACCGAGGTCCCTGCCGTCTGTCGTCTCAGTTCGGACCCGCGAACGCTGGCGCTCGGTGTCCGAGAGTACGACAGTGGCGCAGTCTGACGCGTCGAGATTCTCGGCGACAGAGTCGTCATCATGGTGGCCGAGATAGGTGTCTGCGACCAACATCAGTACTTCCTCCCGGACGGCGCAGGCACATCCAGCAACTCCTGTCTGGCGTGGTCCCAAGCCGCGTGAAGCGTGGCCTGTACGGTCTCGGCACGGTCGCCGAGGGCACGGACCGCGACGCCGGCCCCGTTCGGTAACGCTGTCGCGCCGGCCCGGGCATCACCGTCTGCGACGACCGCGTGGAGCGCATCGCTCAGTTCGGATTCGTCGCGGTCCGGTGCGAGGACGAACGTCGTCCCGTAGACGGTGAACTCGCCGAGGACGCCGGGGGCCGCGGGGTCCTCGTCCTCCGGTGTCAGGTGTGTCGCGTCCTCGAACAGGAGCCCGTTGGGCCCAGTCGCCCGAACACGGGAGAGGTATCGCTCGAACTCGAAGCGTTCCCCCCGAGCGAGGCGGCCCGGGACGACCACGTCGCTGACCACGGCGGTCGCACCGGGTGACAGGTCGACCGAAAGCTCCTGCAGGTACCGCGAGTCGGCGTGGAGAATCGTCGGCTCGGGCACGTAATCCAGATGGCCGCCAGCGCCGACGCTGAGTGTCGTCTCGGCGGCGGCGTAGTTACACGTCATCGTCTGGACCTTGGTCGAACTCTGGGTCGAGACGTGCGCGACGGCTTCGTCGCCGACGGTTATCGACACGTCGTGGCGGTCGCCTTGGGCGACGCCGCCGGTCGGCGACTGGATGAAGACGGTGTCGGCGTCGGGGTGGGGGTCGTGGCTCAGCGTCCCCGAGATGTGGAACGGGACCGTCGCGTAGTCGTGGACCAGCGTCGTCCCGTCGCCTGTCTGCTCGAAGGACAGTTCGAGCACACCGTCTTTCCCCGGCGACCCCACGGCAGCCTGTGGGACGGCCTCGGTGGCATACCCCTCGAACGCCGGATGCGGCGCGTCGGCGGCCATCAGGCGAACAGCACCCCTTCGCGGACGTGTGACAGCACCTCGTCGATGTTCGTCTCGTCCTTGCAGTTGGTGAAGACGACCGGCCCGTCACGGACCTCGTCGGCGTCCCGCTCCATCACGTCGAGGTCGACGCCGACGTGGGGCGCGAGGTCGGTCTTGTTGACCACGAGCAGGTCACAGTCGACGACGCCGGGGCCGCGCTTGCGGGGGATGTCTTCCCCCTCTGCGACCGAGATGACGTACAGCGAGTAGTCCGCGAGTTCGGGGTTGAACGTCGCCGCGAGGTTGTCGCCGCCGCTCTCGACCAGCACTATGTCAAGCTCCGGGTGCTCGGCGAGGAACGAGTCTATCTGCTGGAGGTTCATCGACGGGTCCTCGCGGATGCCGGTGTGCGGGCAGGCACCGGTTTCGACGCCGGCCACGAGGTCTTCCGGGACGACCCCGGCGAAGCGTTCACGGAGCACGTCGGCGTCCTCTTGCGTGAGGATATCGTTGGCGATAACGCCCACGTCAAGCCCCTGCTCGCGCAGTTCGGGGACGAGCGCGGTCAGCAGCGAGGTCTTCCCGGAGCCGACTGGGCCGCCGATGCCAACCGTCGCTACGTCGCGGTGTGTGAGACTCATTCGTCCCTGTCCGTGTCTCCGCCGTCAGTCGTCGTTTCCGTCGCCTCCTCCCCATCGGCGTCGGATGCGCCGACACTGTCGGAGCGGATCGGGTCGTGAACCGTGACCAGTTTCGTCCCGTCGGGGAACACGGGTTCGACCTGAATCATGTCGATCATCTCCGGGACGCCGTCCATCACGTCCTCGCGGCCGAGCAACTTCGACGCGCCGGAGCGGATCTCGGCGACGGACTGGCCGTCCCGGCCGCGTTCGATGCACCAGTCGCTGATGTAGGCGACGGCTTCGGGGTGGTTCAGCGGGACGCCGCGTTCCTTGCGGCGACGCGCGACCTCTGCGGCGGTAAAGACCGTGAGTCGTTCCTGTTCTTTGGCTGTGAGCTTCATAGCAAGTACCGCTGTGCGAGTGGGAGTTCTGAAGACGGTTCGCAGGTGACGTGGTCGCCGTCGACCCGGACCTCGAACGTTTCGGGGTCGACCTCGATGTCGTCGGGACAGTAGTCGTTATACACCATGTCGTCTTTGCCGGGTGTGCGTGCGCCCTCGACTGGAACGACACGGGAATCAAGCCCGTACTCGTCGCCGATACCAGCCTCGGCGGCCGCCGGGGAGACGAACGACAGCGAGAGGGCGTGTTTGGCCTTGCCGACCGCGCCGGCCCGTTCGCGCTGGAGAATCGGCTCGCAGGTCATCAGCGAACCGTTCGCTTCGCCCATCTCGGAGTGGACCGGGAAACCACCCTTGAACGTCATCGCCGGCTTGACGCCGAAGAATGCGGGGTCCCACAGGCAGATATCGGCGAGCTTGCCGGGTTCGAGCGTCCCGACGTGGTCCTCGATGCCGGCGCTGATAGCGGGGTTGACGGTGTACTTCGCGATGTAGCGCTTGATGCGGTGGTTGTCCGCGTCGGTCCCTTCGTCCTCGGGGAGTGGGCCACGCTGGGATTTCATCTTCGAGGCCGTCTGCCACGTTCGCGGGATGACCTCTGCCATGCGACCCATGGCCTGAGAATCCGAGGTCATCATCGAAATCGCACCCATGTCATGAAGCACGTCCTCAGCGGCGATGGTCTCGGCGCGCACCCGGGACTCGGCGAAGGCCACGTCCTCGGGCACGTCGGGGTTGAGGTGGTGACACACCATCACCATGTCCAGGTGCTCGTCGAACGTGTTGTCCGTGTAGGGCATCGAGGGGTTCGTCGACGACGGGAGCATGTTCGGCTCGCCGACCATCTCCATGATGTCCGGGGCGTGGCCACCACCCGCGCCCTCAATGTGGAACAGGTGCATGGTCCGGCCGTCGACGGCACCGAAGGTGTTCTCGACGAAGCCGGCCTCGTTCAGCGTGTCCGTGTGCATACACACCTGCACGTCCTCGTCTTTGGCGACTTCGAGGCAGGTGTCAATGGTCTCGGGCGTCGACCCCCAGTCTTCGTGGAGTTTGAGCCCGCAGGCCCCGGCTTCGACCTGCTCTCGGAGCGGGCCGGGGTCAGAGGCGTTGCCCTTCCCGTAAAAGCCGACGTTGACCGGCCACGCTTCGGCGGCCTGCAGGAAGCGCTTGATGTTCTCCGGCCCGGTCGTGGTCGTCGTCGCGCCGCCGCCGTATCCGCCGCCGAGCATCGTCGTGATACCGCCCGACAGCGCGTGTTCGTGGAGCTGCGCGGAGTTGAAGTGGATGTGGATGTCGAGGCCGCCGGCCGTCGCGATCTTCCCCTCGGCGGGGTAGACGTCCGTCGACGGACCGACGACCATGTCGACGCCGTCCATCGTGTCGGGGTTCCCGGCCTTCCCGATGCCAGCGATCTCACCGTTCCGAATCCCGATGTCGGCGGCGACGATGCCGAGTATCGGGTCGATTATTGTCGCGTTCGTCAACACCCAGTCGAGCGCGCCCTCCGCCTGTGTGACGCCGGGAGCCATCCCCAGCCCGTCCCGGAGCGTCTTTCCGCCACCGAACACCGCTTCGTCGCCGTGGGTCCGCAGGTCCTCCTCGACCTCGGCGAACAGCTCCGTGTCGCCCAATCGGATTTTATCGCCCGTCGTCGGCCCGTACAGTTCCGCGTAGTTGTCGCGGTCGATGTCGCGTGTCATCGTTCGGACTCCGACTCCGTGTTGCCGCCGTCCGTTGCTGTCTCGCCGGTGTCACCGAACCCGGCCGCCCGCATGAGCTCGACGGCATCGCTGGTGTCGCCGTCGACGCTGCCGTTGACCAGTCCGTTCATCCCGTGGGCGCGGCGCTTCCCGCCGATCGCGACGAGTTCGACCGTCTGCTCGTCGCCCGGTTCGAACCGGACGGCCGTGCCGGCAGGGATGTTCAGCCGCATTCCCATGGCCGCCTCGCGGTCGAACTCCAGGGCCGCGTTGGCCTCGAAGAAGTGGAAGTGCGAACCGACCTGAGACGGTCGGTCGCCGGTGTTGCCGACCGTCACTTCGGTCGTCTCGCGACCCTCGTTCAGTGTCACAGTCCCCTCGCCCGGGATGACCTCGCCGGGCACGATTCCGTCGCTCATCGCGCCACCGCCCCGAGTATTTCTGACTGTTCGTCTATCATCTGACCCTATCTTTGAATACACATACTAAAATGGTTGCTCTCTGCGCAAGTGACGCCCCTATATCGAGAATCGGATTAAATGCTAAAGTTTCGGCTACAGATAAAGGGGTTCGACTATCGAACTGTCCTACTTCTCGGAGCCAACACGACCCATGTCAAGTCTGCCTGCTGTATCGACAGAGCTGGCTCCTGTGACGCGGGCCAAGCTATGAGGTATAATTTGCGGACTAAGAGCGTAAAATTAGCCGACAGCGCCCGGGCGACCCGCTGTGACGGAAACGCGCTCTGTGTTTCTCTTTCTGTTGTATCGGTCGCCACTCTGGCACATTCGCTGGATCATTCAAATTTTCACCGCAACACTAGCGGTTTCCGCGACTATTTGTCATATCCTTAGACGACCTTATACTCTCCAGTCGGTATGGAGGACAATATAAGATAAGAGTGGTAAACCTTATTTTCCCCCTCCCAAACGGCAACACTGTGAACAAAATCATGGACGAACGTTCGGATATCATTGGTAAAGAACGAAAGATAGTCAAAGAATGTGGATATAAGGGCCGTAACGGGAACCCGGTTTCGGAGGTGAAAGCATGACCCGGTCGTCTGTCAGCCGTCGCCAGTTCCTCGGCGCGAGTGGGGCCGCACTCGTCACCGGCCTTGCCGGCTGTTCGGCCGGTGAAGGCGGGACCTCGACCGACACTGCGAGCAGCACCGACACGCTCAAAATCGGCGTCCTCGAGGACCAGTCGGGGAACTTCGCCCTCGTCGGTGACCCAAAGGCCAAGGCGTCGATGCTCGCCATCGAAGAGATCAACGCCAACGGCGGGATCGACGGCAAGCAGATCGAGACGTTCCAGCGCGACCCTCAGTCCGATAACCAGCGGTATCAGGAGCTCACCCGCACGGCAATCAATGAGGAAAACGTCGACGCGCTGTGGGCTGGCTACTCCTCGGCGACCCGGGAGGCCATCCGTCCGATAATCGACCGCAACGAACAGCTCTACTTCTACACCACCCAGTACGAAGGCGGTGTCTGTGATGAGTTCACCTTCGCGGTCGGGCCGACCGCCCGCCAGCAGCTCGGCATCGTGCTCCCGTATCTGGTCGAGGAGTTCGGCCCGGACATCTACACCATCGCGGCTGACTACAACTTCGGGCAGCTCTCAGCGGACTGGGTGAAGGTGCTGGCAAACGAAAACGACGCGAACGTGCTCGGCGAGGAGTTCATTCCGCTCAGCGAGTCCTCCTTCGGCTCGACGATCAACCGCATTCAGGAAGCCGACCCGGACTTCGTCATGTCCATGCTCGTGGGCGCGAACCACACGTCGTTCTACGAACAGAAGGCCTCGGCAGGACTTGACATCCCGATTGGCACCTCGACGGCGATGGCACAGGGGTACGAGCACCGACGGCTCGACGCCCCGGCGATGGCCAACATCTACGCTGGCGTCAACTACATGGAGGAAGTTCCGACCGAGAGCAACACGGGCGACGGCGGCTTCGTCGACCGGTACTTCGAGATGTATCCCGACGCGCCCTACCTCAACGAGGAGGCCGAGACCAACTACTTCTCGACGTACATGTACAAGAAAGCCGTCGAGCAGGCCGGGACCACCGAACAGCCGGAAGTCATCGACGCTCTGGAGTCGGGGATCGAACTCGGCACTGAAGAGGCACCCGAAGCGCCCGAAGGTGAGACGATCAAGCTCGACGGCGCGACCCACCACGTCGACCACCACATGTGGATTATGCGCGCCGACGAGGAGCACAACGTCGAAGCCGTCGAGAACCACCAGATCCCCGAGACGTTCCTCTCGGAGACGGCCGGCTGTAACCTCCCCGAGAACCCGGAGCAGACCCAGTACACCCCGGTCGACTACTACGAGGAGGCCGAATAGGGATGGTAAACGGCATCAACCTCGCGTTACAGTTCCTCGACAGCTTCGCGTTCATCGTGCTCGCCGCGGCGGGGTTGGCCATCATCTTCGGGATCATGGGCGTCATCAATCTGGCCCACGGAGAGTTTATTCTCATCGGGGCCTACACCGCGACGCTGGCCGTGACGCAACTCGGCCTCCCGCTCGTCGTCGCGATGCTTGTTGGCGGTCTGGTCACCGGTCTCTTCGGGATTCTGACCGAGCGGGTGATTATCTCCGGGGCATGGCCTAATTACATCAGCCAGCGGACGCTGGGCCGCGACGTCATCGAACCGCTGTACAACCGGCTGGCCGATTCGATGGTTGCCACCTTCGGGCTCAGTCTGATACTGACACAGGGTGCCCGAATCCGCTTCGGGAACTCTATCGATCAGATAGCCACGCCGTTCGGCGCGATTTCGTACGGCGAGTTCTCCTACTCGACGTACCGGATCGTTCTCGCTGGCGTTAGCATCGGGCTGCTCGTAGCCACTTACTACCTGTTTACCCGGACCGAATTCGGGATGCGCGCCCGGGCGACGATACAGGACAAGGAAACGGCACAGGCCATGGGCGTCAACACTGACCGGATGTATATGCTGACGTTCGGCATCGGGTCGGCGCTGGCCGGGCTGACCGGTGCGCTGTTCGCACCAGTTATTTCGATGCAGCCAACGCTGGGCGACCAGTTCTTGGTCGAGGCGTTCGTCGCCGTCGTTGTCGGCGGCCCGAGCGTCGTCCTCGGAACTGCGCTTTCTGGGGGTGTCCTCGGAGCGATTTTGGCCACGTTCTCGAACCTCTATGGAACGTTTATCGGCCGCATCGCGCTGCTCGTCGCCGCGCTCATCGCGCTTCGGTTCCTTCCCGACGGCATCACCGGCTTCATCGAACAGCTACGGAAACGCAGACAGGAGAGCGAGTAAATGTCGACAAACAGTGCAAACGGCGAGACGAACCGTTCGCTCGCGAGTCGGCTCCGCAGTCGGTTCGAGGGACCGAACACGATAGGCGACTCCCGCGGGTTCTGGATCGGCTTTGTCGTCGCTGTGGCGGCACTCGCCGTCTACCCGGTGTTCGGTGACGGCTCACAGCTGTCGCTGTTCATGGTGCTGGCGCTGCTGGGGCTTTCGCTGTCGGTCGTCTGGGGGTACTCGGGCGTGCTGAGCTTCGGTCAGGTCGTCTTCTTCGGCATCGGGGCCTACACGTTCGGCGTCGTCTCGATCAACTTCGCGACTCCCGGCGGTATTACGGCTGCCGTCGTTGCTGGCGTCGTCGGCGGTGGCGTCAGCGCGGCGATACTGGGCTATTTCATGTTCTATGGCGGGGTGCGCGACGTCTACGTCACCATCATCACGCTCGTCTCGACAATCGTGCTCCAAACGTTCATGGCCCAGACCGCCGGGTCCGAGTGGGCTATCGGCGAAGCGGCGCTGGGCGGTTTCAACGGGATGCCGGATATCCCGCTGTTGACCCTCGGCGTCGAGGGAGCGTCCTACCAGTTCATCTACAACCCGTTTCCGATGCGGATCATCGGTATCGGGGCAGTCGAAATCAGCCCGTTCTACTACCTCGTGCTAGCGTTGCTAGTCGGGGCATACCTCGGGCTACGGGTCCTCGTCAACTCGGACTACGGCCGCGTGATGGTCGCCGTTCGCGAGGACGAGGACCGAACCGAGATGTTCGGCTACAACGTGACCCGCGTCAAGTTCGTCGTGTTCACGCTCGGTGGCGCGCTGGCTGGCCTCTCCGGCGTCCTCTATGCCGCACGGAATGTCTACATCGACCCGACCGTGTTCTCACTGCTTTTCGCCACGCTGCCGGTTATCTGGGTGAGTATCGGCGGCCGGAAAAGCCTCCTTGGGGCCGTCGTTGCAACGCTCGCAGTCGAATACCTTCGTATCTCGATGGCGGGGGAGCTAGCGCTGGTCCTGCTTGGCACCCTGTTGCTGGTGACGATTCTGGTGCTCCCGAGCGGGTTCGTCCCGTGGGTCCATGAGCAGGTCGTCAAAGCCCGGCTCGGTTCGGGCGAGGCCGGCGGGGCTGACGCACCCGACGCGTCGAGTGAGGTGAGTGACTAATGAGTGATACTGAAACCGAATCCGACATCGATTCGCTCGGACCGAACGTCCGACAGACTGCCGCGGAACTGGCAACGGGCGACAGAACGGAGACACTGCTACAGACCGACGGGCTCGTCAAGCAGTTCGGTGGGTTCACTGCCACTGACGACGTCGATTTCTCGGTCGCTGAAGGAGAGCTACGCTGTCTCATCGGCCCCAATGGCGCTGGCAAGTCGACGCTACTGAACCTGATTACCGGGACGTACGAGGCTACCGACGGCAGTATCTACTACAACGGCCACGACATCACCGACCTCGACCCACATCAGCGGGTCTCACGCGGTATCAGTATGAAATTTCAGGTCCCGTCCGTGTATGGTGACCTGAGCGTCAGAGAGAACGTCAGGCTTCCCGTCCAGCAGTTCGCCGACGGGGCGGAACGACGGCAACTGGTCGCCGAGGCCATCGAGGCCGCGGGACTCACTGGCTACGAGGAGGTCGCTGCCGGACAGCTCTCACACGGTCAGCAACAGCAACTGGAAATAGGGATGGCCGCCGCGCTCGAGCCCGATCTGCTCCTGCTGGACGAACCGGTTGCCGGCTTGGACGTGGCCGAGCGCGAGGCCATCGCCGAGCGCATCACGCGACTCAACGAGGAGCAGGGAATCGCCTTCGTCGTCATCGAACACGACACCGACTTCGTTGCAAGCATCGCCGAAGAAGTGACCGTCCTGCACAACGGCGATGTGTTCCGCGAGGGACCGATTGAGGAGATCGCGTCCGACCCGGAAGTCCAGCGGATATATCTGGGGGGTGAGTCGTGATGCTCGAACTCGACGATGTTTCCGCCGCCTACGACACGACACCAATACTTCGGGACGTAGACCTCGCCGTCGAGGCGGGGGAAATCGTCGGCGTGATGGGGAAAAACGGTGTCGGCAAGACGACGCTCCTGAAGACGGTGATGGGGCTACTGGAACCCAGCGACGGGACCATCAGCTACAACGGTACTGACGTGACTCGCGCGAGCGCCGACGAGCGCGCACGGGCCGGTATCGGCTACATCCCGCAGGGCCGCGACGTGTTCCCCAAGCTAACTGTCGAGCAGAACATCAAGATGGGCGAGACAATCCGGTCGGAGAGCGACGAGACGCTGTACGACCAGATATACGACTACTTCCCGGTCCTCGAAGAGCGAGCCAGTCAGGAGGCTGGCACGCTCTCAGGCGGGCAACAGCAGATGCTTGCTATCGGCCGCGCATTGATCTCGAACCCCGACTTGCTCCTGCTTGATGAGCCAAGCGAGGGTATCCAGCCCTCTATCGTTGACCAGATCAGTCAGGACATGCAGACCATCAACGACGACCTCGGGACGACGATTCTGTTCGTCGAGCAGAACCTCGGTGTGATTCGCGAGATGGCCGACCGCTGTTACGCGATGGAGCGTGGCACGGTCGTCGACGAACTCGGTCCGTCGACAATTGCCGACGAGGACGCGATTGCGGAGTACCTCGCGGTCTGACCCGGCGAAGCCCTGTCCTGAGACAAGCGGCCGGCATACCGGCAGTTAATCCGGAGGCTGTGCAACAGCCTGCAGACGGGCTCGGCTGTCGGCTAGCTGACGCCTTCATAATCGCGCGCAAGCAACCGAATCAACAGGGACTTGAGTACCCACCGTACAGACCTGTACACGAATGTCCGATCGTGACTCATGGATATCGAACCTCGGCTTCGTGCTTGCCGCCGTCGGCGGTGCGGCGGGCCTCGGGAACATCTGGCGGTTCCCGTGGCTGACCGCCGGGAACGGTGGCAGCGCGTTCCTCATCGTCTACCTGCTCGTCGTCGTCGGCATCGGTGTCCCGGGATTGCTCGCTGAGTTCGTCCTCGGACGCTGTGGCCGGCAGACGCCAACCGCAGCGTTGCGCTCGCTCACAGGCTCCCGCTGGGGGTCGTGGCTGGGCGCGTTCAACGTCCTCACGACGCTCGTCATCCTCTCGTTTTACTCCGTCGTGGGCGGGTGGATCCTCCGCTACACGCTGGTTTCGCCGGTCGGGGCGTACTTCGGCCAGCCCCAGCAGTACTTCGGGGCAATGAGCTTCGGCCTTGAAGCGGTCGCCTTTCACCTGCTGTTCCTTGGTATCGTCGCCGCGATTGTCTTCTTCGGCGTGAGCAACGGCATCGAACGCGTCTCGAAGGTGATGCTTCCGGGCGTCGTGATAATCCTCCTCGGCCTCGCGATATGGACGGCCACCCAACCGGGTACGGCCGCCGGCTACGCGTTCTATCTCAGCTTCGACGCCGACTACCTCGCCGCCAACTTCCTGAGCGTCATCGGGCCAGCGGCGGGCCAAGCACTGTTCACCCTCTCGCTTGGCGCTGGGGTAATGCTGACCTATGCCTCGTATCTCGACGACAATGCATCTCTCCCACGAGACACGCTGGTCATTGCGGTCTCGAACACGTTCATCGGTGTCCTCGCCGGGCTGGTCGTCATTCCGCTGCTGTTTTCTCAGGGCGTTGACCCCGGGCAGGGCGGCCCCGGGGCGTTGTTCGTGGCGCTCGCGACAGCGTTCGAGACGCTTCCGGGTGGCACACTGGTCGCGACGGCGTTTTTCGCGACCGTTTTGATGGCCGCGGTGACCAGTGGTATCAGCCTGCTCGAAACGCCGGTGGCAACGCTTGTTGACAGCTTTGATATCCCGCGACGCCGAGCAACGGTGCTGGTCTCGGTCCTGCTTGCGGCCACCGGGAGCGGGCTGGCACTCACAAGCCCGGTCTTTCAGTTCGTCTCCGGCACGCTCGCAGACCTGATGTTGACCGTCGGGCTGTTCGCGTTCACTGTCATCGTGGGCTGGCTGCTGCGCGGCGAAGCGCTGGCGGAGTTCCGTGCTGGAACCGACCGTTTCGAATGGGTCGCCAGACCGTGGCTCCTGACAGTTAGCTGGATTCTCCCTGTCGTCGTGCTGTTCCTGCTGACGAACACGATCGCGTCACTCGCCGGGATGTCGCTGGGACTTGGCGGCCGAGCGCTTATCGCTGTCGTCGGGACTGTTGCTCTGGCTGTCGCAGTTACGAGCGGAAACTGGAGCGAGCGGCTCAGTTCGAGCTAAGTACGCCGGGCTTGATTCTGCTGCTATTCTGAGCACGGCACCACCGAGAGGGGTTTGTCCGCCACTTTGACTTACTGCACATCGTTCGCCAGCGGCTCCCGAACGCAGTGCAATAATTCCTGAATCCGGTATTGCCGCCATCCCCACGGAAATGCATTCTGTCGGTGATTGCGCCGGGTTTTTTGTTTGTGCACCCTGTCCATGATCGTATGAAACTTTACGAGGATGTTTCGGTTGGCGACGTACGACAATCCGATGGATACACTGTGTCGAAATCCGAAATCATAGAATTCGGCGAGAAGTACGACCCCCAACCGTTCCACACTGATGAGGACGCAGCGAAGGACTCCGTCTTTGGCGGGCTAGTCGCGTCTGGATGGCAGACCGCCGCGATCTGTATGCGTCTCAACGTCGAGAACAGCGAGGATATGGCAACACAGGCTGGCGTCGGCGTCGACAACCTCCGCTGGCATCAGCCGCTCCAGCCCGGTGAGACGCTACGATTACGGACCGAAATCATCGACAAGCGACCCTCCGACAGCGACCCGAACCGGGGATTCATCACAACCCGCCACGAAGGACTGAATCAGGACGACGAACTGGTTATCTCATACGAGGCGACAGCCATGATCCGCCGCGAGACCGACGAGTGACGGCACAGCGACGCAGTGTGAACTTCCCAATAACGTGGCAGTCGCTCACTTTTAGCCGCGTTCTGTCCCAAACCCGAAATAGCATCGCTCCCGTCGGAACAATCTGAGGCTGACCATGAGAGTATCACATACGTAGCCAGTGACGTGTATTCGAGGCCGGAAAACGGTCAGGAGCGTCGGTTCACGGGGCGATACGTCCCAGAATGAGTTAGGCTTCTACACAGTCAGTGCAGCGGCCAGCGCCGGGCAGTGAAGGCCCACCGCATTCTGTGCAAGCATCAAGGCTCGTGTTGTGCTCACCTCGTGGGACAGATATCGTATTCAGTGCTTTTCGTAGCCGTTTCCTCATATCATCTGTTATATCTCCCGGCTAATTTAATTCTTTGGGGTAAATCTGGCTAATATGGTTGGTATGTGTACTATACTCTATTGAACTCTCTGTATATGGCTCCACTCTGCTAATTTATTTACGTTCATCCGATTACGGTCACTTTCGAGTCGGTGTCTGGAGCACGGGTAGCGGTGTAATCAGTTCGTTCATACGTGGGTAGCTACCATCAGAGATTGATGCCCTTCACCAGACGGGTTCTCTCTCCAGAGGATAGCCGTCGGACAGAACTGCTCAGTACCATTGTTTCGAATTCTCTCCCTGTTGTTGGTGTCGGATTGTTCGGCTGGAATGCGGCTGCAGTGCTGTTTCTGTACTGGTTTGAGCTTGGTGTCGACTCGGTCTGGGCACTCGTCCGGGCAGTGTTCGCCGGTCGCCCGCCGGATATTGAGACTGGCACCTTGCTTATCGGACCGCTGGCGGAACGACAGTTCTCCCTTTCCATCCCCCGAACCGGCCTGCAGGTCTATCTCACGACGCTACTCGTACTCCCGGTTACTGTTCTCATTCTGGCAGGCGTGTGGTTGTTTACTGGAGCCCTGCTCATCGGTCCACTGCCGGAGCCCAGTACAGAGACGGTAACTGGTGTGCTGCTGGCAACTGTCGGGATTTTCGGTCTGACGGGGGTCACAACGATACGGAATTACTTCTACAATGGGGAGTATCGGAAACACAACTCGACGACGGCGTTTCGTGGACTTTTGCCTCGGATAGTAACCGTCTTTTTCGGCGGTATAATCACTCTGACGCTGATAACAGCAGCTACGGAGGGACCTGAAGCGGAACTCGGCAGTCTTGACCCGACTGCCGTCGGCCTGCCACTGGTACTCATGGTCGTCTGTTTCAAATTCGCATCTGACCTCTTGGGCGTCTACAGCGACCGTCTTGCCGTCTATTTCAAATCATACGATGCGGAATATGGCTGGCAAAACGCCCCGCCGGAAGCACGATCTATTGGCGGGACGCTCACTGATGCACCTGAGCGCGTTCGCCCGGTTCGCTGGGGACGGGTACTCGGTGGCCTACTCCAGTTCCCATACCACTCGGGAAGCCTGTTTCTCGGTGGTATGGGGCTGCTCGTTGCGGTCCTGTTTGCAATCGGCAGTGCGTGGGACATCGTCGCCGTAATTGTTGTCACAAGCGTTAGCATCCCGATTCTTTTGCTGTGTTTCGATCAGCTATTGCGATACGGCACGGTCGAATACCGAATTGACCCTGATGCCGGTGTGGTCGTCGCATACGACCGCCTCTTTGGCACGGCACTCTGGCGCATTGAGTCGTGGGACGAACGTGGTCTCCGCGTTGAGCAGACGCCTCTTGATTCGCTGCTCGGAACTGAGACGGTTACTATCGAATACGCTGAGGGCGAGTATATCCTGCCACACTTGCCTGATGTCACTCCAGTCGTAGCGGTGTTTGACCGACAGCCTGAGCGCGCAGCACAGCTGATCCCCGGTCAGGCTGGGTTACTCGGGTGAGTCGGCTGCTCGTTGTCCGGAACAGGTCGTCCCGGCCCAACGGTGGGTCTGTAGCCTGTCGAACCGGGTGACTTGCTGCACAGTCTGGAGTGGCGCTGGGGCTACTTGGACCTGTAACGGTTCTGTCTCCGATGCAATCGCTCGATAGCTCTGGAATAGCGACGAAACGTGACTGGATATCAGCGTGCCGTGGGTAGGTCGACTCTGCCGGACCTCGTTATCTCTCCTCGGCGACGGCGTTGTCGGTCCACAGGTCATAGCCGACGACAAGCGCCATGCCACTCGTCGGTATAATCAACAGCAGCCTGCCAACGGGTGAGAAGTCAACGCCTGCCATCGAGAGACCGATGTATGCGACAGCGAGTCCGGGTGGGACAGCGAGCGCAGCACCGAGACGAGTATTGTCCGACCGGAGGTAGCCAGCGCCCCAGCCGACGAGTCCGGTGACTATGAGCGGGATCGCAAGCGCCCAAATGAGGAAGGCGGTGAGTTCTCTCCCGATATCGTTTGGGCCGGCTGTAATGAACAGGAGCGTGCCAAGCAAGCAGATCCCAGTCCCGAAGAGCGCGCCGAGTGCGAACGCACGCTGCAAGCGGGACATCGACGCGCTGTCTCGCCTGAGTACTGCGCCCAGACCGACCAACAGTAACGCATTTGCGCTTATGATGAGTCCGGGTCTGAGCGTCTGTTGCACCCAGATCGCACTAAACGGCGGTGGGTTGAACACATACGAATCTCCCGGCCGCGGTGCCGGCCAGAGTTCAAACGGCACTGTCGTGATGAGCAGACAAACTGCACTCAGACCGAGGAGCGCGCTAGCGATCCGATATGAGCGACGCCACATAGCAGGTCACGCACCTCCAAGAGCCACGACCGTTCCGTCCGGCGACGCGCTCACGATTCCACCATCGAGGACCGCCAGTGAGACTGCCTCATACTCGGCCGGATACTGCCATACTGCCTCGCCGAAACGCGTCGTGAACGCGGTGAGACCATCGTCACGCTGGAACGTGAACACAGCATCGTCAGCTGCGGCAGTCACCGCGCCACTAATATTGATCTCCGAGCACCACCGGGGCGCCGGTGGGCCGTCATCGACGCGGTCGAAAGCGAACGTCGCGCTGGCGGACTCACCGGGACGCTCGATTGCGTACACGCTATCGGGCGTCACGACCGGGACTTCGAGTGACCGTCTGTCGTCGAGACGCCACTGCTCGGTCCCGTCTGTGAGGTCACGGCCGATCAGGTCGCCGTACGTGCCGGACACATAGACCGTCCCATCGGACACGACAGGATATCCGTCGGGTCGGTCCGAGTGTTCCCACTGGCGCTCTCCGGTTGCTTCGTCTACCGCAACGATCTGCTCACCAGCGACAACCACAGTGCCGTCGGCCACGGCCAGCCTCGGTCCATCGACGGTTGCCGTCCACTGCCGTCGTCCGTCGTCGACATCAAATCTCGCAACCCCATCGGTCATGGGAACGAACAGGGCAGCATCAGTTACCGTCGGAACGCCCGCTCCGGCCGTGTCGGTGTTCCGCCACGCGACAGTTCCGTCGCCAATCTCGAGTGCAATAACACCCTCTTCCGTGGAGAGAAAGACCCGACCGTCTGCTAGCACCGGTGGCGCTGGGCCGTCTCCAATACCGACAATTGACGGGACTGTGGCTGGTGTGAGTTCGTGCCGCCACTGTTCTGTTCCGTCACTGAGTGACAGCGCGACGACGCTGGTCGAAGTCGTTAGCACGACAGTTTCGTCGGCGACGACCGCCGCACTAGTTGTTTCATCGCCAGTAGCTGCGGTCGAAATATCTGCTTGCCATCTGACCGACGGTGTTGTCGTTGCCAGTTGGACTGACGCATAGCCCGTGTTCGCTGCGTCGAACCGCGGCGACGGCCACGAGCCGCCGGGTACTGTCTCAAATCCAGCGGTGTCTATACTCGGTTCGACTGTATGCGATGGGTCTGGTGCGCCGTCGTCAGGACACGACGACGAACAGCCTGCGATGCTGGCGACTGAGCCGGTGGCGACCATTCCGAGGAATGTCCGCCGCAGCGTGGAGGGCATCGACTGTGCGTTCCGATAGCTGGATAAAAAATGTTAATACGATATCCCAAGGAGCAAGAATTTCTCCCTCGGGTGTTCAGAATGCGTACAGCCGCTCTCGAATCTGGGTAGTGACGGTTCTACTATGGATTCGATGGCTCATCAGCGGTAACACGGTAGCAGTTACCTGTTGGCACAGAACAAGCCTTTTGTCCCTCTCGACAAAGCTCCCGGTATGACAGCAGACACCGCCGAGCAACTCAGAGCGGAACTAGAGACGGTTTTCACCAGCGCAGAGTACCCTGTTGAGGAACCGATGGAGTTGGTGCCAGCTCTGCCGGACGGCCCGAGCACGACGTTCGAGGCTGGTGACGTACGCGTCGGAGTGATGGACTTTGGCGCGGAGTACGCCGAGTACCAAAATTATCCGTACGAGACGGCTGAGGCCCTCATCGACGATCTGATGACTGGCTTTCGAGAAGAGGGGCTATTCGACTGAGCCGGACGTTCCTCACCCGCTTGACTGCGTGAGTGGTGTTCCTCAGCCGTAGCAGCGGAAGCCGTATCGACAACAACTACGACACTATCCGCGATGGGGCTGTCTCAGGTCCCTGCGTCATACCCCGCATCCTCCACAGCGGCGATGAGTTGGTCTGTGCTGACATCGCCGTCGACAGACACCTGTTCGGCGTCTTTGTCGGCTTCAGCGTCTTTGACACCAGCGAGCGATTCGATGGCTTCCTCGACGGTTTGCTCACAGTGACCACAACTCATCCCCGCAACGGTCAACGTCGTAGACATAGCGGTTTTGACGACGGATGCGCGGAACTTCTCGGTTACGACTTACCATCCAAAACAGTCACAAACAGCTTCAGTCGGGCAAGAGTGTTTAGATGTAACACTTCATTGTATCATTATTTCAAACCAGCTTATCACCAACTA
Organism: Haloarcula sp. CBA1129; assembly: GCF_008729015.1. NCBI lineage: Archaea > Methanobacteriati > Methanobacteriota > Halobacteria > Halobacteriales > Haloarculaceae > Haloarcula > Haloarcula sp. CBA1129. The sequence continues at coordinate 49,919 of NZ_RKSM01000003.1, forward strand.
CTATCCGAGACCGTAGCGGCACAACTGGTAGTCAGGCGGCAACCGAACAGTCTGCGATTACTGACTACGCACTCTCTTGTTCTGACTCGGACACGTCAACAGTGAGTACGGGAACAGACGACTTCGTGACGACCTTCTGCGCTGTGCTTCCGAGCATATTCTTTTCGTATTTGTCTGCCTGCGTTCCCATCGTAATCAGGTCAATGTCGGCGTCTGCAACATACGACACAATGTGGTCCGCTGGTTTGCCCCGCTGGATAGCTGTCGAGACTTCAATCCCGTCCTGTTCAAGCGTGTCTCGAACGACCGACGTGGCCTTTTCGCCTTCCGCTCGCAGATTCTCCAGCACTTCGTCCTGCATCTCGTCATCCATCGACAGGAACGCCCGGTCGTCGATGACATACAGCGCGTGGACGGTGACATCCCGTCCGTCGGCAATATCGATTGTATGCTCCAGCACCTGCTGCATTGACGCACTCCCATCCGTTGGAACGAGAATATCGCTATACATCGTTCGTACAAATCAAGTTGTCACAAACATCGCTTTCGATTCTGCTCAGGCATCGCAGATGCGGCAGCCGTGGCGAGATTGGGGAGACGTATCTCGGTCGCGGAGTAGTTTGCACCGGTTCAAAGATAGCCAAGCCGCTCCAACCGCGACTTGAGGTCTACGTCGTCAAAGCCATCGATGTCGTATTCTGCCATTTCGTCTTCCCCAGAAGCGAGTTCGGTGCTGTCGAGTGTCTCACTCCGCTTTGCAGAGTCAGCAACAACTGCTGACGGCGGCCGGTCGATAGGGGTTTCGTCACTACGTTCGGAGCGACGGCCGCGCACGACCGCTTCGTACTCGTCATCTCCCCACGCTGCGCGCTTGTATACGGTGTCGCCGGGGCCGTCACGATACACGAGTGATGCAGGCTGTCGGAATCGGTCCGGTTCGTCAGTGTACTGTTCGGCGTACTCTGCCGTCTGACCGGTCGGTGGCGCTTGGTACGCGGTCGTCTGCCCGTCGGGTGCGACGAACCACCCGGAGTCGTCCGTTTCGCCGTCGAAGGCAGCCAGTACGGCGTCGGGGAACTGTGATAGCGTCGCTAGGGACTCGATTCGCCGTCCATCGGTCTGCCCCGGACCTCGGACGAGCAGTGGGACATGAAACAGTTCTTCCTGTGTACCCATTCCGTGCATGACGGCAGGTGGCTCAGTAGCCGCCTGTGGCGGCTCCCCGAACCCGTCACCGTGATCGGATGTGATGACTACGAGCGTCTCGTCTAACACGCCCCGTTCCTTCAACTCACCGATAACCTGCCTTAGAATGGCATCAGTCTGTCGAATCGCTCCGTCGTACAGCGGCTTGAGTAGCTGTCCAACCCCTGCCGGGAGTTGCTCCCCGTAGACGCTCCACTCCCACTTAATCGGGAGTTCGTCGTGCATTGCCCAGTAAAAGTCCGTGCCCCACTCATCGTAGGCGTCCCGCGTCGCGTACGGCATATGCGCGTCCATCAGATTCAGGCACGCCGCCCAAGACTCCGTTTGCCCGTCGATCCACTCAGTTAGCTTATCAGCGTACCAGAAGCCGTCGACGCCGTTACGGGTCTCGGATGGGTCGTCAACATCTGTCGAATCGGGTCGTTCCGTGACGACGGTCTCAAAGCTGTCACTGAGGCCGGATGGATGCACTGTGAGATACGGGTTCTCGGTGAACACGCCGGTCTCGTAGCCTTCGTCAGCAAGAAAATCAAAGATGGTTTGGCCGGGTTGCAGCCGTTCGGTAATCCGGAGCGTGTGGCCCTCGGACGGAACACCGGTGAACAGACTCGTATGGGCCGGCAACGACCAGCTAGCGGTTGTCCGTGCCTGTGTGTACACCGTCGCCTCACGACCGAATTCTTCGAGAAATGGCGTCGTCCTGCGCCGATGACCCAACAGAGAGGTGTTCGCCGCACGGACACAATCAAGAACGACGAGTAGCACGTTTGGCCGACCCATTGTCAGGCGTTAGAAGGTGTCCACGGCAAAAGTATGTTCTGTAATCGCGACTTTTCAACACAGTAGCTGCGGCCGGCGCCAACACAGTACAGTATCGACAGCTAGACCGGAACAGAATCAGTCGTCGAGCTGTGGGTCCATGGACAGGGCTCTATCATGCCACGTGACCCATCTCTTCGTGAGTATATTTTATATGGGTCGACAGTCTGGTGATAACTACGTGGTCAAATCAACGGTCCGGTTCCCCGAAACGGTGATGGACTGCGTCGAGGAGATGGTAGCGGAAGGTGTCTTCTCGAACAAGTCCGAGTTTCAGCGGTTCGCCGTTGAGTACGTTCTTTCCGAAATCGAGGATTACGAGCCCGAGATGGTTGATTTTAACGAGCTTCAGAAAGAGGTCTTCCAGCACCAGCCGGCTTCCAGCGGGGCAGAGATGTCGCCGGAGATCAACGAGAACTTCTACGAGAACGCTGCGCGCGTTCGACAGTTCGCTATTCGCGGTGACATCGAGACGGCAGAAGAGTATATCGACACAGCATACCCCGTTACTGACCCCCGCTGTTTGCTGCTTGACGACCTTCTCGAATCCTATCGACAGCATGAAACCGAAGACGAGTAGATCGCGTCCCCGAGCTGGCACTCGATTGCTTCCTCACCTCTCCAATTGAACTATTCTACGGCTGCTCCCTGTCTGTGGGTTCGATAGGACCGACCAGTCCTTTGCATCTCTCCACCGCTCCCAGCGGTAGTGAACAGCTGAGCGTCCGTTCTCCGGAGCGTCAGTCGTCGTCAGCGCGGGCCTCTGGCGTCACCTCCGAGCGTGGCCCGGCGGCATGCCCTTCATGCGTCAGCGCCGTCGCGAACAGTTCCGCCGAGACTGCGGGAACGTCCACGTCCTCGACCGCCCCTTCGGACTCGATTTCGTCAACTGAACGCGGGTACTTCCTGAGGTCTTTGTGGATCGCAATGCCCGCGTCAGCACCCTCACCCATCGCAATCGGGATCTGGTTGTGGCCCGGTGTGAGGTCTCCGACAGCGTAGACGCCGGAGACACTGGTCTCGCCGTGGTCGTCCACGGCTACCGTCCCGTCGTCGTTTCTATCGAGCCCCAGTTCGTCGGCCAGTTCTGCGTGGTAATCCGAGCCGAGCATCGGGAAACCGCCCTTGTACTCCCGAACGCTCCCGTCTTCGAACTCGTAGGCGGATAGCCAGCCGTCGTCATCAGTTTGCTTGCCAGATAGTTCCGTATCGACGATTTCGACAGGATGATTATCGAGCATCGTCTGCGTCTCCTCGCTCCATTCCGGCTCTTCGCCGCGAGTCAGTATATCCACGTCGTCGGTGTAGTTCAGCATAATCATCGCGACGTGGGCCGCGGCCTCGCCGGTCCCCATGACGAAGACCGGCTCGCCGACAAACATGAACGCGTCACAGTGGAGACACCAGTGTAGCCCCTTCCCGGTCCGTGGCAGCGGCGGGTCCGGACGCTCGTCGGCGAACCCGGTGGCTAGAACGACTCGCTTGACAGCAAGTTCGTCGTCGCCTGTCGTCACGGTGAATCCATCCTCGTCTTCGTCGGCGAGTGGGTCCACCGACTCGACGAAGCCCCGCTCGTAGGTCCCGCCGTAGTCCTGTACCTGTTCGCGCGCTGTCTCGAGGAATTCGTTCCCCGACACGTCCTCGGTGACGCCGATGACGTTGTGCGTATCGGTCATCATCGCCGCGCGGCCCCCACCGCGGTTGATGACGATGGTGTCCATCCCCAGTCGAGTGGTGTACAGCGCGCTCGTCAGGCCGGCCGGCCCGCCGCCGACCACGGCCACGTCATAGTCGAACTGCCCATCGGTGTACATTATCATACTACACGTGCTCAAGGAATAAAAACAGCAGAACAGCGGCCACCTGCACAGTAATCTGTCACTTCTGCGTCACTCTACAGGCGAGGCGAACGGCCGGCTCGCCGACCCCCTGTCTCACCCCGGACCGAGTGCTGCGATGTCGGCTCCGACCGTCGCCTGTGCATCAGCCGGGTTCGGGTCACTGTCAGCCAGATGCGTCCACTCGTGGGCGGGCAGCGTCGACAGATAGTCAGTAATTGCAGCGCTGTACGGAGTCGCTTTCACAGTACTCTCGCTGTCACCCCAGATGTGGTTGATGACGGTCATCGAATCGATTCGTATCTCGACTGATTCCGGGTCACACCGTTCTGCCAGCGCTTGCAGTCCGAGATGGAGGGCGGCGTACTCGGCAACGTTGTTGTTTGTCCGGGAGCCGACCGGCCGTCCGAGACTGGCAATCTGTGTCTCATCCGCCTGAATCACGGCACCGGCCCCAGCCGGCCCGTTACTGTGTGCACTGCCGTCCACATAGAGGACGACCTGTGACACGGCGGCATCAGCCGCGGCCTGCTGTGCCGGGGGCGGGCCAGATTCGAGCAGTTCGCCGATTGCAGCCCGTATCTCGTCAGGGGATGTCTCCGGGTCAAAGAGGCCACCGTAGCCAGCAACGGCCCCATTGATCGCATCGATAGCGGGGGTGAGTTCGTATCGATACAGCGCCAGCAGTTCGTCTATCCGCGTCGCTAGCGGCGAGAGCGTCTCCGACGGCAGCCGCTCTCTATCAGCTGCTGGCTCATTGTGACGGTCCATCAATGAGACGTAGCTGCGGGTGGCTAAAAGACACTTCGCTGTGACAGGCCTGAGATAGTCAGAAACGTACCGATCGGTGATCGGATCACTGTCGCCGTGGACCGATCAGGGCCGCAGTTAACAGCACTGAGACCGTAGCTGTGGCCACGATGGACAGACGGACATTCCTCGCTGTGAGCGGAGTTGCGGTAGCTGGCACACTCACGGGCTGTCATACTCCCAGTGATGAGCAGGGGGACGGCGCTACAGCGACGGATTCCGGACAGACCGACGGTTCAGAGACGGCTGTGGCCGTCGAAACCGTCGCCGACGGACTCGAATCGCCATGGAGCATCACACCCCTGCCTGACGGCTCACAGTTGCTGGTCACGGAGCGCGTCGGCCGCGTGGTGCTGGTCGACTTAGCGGACGGCACAGTCACGCCTGTTACTGGCACACCGTCGGTGTACGCGAGGGGTCAGGGCGGGATGCTTGATGCAGCGCTCCACCCTGACTTTCCTGATCCGGCGTGGGTGTATCTGACATATTCGAAGGCCAACGACAGCGGTGGGTCGGCCACACACCTTGGCCGCGGCCGCCTGAATGTGGCTGCCCCACAGTTCGAGACGTTTGAACAACTGCACGTCGCGGAGCCGTTCGTCGACTCCGACGGGCACTTCGGGTCCCGAGTCGTGTTCGGTCCGGACGAATTGGTGTACATGACTGTCGGCGACAGGCAGTTCAAGGACTTCGGCCCCAATCACGTCGCTCAGGACAGGACGAACGAACTCGGAACCACGCTTCGACTGACACCCTCAGGCGGTATTCCCGATGCGAACCCGTTCACCGATGACCCGAACGCAGTCGATTCGATATTCAGCTACGGCCACCGCAACGCACAGGGGATGACCGTCCATCCCGACACGGGAGCTATCTGGCAGACCGAGTTCGGCGAGCAGGACGGCGACGAAATCAACGTCGTCGAACGGGGCGGCAACTACGGTTGGCCGGTCGCCGACGAGGGCTGTACCTACGGCAGCGGCGATCCGATCGGCGTCAGCCACGCGGAACGCGACGATGTCGTTGCACCAGTGTATTCGTGGGACTGTGGATCAGGTGGGTTTCCACCCAGCGGTGCCACGTTCTACACCGGCGACGCCTTTCCGGCGTGGACCGGTGACTTGCTCGTCGGTGGGTTGGCCTCGCAATACCTTGCCCGGTTTACAGTCAATGGGCGCACAGTCGAAGAAGCGACGCCTCTCCTCACCGACCGAGGGTGGCGGATCCGTGATGTCGTGGTCGAACCCGATACTGGAAGCGTGCTCGCTGCCGTCGACTCATCGGACGCACCTATTGTGCGACTTCACCCCGCCTGAATCGAGTGCGTCGGCGACGACCGTGTGGGGTCGATGACCTGTGGCCGGAATTCGAACGGTGCCAACAGTGAGTGAGGGGCGTTCTCATACCCACACACAACCCCTTCTCGATTGGACCCGATCAGCGAGCCCGGTACCGCGCTATTTTTGCTTCTGAACCCGCTAATCTGGCTGTGAATCAGACTGCGATTCTGCACGCCGCGTTCGGAGTACTGATCGTCGCAGGATTCCTCGTTTCGGCACCACTGAGCTATGGTCTCTACGGGCTGGGGGCTGCCTGTTTCATCGCCGGCATCGTACTTGCACGGCGGGATAGCGATGAGTCGGAAACCGCCGATAGCGTCTAACCTCGGGAACGCGATACAGAACCAGCTTTCACGGTGAGACAGACGGTTCCGCGGGGTTGTATTGGTGTCTGACTGTCTGGCTGTGTGCGGACCGCTGCCCGATCACGCTTCCTGCAGGCGGCCATCGTCTACGGCTACGTTCTGGCCGGCGACGTAATCAGCCGCGTTACTGCAAAAGAACAGAATCGGTGCCACAACGCCCTCGAATGTGGCAGGTCGCCCGTGCGGGAACGCCGACACGTCCACGACGGTGTTCTCAATGAGACGACAGCTGGCCAACCCACTGCCGATGCCGCCGTTGTCAGCGGTACTGCCGCTGGCGTCGTCGGTCGGTTCCAGCACAGCCAGAGCGACGAGGACTCACACGGTGTCGACGCCGACGTGTGTGAGTGCTAGTGATCCCAAACGAGCCCCGACTAATACTGTCGGCTGTACCTGTTCTGAGATATTTTCCACCCCGGAATGGCAACGTTCTTTCCAGACGGACAGCCGACAGTATAAGCCGAACATGACAACCACTGAGAGCCTGAATCGCCGACTCTACGCAACGCCCTGCTCTGTTCAGTTGCTTTCACTGTCCGGATTACTACCCGTAAAGTCGGCTCTTGTCGCCTCCAGAACTGAAACCCCATCTCGGCGGCGGTTTTATCCGACAGGTGAAACTACATCTATCATATGACTGACCAGCCTGTTGATGTCGCGCCAGCGGGCGAGAACGTCGCCGGTGAGGCACCTGTCGAGGAGCCAGAAGCCGTCACCGACGACGCGGTTGTCCACGACGACGACGTTGAACTCGAACGGACCATCGGGCTCGTCGGTGGGCTGGCAATCGGCATCGGGACGATGATCGGGGCCGGCATCTTCGTCTTTCCAGGGCTGGCTGCTGCCAACGCTGGACTCGCCGCGACGCTCTCGTTCGCAATCGGCGGCCTGATTGCGTTGCTTGTGGCGCTTCCGACCTCCGAACTCGCCACGGCGATGCCCCGGAGCGGTGGCGGGTACTACTTCATCTCGCGGGGAATGGGGACGGCGTATGGCGCAATCGTGGGCCTCGGGCTGTGGCTGGGGCTGATGTTCGCATCCGCGTTCTATCTGGTCGGACTCGGCCACTACGCGAGCGCTGTGTTCGCTGAACTCAATGTCGTACTCCCGTTCAGCCCGGTCATCGGAATCGGGCTACTGTTCGGGGTCGCACTGACGGCACTGAGTATCGGCGGTACGGAAAACACCGCGAAGATTCAGAACGTGGTGGTCGGTATCCTTCTGGTAGTGCTGACGGGCTTCCTTTCCTACGGTGTCCTCGACGCTGTGGGCGTGTTCGGTGGCGGCAGCGTTCCGGAGCAGTTCTTCTCCAGAGGATATTTCCGGGTGTTGACGACCGCGGCGCTCGTGTTCACGTCGTACTTGGGGTTCGCGCAGGTCGCTACTGTCGCGGGTGAAATCAAACAGCCGGGTCGGAATCTCCCACTGGCGATGGTGGGGTCGGTCCTGACTGTCACCGTCTTTTATGTTGTCACAATTTTCGTCGCGACCAGCGCGTTCGGCGCTGCACGACTGGGAGCGTTCGGGGAGACAGCGATGGTCGAAGTCGCCCGTGACTTCCTCGGGTTGCCCGGTGCGGTCGCGATTCTGGGTGCCGGGCTGCTGGCGACGTTTTCGAGCGCGAACGCGTCGATTCTCAGCGCCTCGCGGGCGGTCTACGCTCTGAGCCGTGATGCCCTGCTCCCCAGAAAGGCGAGCGAGGTCAACCTTCGGTACGGCACTCCGCACGTTGCGTTGCTCTCCGCTGGCGGACCGATTCTCGTCCTCGTCGCGACTGGCCGGGTCGAACTGCTGGCTGAGGTTGCCTCGTTTCTTCACCTGATCATGTACGGGCTGATGTGTATCGCCCTGATCGTGTTGCGCCGTCGGAACCCCGAGTGGTACTCGCCCAGCTATCGGGTGCCGGGCTATCCGGTGGTCCCGGGTATGGGTGCGCTCGCGAGCTTCGGACTAATTGTCTTCATGCAGCCCGCATCTATCGGTATCGGCATCGTGGTCATGCTCGCCTCGTACCTCTGGTACCGTTATTACGCTGGGGACGTGACACTCAAAGGAGATATCTAATTATGACGGACCGACCATCGATACTCGTCCCGATCCGCGTGCTCGAAGGAGAATCGGTCCCTGAGGGTATCCCTGAGCTACTTGCGCATACCCACGTCGTCCTGCTGGGGTATCACGTCATCCCAGAACAGACTGCCCCCGGACAGGCCCGGATGCAGTTCGAGGACCGGGCCATGGGACGGCTCGATGAGTACGAAGAGATGTTCGAGGAGGCCGGAGCCACTGTCGAGCGGCGGCTCGTGTTCACCCATAACGGCCAGAAGACGATTGACCGCATGATTGCTGAACACGACTGTCTGGCCGTTCTCGTTCCGAACGCCACAGGACCGGTCGAAGACGTACTGGTTCCAGTTCGTGGGGCCATCGGAGTTGACCGTCTGGCCCGTGTCGTCGCCAGCGTGTTCGGGAACACGGATGCCGACGTGACGTTGTATCACGTCGTGGACGAGGACACAACGGACGATGATATTCAGACACTTCTCAACGGGATGGCGGACCGATTAGCGCAGTTCGGGATGGACCCGTCGACTATCGAGACACGGATCGACCGCGACCGGAACCCTCTGGACGCGATTGCGGACGTGGCTGAGTCGTTCGATACGGTCGTCATGGGTGAAACCGACCCGTCTCTTGTGACGTTCGTGTTCGGGATGCCAGCCGAGCAGGTCGCTAACCGGTTCCTCGGGCCGGTATTCGTGGTGCAGCGCGAACCTCCAGCGGACGAGTAACCCGGACAAGTCCAGCGTCCGGTCGGCTGGATAGTCATCGACGTATGGCAGCTTGTCACGTCCTCAGTGCCCCACTGCCCACGGATAGCCACCCGCAGCAGTATGTGCGTGGTCGTGGTCACTGTCGGTTGTGCGCTCGCCAGTGCTGGTCTGCACGACGTCGTCGACTCGAAGGATCTGTGTCACAACGGCAACTGCTCGATGTAGCGCACTTTTGAACACTATGGGTGGCTCTATGACACCCGCGTCAGTCATATTGCAGGGACGGCCATCGGGGCCGACGCCGACCGCTTCTGACCCGCTGTCGTGTCGCTGTTTGAGCGTCGTCAGCGTGGCCAGTGGATCAGTGCCCGCGTTCGTAGCCAGTGTGCGCGGAATCGCTTCCAGCGCGGCTCCGAACCCATCGAAGACGAGCTGTGTCCGGTCCGGTCTCTCACAGGATAGCGCGGAGAGGTCCATTGCCAGTGCGGTCGGCACCGCACCGCCGCCCGGAACAAACGTTCCGTCAGCAACTGCGGCACGGGTCACGTCGATACAGTCAGCGACGATACGGCGGACCTCTTCCGCGACGTGAGGCGTGCCGCCACGGAGGAGAAGTGATGCTCGTTGCTCCTCGGGACAGCCCTGCAGCACGAGTGTCTGAGTCGTCCCGACCGTACGCTGCGTGACAGATCCGACAGTCCCGGTGTCGTCTGCAGTAAGGTTGTCGATGGACATGACTGGCGTACTCCCTGTCGCTCGGGCAATGACGTCGAACTCGTCCTGCCGGGTCCGCTCGACGGGGAGCACGCCGCGCTGTGCAAGCGCAGTTCTGACTGCCTCGTCGATGGATTTCTGGCAGAGGAGGACAGCCGCGCCCGACTGCGTCACCTGTGTCACGAGCGCCGTTCTGCGGCCCTTTTCGTGGTCCTGAAACGCGCTCCGCTGTGTCGCGTCCTGAAGCTCCACTGACTCGACGCGGTCGGGATCCTCGATGCCGATTTCGGCGTCGACCATCGCGATAGCCGGCTCGTCGTGCGTCCGGATACGTGGGAGATTGAGAGCTTCGAGGGATGTCGACGACGTCTCCAAATCGACCAGCACACCGTCGAGACATGCTGATTCACGGAGTTCTCCGCCGGGATATGACGTGAGTGTAAGCTTCGACATGTCGAACTCGACAGCTTGCAGTGCACTGAGGGTTAGTTCGGCGAACCGGTCAGTCGAAGCGTCGTCCCACCGTCCCGTAACGGCGGTTTTCGCGATGTCTGCGAGTCGGTCGTCGTGGTGACTGCGCAGGCCACGTTTGTACTGCTCAAGCCGGTCAACGGCGACCTCGGAAGCCCTGACGTAGCCGTCGATGATTGTCGTCGGATGAAGCCCATTCGAGCGGAGCGTTGCGGCTTCCTCAAGCAGTGCGCCGACCAATACGACCGCCGTTGTCGTTCCGTCCCCGATGGCACTGTCCTGTGCAGCCGCGGCCTGTTCGACCAGCCGACCGATTGGATGCGTGATATCCATCCACTCGATGATGCTTGACCCGTCGTTGGTGACGATGACCGTTCCGTTCTCGCCGACGACCATCTTGTCCAGTCCGTTGGGCCCGAGCGTCGTCCGGATTGCATCGGCGAGTTGTCCTGTGGCAGTCTGTGGCGGTTTCGGCTCGTCAGTGTCGCCATCATCTCCCAACATTAGCGTTGCCAGCCAGCGTTGTCTCTATCCCTCATTCCAGTGGGTCGTCGGTGACACAGAGGTCACCGCGGTCCGCGCTATTGTGTTCGATACCCGTCGGAGACGCGTCGAAGTCGAACGCGCCGGTCGGCAGCGCGAGCGTCGAACAGGCGTTTGGCACGTCCACGACGCCGCTCTGTCGCCCCTCGACCGGGACGGTCCCGAGAATGTGCAGCGCCTGCTGGCCGGTGTAGCCGAACTGCTTGAGATAGTCGATAGCCTGAAGACAGGCCCGGCGGTAGGCCGTGTGTGAATCGATGTACTTCTGCTCGCCGTCCTCGGTCACCGAGTAGCCACAGAAGGTGACGTAGTCCTCGAAGTTCGGCCCGCGGTGGCCCGGTTCAAAGATCGGGTGATCGACGCCGAATTTCTCCATCCCGTCTTTCACGAGGTCGAATTCGAGGTCGACGTAGGCGGCCATCTCGATTGCGCCACAGAAGGATATCTCGCCGTCGCCCTGTGAAGCGTGGAAGTCACCGATGCCGAACTTCGCGCCCTCGACGTAGACCGGGAAATACACCGTCGAGCCGATAGAGAGGTCCTTGATGTCGTGGTTCCCGCCGTGTTCCCGGGGTGGAACGGTGCGGGCCGCGACTTCCGCTGCCTCCTCGGCCTCGTCGGGGTCCATCTCCCCCATGAGCGCCCCGTCGGGCGTCGGCGGGTTCGCTACGCCGGGTTCCGCCTCTCCGGTCGGATGGTTCGGTATCGACTCGGGGTCCTCGGCGTGTTTGTCGATAAGTTCCTGTTCGCGTTCGTTCCACGCTTCCAGCAGTTCTTCGCTGGGGGCACACCCCGCAAGCCCGGGGTGGATCTTCCCCTCGTACTCGACATCGGGGATGTGACGAGACGAGACTGTGTAGCCGTCGATGTCCCAGATGGATTTCGCCGCCTTAGGGAAGTGGTCGGTCAGGAAGCCGCCACCGTTTTGCTGGGAGAACGTGCCAGTGAACCCGAACTCTGAGCGGTCGTTGAGCGGCCCCATGTCGTGGAACTCGACTTTCAGCAGGTCGCCCGGTTCGGCACCGTTGACGTGCACGGGACCCGCGAGATAGTGGACTTGCGAGAGGTCCACGTCGCGGACCTCGTTGGCGTTGTCGTTATCAGTTATCTGTCCACCGGTCCAGTCTAGAGCCTCCAGTCGCATGCTCTCGCCCGGGTCCGCTTCGACGACCGCTGGGATGTCCGGGTGCCACCGATTGAACGGGTTCGCACCCGGTTGTTCGTCTGGCGCACTATCGACATCAACCTCAAACTTTGTCTCGGGCATTACGGCCACTATATCGGATAGGTTACACATAAGTGTTCGGCTGGTTGACGTTTAGAAATTACAGTTTTAGCACATATACTACAGTATTTAAAAGAGTATGCTCGGTAGAAGAATCATGTATATACGTATTGTCTGTATAAGTGTACACAGACTTCCTGAAAGAGTCTCACTTGAGGTCGGTTCATTTTATTTATGACACCTGCTCGCCGATTCTGGAAGCCCCTATCGGATTATACTACATACTATGTCAGTCGTCGTGAATACGGCAATTCTACTCACGGGATTTGTAGCAAGCAGTTGGTCAGTACAGAGTGCGTAGCTACCAACCGACATTTTCACGGGATATTCGGAGGATTCGCCACTACAGAACCGATTCTCACAAGATATTTATCATATCAATTTAGCATGAGAACATGGAACGCCGTGAGGTACCCGTGTCTGTGTTTTCAGTGGGATTCCTTTCTGGATGTATGAAAGACGGGACCGGTTCAACTACCCCGACCAACACAAGCACTGAATCAACTACCCCGACCAACACAAGCACAACCACTACATCCACGGATACTTGCTACCCGGAGTTTTGTGAAGGGTCAATTATAGCTGAAGTAGACGTGGACGCTAGTTTTTCAGGTACGGCTGTACTAGAAGCGGCATGTCGTCAGAGAAGCTACGAACTCCAATCAGGCGACTCGGTCACGATTATACGGCAGGTTGACGGCGAGACCTGCGATATTACGATCTCTGTCGATGGTCAGACAGTGTTTGACCGTAATATCCAAGATTACGTTTCTCTGTCTCTTCGGGTTGGTCCAGATGGCAACGTCTCTGAATCTATAGTAGAATTGTAATTAACGCAATTTGATTGATATTTTGGCCCTGAAGTAGACGGTCAATATGCACGCCCACTGACCGGTTTTTTCAGCCAGTTGGATAAATAAAGAAAACGTATTCACAACAACTGATATTGCTGATGTCCGAGAGTCTGTGGTACGCAGACTCACCGGCACCCAGCCAGATCGCAGAAGCAGTCTCGGACTGGGGACTCTGGAGTGTTGGTACACACTTACAGCCCGAGATCGTGCCAAAGGCGGTTTACGAGAGTCACACCAGATTCTCCAAATATTCGAGGGTACAAGTACCGTGTATGCGCCGACGGACGGTCCTCAAATCGACTGGTGCGGTTGGAACGATTGTTGGAGTCGCCGGCTGTCTCGGTGGTGGCAGGTCCGGGGATTCGAACCCCGATGTCGTTCTCGAAGAGCCCGACCGGGAGTTCGAGAGCAGCGACGTTCCGTACCCCGCATGGGGCGAACAGATTCCGGACGTGAGTATCTCTGTGCCGGCCGACTCGGAGGACATTCGATTGCGAGATGTTGAAACGCCAGCCCTCCTCACGTTCTTCTATAGTCACTGTCAGACCGTGTGTCCCGTTCTCATCTCAACGCAACGAAATATCCAGAGCCACGCACAGAACAACGGTTACGCTGATGCGGTCCGGTTTCTCCCGATAACCTTCGACCCCGACCGTGACACTGCAGACCGGCTCGGGGCGTATGCCGACGAGATGAACGTCGACGCCGATAGCGACAACTGGCAGTTCCTTCGGCCAGCGTCGAAGCAGCGAGCGACGGATGTCATACAGGACCAGTTCGGGGTTGTGTTCCAGCGTACCGAGCCTGAAAACATGGATATGTACATGTTCACGCACACAGCACTGACGCTACTCGTCAACGCCGATGGATACGTCGAGCGTGCCTATCGGTCGAAGTCGCCGGACGAAGAAACCATTATTTCCGACCTACAAACGGTGAGAAACGCGTGAACCGCCGGCAGGTCGTTACGGCGGTTACAGGACTCGGCCTCACTGGGGGGAGTCTGTGGGTTGCCCAGAACGGGCTGTCGGGCATCCAGCCCCGGGACACAGACCAGCTTCCGGTTCGCGTGGAAACCCTAGATGCACGCGGCTCGTCAGCAGGCGAGACGGCCGTGCCAAGCCCGGGAACCGTCACGGTAGTCGACCTCTTCGCCACATGGTGTGCGCCCTGTGACGACCAGCTCAAGATACTAGACACGATTCGCCCCGAGTACCCGGAGGCTGAGTTCGTCTCAGTGACGAACGAGCGGCCAAGCGAGACACTGACCCGGACAGAGATCAGCGAGTGGTGGAACCGCAATGGCGGTGCTTGGACCGTCGGACTGGACCCCGGCAGTGAGTTGCTGGCGGCGTTCGGGGCGGATGGGCTTCCGTACATCGCGATTGCTGATGCAAGCGGAACCATCCAGTTCAGTCACAGCGGACTCGCCGGGGAAGAGGCGCTTCGAAACGAACTCGACGCACTGGTGTAAGATGGCTGGAGTTGCCGTGCTTGGGACACTCGCGTTCGCCGCAAGCGCCGGCGTCGCGACCTTCTTCGCTCCGTGTGCGTTCCCGCTTCTCCCGGGGTATCTCGGGTACTATCTGCGCGAGAGCGATGGGGATGTCGGTATGCTGCCACCTGCCACTGCCGCTGCTGGCGGGGCGCTTGTCGCGCTTACCCTCGTCGCTCTGCTCGTCCTTGCACTCGGGCGACCGCTCAAGACCGCGCTCCCAATGCTCGAACCGATCATCGGACTCGGTCTGATCGTGCTCGGCGTCGTGATGCTCCGCAACAGGGAGCCTGAACTTCGGGTCCCGCTGCCACAGCGACCGGCGTCTGTAACCGGATTCGGTGTGTTCGGTGCTGTGTACGCGGTCGCCGCAGCGGGTTGTGTCGTGCCACTGTTCGTTGGCGTGGTCACTCAGGCACTCGCATTGTCGGTCCACGCAAGCATTCTTGTCCTGACAGTGTACGCCCTCGGGGTAGCGCTTCCGCTTATCGGCGTGACACTGCTTGCGGGCGCTGGCATCGAACTCTGGCGCACCTTCGGCAGGCACCTGCAACGAATGAACCAGATTGCAGCCATCGTGATGATAGTAGCCGGTGGTGGGCAGATTTACCTCGCAGTGTTCGAACTCGGCGTGTTGTAGTGTCATTCGAGTGGTGGCCGGTTTCATATTGGGGGCCGAGCGAGCGTATCGAGACAGCCGATTGTCGCGACGGTGAATATCGCGACATCTGTCTCCCCACTCAACAGAAAATGCACAGAGCCAGCGACGTACTTGGGTGACGGAGGCACGAACAGCTCGCGCTGTCGCTCACATGGTGGACAGGGCACGACACCACAAGCAATTTATCGGATTATTGATTACTTCGGGACAGAAATGCGTTGCTCCCGCCGCCATGCCCTCCGACTCATCGGCGCATCCGGGGTCCTCACCGCAAGCGCCGGCTGTCTAAACCCCGGCAGTCTCGACGACTACGCGCTCATCGCCAGCGAACTGGACCTCTCGACAGTAGGCCGGCCGTATCTCTGGCCAGACCCGACCGCTATTGCGGCGACCACCCGGGTCGACTTCACTCCCGAGACGAAGCAGCGGTATCTCTCCGAACTGTACGACGCCGGCAGTGTTACTGTCCAACAGTGGCCGCTCGTCGGACGGGACCAGTGGGGCCGGGACACGCGGCCGCGCCCGTCGTTCCTCCGGCAGGACGGCGTCTTTTATCAGGTCCAGATCGGCGCAGAACGGCAACTCGAACGGAAACGCTGGCACTTTGCGGTCACGCGGACTGACGAGACACCGCCGGAGGGCGCGACGGTCGAGAGGCCACCGTTCGACCGCTCGGCACAGGACAGTCGCGTCCTCGAGGCAGCGCTCGACGCGGTGTATGCGGGCAACGATGGGTTCCTCGGCGACCCTCAGTTCGAGCAGCTACAGACCGTCGAGTATCACCGGCACCTCGACGCCGGAGCCAGCGAACTCGTCCCATCACCACCGTTCTCGTACGTCGAGTCCGGAGACGAGTACTTTCGGCCTGTCACGGAGCAACGGACGGTGACTGTGCCGGAGTGGACATACACTATCGACGAGATCACGACCAGTCGGGAGGAGTTCGAGGAGCACGCACGAGCGGCGATTCTGGAACTGGACCTCAGTTCGCGCGACCTCTCGGAGTCCGCTCGTGGCGTGATAGATGACGCTATCAGCGAGGACCCTCGTCGCTACGAAGAGGGCGCACCGCCCTCTGACGAACTCGCCGAAGTCCTAGACGCGTTCGGTATCGCGGATGACCTTCAGTCCATAGACAGCTACGATACTCGAGTCGACTTCCGGGGTGTCGTGGCCAAATATCAGGGCACAGTGTATCGGTTTAGCCTGATTGTGACGCCTTGATTGGTGGCCAGTCGCTGGAACTCCGCGAGAGAACGCTAGTCGCTGTTGTGCTGGGAAAGACAGGGCGTGAAGCTACGGCGACTGGGACGGTTGTCGCCGGGCGGTGGTCTCGGTCGCGTTCTCGGAAGCGATCTCTCGGGCAGTGTCGACCCAACTGTGGTCCGGGAAGGGCGCGGGACGGACCTCGTAGGTGTACCGGTCTACGCGCTCGCCTCTGTCAAACGTGATGTCGAACGCATAGACGATGCCATCCTCAGCCCCGAGTTTGAGCGTGCCGTTGCGAAGCGGTGGGGCGTCGGCGGCGGCGGTCGCCCGTTTGCCGGTGGCGCGATACGTGATGACGGGGACACCGTGGTGGGTCGTCGTGTTGGTGGCCGTCCACGTGTACCCGTCGAGGAGGTCTGGGTGTCGACCGATGTTCGTGGGCGCGATCTGTCCGTAGTATGGGTCGTACCGGTAATACGCGTCGGTGGCGCTGTCGTAGACGTAGCTGTCGTCCGCTTCCAGTTGCTCTCGCTGGTGCTCGCTCGGGAGACTGTCGGCCGGCTGGACAGACGCATACGTCGTCCCGTTCCGATAGACAGAGGCGTTGTGCCACCGTTTGGCGAGTATCTCGCCCGTGGCGGAATTGATGTAGTAATCGCCCTCCACGAGTCGGCGTTCGGGCGGTGCGGTGTACACGAGAGCGTAGGAATCCCAGTACGACCGTGGAGTGTGTGAAACGTTCGTATCGTCTGTTTCCAGCGCCGTGAAGTTGATATGGTCCGGTCCTGCCCCTGTAGGATATGTCTGTTCAGATATAGGAGCGGTTGTTTGCGGAGACCAGACCGCTGTGAAAGCGACCAGTCCGATACCGACTGCGACGAGCGCGACGAGTCCAATGACGTAGCGGCGGTCCATACCACGTCAAATCACAGCATCAGTAAGTAAGTGCCCAAGACCCAAAACAGAACTTGTGCGTTACGTAGGACCACAGATGTTCCGCAATCTGTGAACGATACGACTACTGTGCCTGCTCGCATTACCCCGCGAACGACTGGCCGTTTGTTGGTTCGCACCATCGACGATGACACACCAACGACGTGGATGCGGACACTTCGATACGCAACGGCAAGGCTGTCTGGTGGCAGTTACAACGGTTCTACGCCGAACTACAGCAAAGTCGCGTGGCTCACTGGAACTCAAGTCAGGTATGAATGGTGGCGGCGAACCGCGTTTCCCAGAGGCTCGCGCACTCCAGTACTCCCCGGAACGCTGGTGGGCTTATCTTCCGTGTTCGGGATGGGTACGGGAGGCAACCCCACCGCTGTGGCCGCCTATACACTTCCTCTGGCAGCCACACTTATAAGAGTAGCTACTTGGAGACGAGACCTGTCTGAATATCGTCCCGTCGCTCAGTGGAACAGCTCTAACCAGCGCACGATGCCACTACATTCGGGTCGCAATCGCGTTCTGATCTCTGTCTACTGCTTGGTACGGAGAATTGAGGAGAAAGCCCCGCGAGTCGGGCCGAAGAAGATGTCAATTAAACCATCAAATGCAGACTATTTTGGCAAGCGGCTTCCGACCGCTCGGCTTTTCGCGCGCTTTGAGTTCCGCAGGCAGCGTCTCGGGATCGGTGCGTTCGCCGACAGCGCCCATCGCCTTGGCATCGAAGTCGTCTTCTGGGACGCCCAGCGCTCCGTGGACTGGCCACACAGGCACAATTGGTCACTAGCCAGACGATGGCGTCCCGAGGGAGACACCGGCGAGGAAAATCGGCAGGCCAGCGATAGCAACGGCGGCGGCGATGGCCGCGGTGACGGGGATGAAGAGCACGCCCAGTCCGAACGGCGCAGGCAGTACCGGGAGTACCGGAAGCATCGATAGCACGAACCCGATAGCGGCCGTTTTCATCGCTAGCCAACGGTTCCCGTGGCCGACTGCGTACCCGGCCGGGAGAAGCACAAACCCGGGTCCAAGAACCAATAGAGTTGACACGGGGAGCGTGACTCCGTCACTGACGACCATCGGAGCCGCCGCTATTGTCGCTCCGAGGGCGAGACCTGCTCCGACGACTGCACCACCAGCGACTGTCCGATAGCTTGCGCGCTCACGGACACGCCGTTGCGAAAGTTCGATCCCACACACGAACAGTGCAGAGCCACCACCGAACAGGGGCGCTGCTATGCCACCCAATCGCAAAACGCCCGTCGCTCCGAGAAGCGACAGGGCAGTCGCTAACGCGCCGAAGCCGGCGAATACGATGCCAGCGGAGTCCCGTACTCGTTTGAGATTCCAATTCAGCCAGCCGACGCCCCCGGCGGCAGCGCCGATCAAGAGGGTAAACACCGCTGTGGGGAGCGTGATGTATGCGAGCGCCTTCACCGCCATCACGGGGCCGAGAAGTAATCCGACCGCGAGGAGGCTCAAAAGCGGCCCAAACGCCGTATCACGGGGGACAAACGTCACGACTCGTCCGTCGGTGAGTTCAGTCAGCGTCATCCGTTGTCTGTCGTCTGAGATAGTCGCGCCGTCGATGGTCCTCCCGACTCTCATCCCGTCGGGAGCAACGACGACCAACTGATCAGCACCGAGGCCATCGAGGTTTCGATAGCCGTAGGCTTCAGTAAACTCCCCAGTACGGACCGTCCCACCGACGGACTGCTGGGCGAAGTCGGCCTCGCGGTAGCGTAGCGTTATGACGCCGTCTGACACGTTCGCACTCAGGAGTTCCGTGTCCCACATCGCTCTGTCGGCGATAGCGGTCCGAAGACTCTCGTTCGCCTCAAGGCGTGCGGCCCCAGCCGTGTCAGAAAGGCGGTTATGGACAACCCACGTTGCGCTTCCGTTGTTGTGGACGGCGACAGTTGCGTTGCTTTGAGTGACAGTGACCGACACACCGCGGGAGTCGACTGTCGATTCGAACGAGTCGCCGCACGCATCACACAGCGGCCGCGGCGGCGGCGCTGCCCCAGCGGGCATGACAGTGCCAAGGAGCATCACACAGACTAGACAGAGGAGGGCGAGGTGGTGGAGTCGATGCGGGACCATGTAATATATCTCCCTTGTCATGTCTTAAGAGCTATCGATTACTCAAACAACGGTTATACCAACACTGGCGGCGGGAGACACTTCTGGCAATATATCCCTGACAATTATGCCGCGCAATACATAGCGTCCGCTACGCCGGCTGTATTCAATTATCGGCGGTGTCAACGTGGTGACTAAGCGGAGCGGCCGCCGTTTGGGCATCGTCAATTACCTCTGACGCCCACTCGACAACCTCGGGGTGCGTGCAGCGGATAATCTCGAATCCGGTGTCGCGTTCGCGGTCGATGGTCAGAAACACGGTTTCACCGTCGATGAGATCGATACTGCAGGGAACAGGTTCGTCGAGACTGTAGTATGTCACCGATGACGTCGCCGCCTCGATTGTCTGCCAGCGGCCACGGAGGTCAGCGTCTGAAAGCATCGTCTCGGTCAGGTCGATGTCGAACACGACGGTTCCATCCGCTTCGTTGCCTGCCCGGACTGCCTCTTCGTACGTGTACATCGGGAGCGCGATGAACGTTCCGAGGAGCGAACGGAACGACGACGCGTCCTGAATGGCGTTAGCGACGATGCGAGCCGCGGCGAGCGGGTCGGCGCTCTGGTCGGCCACGAGTCGCCCCTCAGCGAGACACCGAAGGTCGAAGTCGAACCAGTCTGTCGGCAGTCGCTGGACGACATCGGGATACTCCTGTCCGATAGAAACGGTCCCGAGTAACTGCGTGAAATCGTCGTAGACAAGCTTTCCCAGCCCGGTTAGCGTGTACACCCTCTCCCCGTTTTGCCGCGTGATCCAGTCACGGTCTTTCAGGTCGCCGAGAATCCGACTGAGCGTCACGCGCGTCACCCCCGTCCGGTCGCTCAGCTCGTCACGGCTACAGGCCCCTTCAGACAAGAGTTCGAGGACGCGAAGGCGGTGTTCCGAGCGAGCGAGGAACGCCACCGCTTCGATGGCATCGCTCGAGAGGCCCCCGGTGGACCGAGCCGCCGTTCCGTTCTCCAGATTTGCGGTCGTCATTTGGGTATCTAGCGATAGTTTAGGCCGGCCCAAAACAGTTTCTCTCTCGGGTTTTCGCCCGAGTTTTGAGAGATAGTTCGTCGAAACCGGTCTCTGTCCCCCTGAGGTGTTCTGCTTCAGTATAACAACTTATACCGACAGAACCACGATGGTCGGCAGAACGCTGTGACAGCAATCGAGATCGAGTCGCTCAGGAAGTCATACGGCGACGTGACCGCGATAGCGAACCTCTCGCTGAGTATCGACGATGGTGAGTTCTTCGGATTGCTCGGTCCGAACGGGGCCGGCAAGACCACCACGATGGAGATACTCACCGGACAGCTCAGTCCGGATAGCGGGCAGGCAACGGTACTCGGTGTCGACCCGGCGACGGAGCCGACAGCGGTCCGTGAACGGGCTGGGATTCTCCCCGAGAAGGAGTCCCCGCCGAGTTTCATGACGCCGCGTGAGTACTTCGATTTCGTCGGTGCGATCCGGGATATGCCCGACCAATCGGTGACCGAGCAGACCGAGTCGTGGGCCGACCGCCTCGGCTTTACCGCGAAGCTCGACACGCTGTCCTCGGACCTTTCACGGGGTCAACAGCAGAAAGTGATGATCGCCGGAGCGTTCTTCCACGAGCCGGACGTCGTGTTCATCGACGAACCGCTGGCGAACCTCGACCCGATCGTTCAGGAGCGGGTCAAGCGCTTCCTTCGTTCGTATCAGGACGCCGGCAACACAATCGTCGTCACGACACACGACGTAGATGTCGCGGCCGAACTCTGTTCGCGGGTCGGAATCATGTACGAAGGCGACCTCGTCGCCGATGTCCGGCCGGCAGAACTCGACGCTGATGTGACGCTCCTCGACGTGTTTCTGGATAACGTCGACCCAACAGTGACTCAGGGAAACAGACCGCTGACACATGAGTGATGGCCGGGCGCGCAGGGTGTTTGTCGAGATGCTCCGCGAGGAGTGGCGACTCCACAGCCGGCTCTTCCGGGGCAGCCACTTCTCCCTGTTTCCGGTGTTCATCTGTCTCCTCGCTGGAGGGGCAGCCAAGCTTCTCGCTGTTACCGGGACCGAACCGAAGACCGTGTTCGCTGGCCTCCACGCACTGGTGTTCGTCTTCGGTCTCCACACGGGGTCTATCGGCTTTGTGGGACGGGATGCCCTCCGGAATCTCCTCGGTGATGTGACGCTGCTGGTGTTCTCTGCCCGCACGCTCCCGCTATCGCAGAACAAGCTACTGGGGCTTTTCGTCATCAAGGACAGCGTCTACTACGCGGTGCTGTTTCTGCTGCCACTTTCTCTCGGAACGGTGCTGGCAGTCCGAGGAGCCACCGGACCCATCCTCGTAGCTGAGACTGTCTCTCTTCTATGGGCGACTCTGACGATGATGTTCGTCCTCGGGATGGGAACGACGATTGCGGCCCTCGGTCTCGCCGGCCGTGGCGTACCCGGACTGGCGCTACTCGCGGTCCCACTCGTCGCAGTCGGTACCGCGGTGGCCGGCGGCATCGATGTCGTGTCGTACACTCCTTACGGTCTATTCCTTGTACAGACCCCCTTGCGAGCCGGAACGACGGCTGCCAGTCTCGTCGGTGTCTTTGTGCTGGGCGCTAGCACCTTCGATGGGACCGCCCCCCGGCCCGCTCGGACGGTCGAACCAACCTTTCGCCGGTGGTGGCAGCAGATCGGAGACCCGGTTGCAACGAAGAGCCTCCTCGATATCCACCGAAGCGCTGGCGGGTTCGGGAAAGTCCTCTTCTCGGCGGCAGTGCTGTTCGGTGTTACCGCTGCCCTCGTCGACTTTGCCGGGCAGATTACGGGTGTGAAGCCGTCCACTGGTATCTCATTCGGTGCGATTCTCGGTCTCTCGGGGTTTACGACCTATAACTGGCTCACGCAATCCGACGACGTGTCCCTGTATTTTGCCCACCCGATCTCTGTGAACGCTGTTTTCGCGGGGAAATTCCGGGCATTTCTCCTGCTTGGTCCACTGGTGGGCCTCGCCTTCTACGGACTCGCGCTGGTCTGGCGTGGCGGGCCAGTCGCTGAGGCGGTCGTCGGGGCCGTCCTGCTCGTCGGCGTCGCCTGCTACATCTTCGGGACTACCGTCTATCTCACCGGCCTCTCTCCGAACGAGTTCCTCTTCGATACGGCCCTGTTCGCTGTTTTCGGCGCGGCAATGGTCCTCCCGCTGGTCCCGGTCCTCATCGTCGGATTCGCTATCTCACCGCTGACTGGGTCCCTGCTTGCCGCCCTCGGTGGGTTTGGTGGCGTCCTCGGCGCTGTCGGCGTCGGCCTCTACCGCCGGTCCTTACCGAAGTGGTCGAGGCGGTACCAACGAGCGTGAGCGGTCACCTCAGCCGTCCGTAACGACGAACCGAACACGATTACCCTACCGGTAACGCCGTCGACGCAACCGAATGCGGGCTCCGTGGCACCACACCGGGTTGTTGAACTCCGGCTCTGAATATATTCGCCCAAAGCCTCTCTACGGCAGCTATTAATCGATAGGTGCATGGCAGAACAGCAACTCGATCTTCGAGAGATCCCACCGCCGAAGCGACATCCGAAGATCTTCGACGCGTTCGAAAAACTGGACCGCGGAGAGGCACTGACGATAGTCAACGACCACGAACCGACGCCACTCTACCACCAGATGGCCGCGGAGCGACAATCGTTCGATGCCGAGGGGTACACTGTCGACCGCATCGGTCCGAACGAGTTCATCGCGACACTGCCGAAGAAGTAGCCACCAGTGCTCGTATCGAGCTTTCCGAATAGCTTTTGCTGGTCGGTATCAGCACACCGATATGGACCGCCGTACCGCGAGGCTACTCAACGGTGTGTTGGCGCTGTGCTGCCTCGCGCTTGTCTTCGCAGCCGTGTTCCCGTTCACAACTGTCGACCCGCATTCGAAGAAGCCCGTCGATGAACGGTTCACGGTGCCGGACGCCGATGAATACCGGGCGACGGGAGTGATTGTCGCAGATAATGAGACCGCGCTCGAGTTCGAAGGCGCTGTGACCGCTGGCGGCGGGCGTTACCTGTCCGTTGACGAAGGTGATGTCCGAACTGAACGGTATCAGGCGTCGCCGGGCGACCCGGTCTACAGGCGTCTCGTTGTCGAGGACGACAGCAGTACCGACCGGCGACGGGACCAGATTCAGAGCGATTCCGATTTGGAACTTCTTCGGACGAACCGGACTGATGGGGCCGTCACGTTCATCAGCAAGCAGGATTCAGACGATCTGGCTGGCGATGTTTCCGGAACGGCGTCGGTAGTCGTCATGAACTTGTATCTCGTCGGATACGAACAGGAAGCCACCTCCTCTCAGGCAGCGACCGTCTACACGCCGAAAAACGGCTGGTACGAGGGACGGGAGGCGTACCACGTCACCGGGGCTACAGGGACCGTGCGAACAGTCGGTGAGACGACTGCCGTTCGCTCCGCGACAGTTACGTGGGACCAGACGAGGCCTGCAGGGACGTATGCAGAATTCGCCTTGGTCAGACTGACAGGTGATGGGCCGAAAACGTACGACCTCTCCTTCGAGTTCGAGTCGGGCGAGACGACAGTGAACCGGCCGGCGTGGGTCACCGACGTCCGTACTGGAGCGTAGCCAGCCAGTCACGGAACGCGTCGCACCGGAGGGCGGTCGTGTAGGGTCCGTGTGGAGCCGGCAGCCCCCGCGAACTTCGTTTCGGCACATCCACCACAGGCTGTAAGTGCCATGTGTGGCGAGTGTATGGTCGGTTTTATTTCCGTCCCCGTGAACGTTCGGACAGAATGGCATCCTACGACGCGTTTGACCCGGCTGTCGAAATCAACGGGCAAACGGTACTCACGATAGTCGAGGCGGCGATGGGGAAGTTCTCAGACGAGTACCGGGAACGGGCGCTAACGGCGCTCGCTGCGGAGGGGATCACCGACCCGGCGGCCGACGAGTGGTACCCACAACAAGCTTGGCTGAACGCGTTCGAGACGATTGCCGATGACCTGCAACCGCATGTCCTCGACCGACTCGGCGAACAGATTCCCCGCGTCGCGGACTGGCCGAACGATTTTGATACTGTTCCGGAGGGTCTCCAGTCGATAGATGAGGCCTACCAGCGAAATCACCGTGGCGGAGACATCGGGTACTACCGCTTCGAACCTTTGGGGAACCAGACCGGCGAGGTGACGTGTGAGAACCCGTATCCGTGTCCGTTCGACCGTGGCCTCATCCGTGGGGTTGCCCAGCAGTACGCGCCGGTCGACGCGTTCGTGTTCATCGAGGAGACGGGCGAGGCGTGTCGCCGGAACGGGGACGACGCGTGTACATATACGGTCTACTGGTAGTGCGGGAACTACCGTTCGTAGGTCTCAAGCGCCTCGCGGAGTTCGGCGGCCGAGTACTCCGACGCAAGCTGTACGATCTCCTCGAGGTCTTCGTACGTCTCGCGGAGGTCTCGAACGCGCTCTTGCTCGCGAGTATCTGCTCGCACCTGCTCTTCCGCCCGGCGGATGGTCCTGAGCGTCGTCTGGACTTCCCGCTGGATGTATTGCTGGAACACGTCCTGCAGGATGAACCAGACCTCGCGTTCGGCCTTGAACCGGACTCGCCTGCCACCTCCTGTAGATGACCGACGGTGGATGAGCCCGACACGCGACAGCGTCCGCGTGACGTTACTCACGGTTGATTTTGCGTACCCCGTTTCTTCGACGAGCTCTGGGATGGAGAGCGGGTCTGCTGCGAAGTACAGCACGCCGTAGATGCGCCCGGCACTTCGACTGAGACCGTACACCTCAGCCGATTGTTCCATCGACTCGATGACGCGTTCGCGTGCGACCGCGCTGTCGTCATCACTCATACATCCGAACTGGCTGCCCTGTTTGCCGCGTGCCCTGCTGCGTCATACCTCTGGCTATTAATCCGTAAGTATTAAATTGTTTGATTGATTTGTTCGGATTGAGCCGAACAAACAGAAACAGTCGTCGATACCCCCTACAATCCATGGCAAGTGTCTTCCCCCACCAGCCGCCGGTTGACTATGCACCCCGAGAGCAGACGAACGTCGTAGTCAACGGTACCGAACCAACTGACGTGCTTCAGATCCTCTCGTCCGAGGCCGCACAAGAGATACTGGGGACGGTCAGAGACGAACCGAAGACCGCCTCGGACATCGCGGACGCAGTCGACCGCTCGCTCCAGAGCGTCTCCTATCACCTTGACCGCCTCTGTGAAGCTGACCTTATCGAACCTGCCGAAACGTGGTACTCTGAAAAGGGGACGGAGATGACGGTGTACGCCCTCGCCACAGAACGACTCGTGGTGCAGTTAGGTGACAGCGCTGACCGCTCCGTGTAGGGAACCAACTGCTTCGAGCACTGCCTGTAATCCGTGTTTGCAGTCGGGTTCTGGCAGCGACGAACAGACCTATTGGAACCCCTCTCGTACGTCGAATATGGACGAGGGAGCGAGCGCGGAACAGGAGACGGCGACAGTGCTACAGCGGGTTTCGAGCGTACTAAGCGCCGATGCTCGCGATGCACTGGAACTCGACGGCGGGGAAGTCGGGTCGGTCTACCGCGTGTCGTTTCGCGACCGTTCTGACGTAGCGGCGAAGGTCGATGACTCGCCACTCGGAATCGAGGCGGCAATGCTTCAGTACCTCGACCGTAACACGCCGCTGCCCGTGCCGAAAGTCCTCCACGTCGAACCGGAACTGCTCGTGATGTCGTTCATCGGTGGCGACGACCGGTTCGACGAGCGGGCTGAACGCGACCTCGCGCGCCACGTCGCGTCTCTCCACGATATCTCGGCTGACGCGTTCGGTTTTCCGTTCGATACTCTTTCGGGCCCGTTCAGCCAGTCGAACCCGTGGACCGATTCATGGATCGACTTCTTCCGCGAGCGACGGCTACTCCCGTTCGCAACGGCTGCACGGAACGATGGAGTCCTGCCAGCCACTGAGTTCGACCGGGTGCAGCGACTGGCGGACACGCTCGACACCCGACTCGTCGAACCGGCCACGCCGTCGCTGCTACACGGCGACATCCATCCCGGAAACGCTGTCGTGGCTGACGGAACCGTTCGAGCCGTTCTCGACCCAGCGATATATTTCGGCCACGCTGAAGTGGACTTAGCGTACGTCAGCCGGCTGGAGTCAATCGGTGACGCCTTCTTCGATGAATACTGCCGGCACCGTGACATTTCTGCGGGATACTTCGAAGAACGACGCGACGTGTACGTTGCTTTCCACGCGCTAGAGAACGTCCGGTTTTTCGGCGACGACGGACTTCCGAGACTCGACAGTGCATTAGACCGTCTCGGAGTCTAGAACCGAAGGCGGTGGATTCGCCTGCCGTTCGAAGAACCGGTTCAGTCAGCCAACGAGATGTTCTGCCGGAGGTCGTCTTCGATTGCCTCCAGCGTCCGACCCTTTGTTTCGGGGACGTAGCGGTAGACAAACACCAGTCCCACGAGACTGCAGAGGCCGAACAGCCAGAACGTCGCAGAGGTTCCGACGCCGTCAGTCAGGATGGGGAACGTCAGCGACACGAGGAGATTCGCACCCCAGTTAGCGACGGTGACGACGCCCATCGCGGACCCGCGAACGGAAAGCGGGTATATCTCTGAGATCAGGAGCCAGAAGACCGGCCCGAGACCGATTGCGAAGAAGGACACGAATAGCATCAGACTGATTGTGGCGATGACGCCGAGGCCCCCACCAAGACCGGGGAGGTAGAACACGGTACCGAGGACGGCGAGCGTCGCAACCATCCCACCGACCCCGACAAGCAGGAGTCGGCGACGACCAACGCGGTCGACGAGCATAATCGCCACGACGGTCATCACCACGTTGATTGTCCCGATACCAACTGTCGCAAGGATCGAGGCGACGTTTCCTAAGCCAGTGGATTCGAGAATTGTCGGGGCGTAGTAGATGACCGCGTTGATACCAGTGATCTGCTGGAAGACGGCGAGCCCTAGACCGACGACGAGCGCCGGGCGGAGCCACGATGCCAGCAGATCACGAACGCCGGTTTCGGACTGCGTCTCGACAGTCTCCTCGATTTCGCTGAGCTCCTCATCGACACCGCCGGAACGCGTCCGTTTGAGGACCGCTCTGGCCTCGTCTTTCCGCCCGTGTTCGAAGAGCCAGCGCGGGCTTTCGGGCATCTTCAGGATGCCAATGGCGAGGATGACAGCTGGGACCATCCCGGCACCGAGCATCCACCGCCATGCGCCCGCATCGGCGAACGCGTAATTGACGAAATACGAGAGCAGGATTCCGGTAGTCACCATGAGCTGATTGAGCGAGGTGAGTCCGCCGCGAATGCTGGGCGGCGCGATTTCGGAGATGTACAGCGGCCCAACGATCGAGGCGAAGCCGATGGCGACGCCGTCGATAAGCCGACCGGCGACGAGGACGGGGACGTTCGGCGCGACGGCCATCGTGAACGACCCGATGAAGAACACGATGGCCGCAATGAGGATGAGGCGACGGCGACCGAGGCGGTCGGCTAACTGGCCACCCACGGCCGCACCGGCCGCGGCCCCGGCCATCGCGCCACTGACGATGATCCCCTCGACGAGCGGCGACATGACGAACGAGTCCTGAATGAACAGGAACGCGCCCGAGATGATCCCGGTGTCGAACCCGAACAACAGTCCGTTCAGCGCGGCTAACGCGGAGACGACGTAGACGAATCGGTCGCCGTCACCGCGGAGGACGTTACGTATGGTGGCTGTGGACATCCGTATAAAATTGAACTCGAATCTGTGTAAAAGTCTTTCCAAGTCTCTTCGCACGACGGCGGAGCCTCGGGAGTGACCTGCTTTCAGTGCGGTACTGATATTCAGCTACAGCCGTCAGCGCACGGGTCTGCGATGAGTGAGCATTCCTATTCCGCAACTGCACCTTCTGTGATGATTTTCGCGAGGTGCTCCCGATCGAACAGATTCGTCTCTGTAAACTTTTCAGGGAAGTAGCGCTTCGCGTATCGTTCGATCATGAATAGATTGTGCAGCGGGCCGGTGTAGATCGGGCCGCCACGAAACACTCTGTCATTCTGGACGGCCCGCAACTGACTGCCCACTTCGTGGTCTTTCATGTACGCGAGTACTGAGTTCTCGAACTCTTCGCGGGTCTTCCCTTCGCGATGGTATCGCAAAAGGAGTGAATCCGGATCCACCTCCAGTAACATCTCGTAATCGAGCGACTCCGAGCCCGAATACCCCTCGACTCCGGTATCGGCAAAGGCGTCGGAAATTCCGAGTGTGTGGAAGTGTTCCTTGTTGGTCCCGTTTCCACTTATTCGATACGGCGTGAACTCCTCTGGTTCCTCGCCGGCGAACATGAGCGCGGCGTTCGGTCGCTCTTCCGGAGCCGGGAGCCGAGCCTGAACCGTTGCAACAAGTTCGTCGTGGATTGAGCGGATTGCCTCGAAGCGTGCCCGTTCCTGAACCATTTCAGCCACCTTCTCGAAAGCCCCGTACAGGCTGTAGTACCGGTAGTCGTGCCAGTCGTCAGTCTGTCGGAAAATGAGATTCCCGAGAAACGGTGCGACGTTCTCCCGAATCTCTGTGAGGTCAGACTGGTCCCATGCTTTGAGCCAGTCTGTCAACGCATACGGGTCAATGAGGTGCAGGTCCGCGTCCATCTCGTAGAACGGCTCCTTGGAGACGCCGTCGTTCCAGAGCTGTGTGAGCGCGTCGAGGTCGATAGAGACTCCCTCAAGGTCCTCGTAATGGAGCGTCTTGTACCGCCCACGGTACCAGATCGACTGCACTGCGTCGCCGTGACCGAGCGCGACCAGCATATCGATGTAGTCCGCGGTGAACGGGGCGATTGTCTCGGGAACAGAGTCGAACTCGACGGTCCCGACCGGTTCCATCGTCACGGAGTACGATTCGTCGGAAGTCGCTGGGGCGGTCGCAGTAGCGCTCGTTTCGGCATCCGTAGCAGTGTCGCTGGCCGCAGTCACTGAAGACTCCTGACCGCTGTCGCCCAAGCATCCGGCGAACACTCCGCCACCGACGAGTGCCCCACTACCTTTCACAACGTCTCTCCGTGTCAGTCGCTCGAACGGTGCGGTATCCGAGTCCGTCATTCGAACTCACCCGTGACGATATCGGCGATTTGCTGCCGGTCGAAGAGTTCGGCGTCGGAAGTCACGTCGCCGAAGATATCGGGATAGAGCTGTTGGGCCGCCCGTTCGGTCAAGAAGAAGTTGTGGATCGGACCTTGGCGGAGGTAGCCGCCGCGATACACGCGTCCGTTCTGTACGGCGGTCAATTGACTGCCGACGCTGTGGTCCTGCATGAACTGCAGGACGGTCTCCCGGAACTCGGTCGCTGATTTTCGTTCGTGGCCGCGGACGAGGATAACGTCTGGATCGACCGACAGAAGGGTTTCGTAGTCGTATTCGCCCCGATTGGTCGTACTGAGATTGTCAATATCGGTTCCGGCAAGCGCATCAGTAACGCCGAGGTCACGCCATTGTTTCTTGCTCGTGCCCTTGTCGTTCAGTCGATAGGGCGAGAACGACTCCGGTTCGTCAGTGCCCTCAAACGTAAGGAGGACGTTCGGACGCTCCGCAGCCGGCGGGAGTTGATTCTGCAGGTCGGCGATATACTCGTCGTGTAGCTGCTTGAACGCCTCGTACCGCTCCCGTTCCTGAAAGACCTCCGCGACCTTCTCAAAGGCCTGATAGAGTGTGTAATACCGGTAGTCGTGCCATTCATCGGAGCGACGGAAGATCATGTTTCCGACGAACGGAGCGACGTTCTCGGTGATTTCGTCGACGTCTGACTGGGACCAGTCGAACCAGTTGACGAGCATCTGTGGATCATAGAGGTGTACGTCGCTGTCGAGTTCGTAGAACTCCTCTTTCGTTCGGACCTCTGGATTCGCGTTGATCGTCTCCTGATCGACGGAAACACCGGGGAGCTCGTCGTAGACGTACGTGTAGTAGCGGTCCGCCCCGCCGATACCTGTGAGGCTATCGGCCTGCCCGAGGGCCACACCCATGTCGGCGTAGGCGCCACCGTAGGGAAGCCATCGCTCGGGAACCGTCTGGAACGTAACTTCGCCCACTGGCTCCATGGAGACGGTATATGACTCCGTTTCGGTCGCTGTGGCTGTCTCAGTCGGCTCTCTATTCTCGGTAGCAGTGGTTTCTGTAGCAGTATCGCCTGAACACCCAGCGAGTAAACTGCTGCCCACAATAACCCCTCCAGCTTTAATGTACTCCCTGCGCGTCGGCCGTTCGAGCGGCGTTCCTTCGGTATCAGTCACTGTGTCTCACCCGTGATTATGTCAGCGACCCGCTGGCGGTCAAAGAGCTGTTCCTCGGCGGGGATTTCGGGGCATGGGTCGCCGTCGACGTAGCCCGGCCACGTACCGAACTGCTCGGGATACAATTGCTTCGCGGTCATCTCAGTCTGGAACAGGTTCAGGATCGGACCCTGTCGACGAGCACCTTGCGCGTATATCTGCCCTTCTTGGACAGCAGTGATGTCTCTTGTCACCTCGTTGTGCTCCAATTGTGACCGAATATCGTCGAGATTGTGAGATCCCGTCATTGGGCCCAGAACGAGCAATACGTCCGGATCAGCTTCGAGAAGCAATTCGGAGTCGAGTGTGATGTTCCGCCCGTCGTCGCCGTACCCGTCACCGACGGCATCGGCTAACGCATCGGTCGCACCCAGCGGACGGGTGTGGGCAGCGTAGTAGCCCGGGTAGTTCATCTTATAGCCCCAGATTGTCTCGTCGGAGGTGGAAAACAGGACCAGAGCCGCGCTCGGCCGCTCACTTTTCGACGGCAGGCCCGCCCTGATCGTCTGCAGCATCGACTCGCGGACGGCTCTGAGTGCCTCGTACCGGTCGGCCTCCCGAAACACCCGCGCGACCTTTCCGAAGAGGTCCCAGAGCGTGTAGTATTCGTACGTATCGGCCCAGCCCGACGGTGGTTTCTGGTGAGTGCCGCTGAGCGTGTTCCCGAACCACGGACCCACGTGCGACGCTATTTCTTCGAGGCTGTTGTCGTCCCATCCCTCAGCTGTGGCAACCTTCGCTGGGTCCGCTATATGGACATCGCTATCGAGTTCGTACAGTTTCTCTTTTGACGGCGGCCACGAAGAGTACAGACCGTCCCAGTCGACTGCGACTCCCTCGAGTCGCTGGAGGAACTTCCGATACAACGACTGGTGGTATTCGGGCGCGTGCATCGCGTTGATCGCGTCACCTCGCCCAAGCGCGACCAGCATGTCGACGTGGTGGCCCAGTATTGTGAACACGTCCTGTGGAACCGATTCGAACTCGACGGGTCCCATCGGCGACAGTGTAACCGAGTAGCCGCTGTCAGCCGCCGTCGGTTCAGCCCTTGTGGGTGACTCGTCTCCTGTGCTTGTTTCAGTCGGGGGTAATTCGGACTGCCCGACACAGCCCGCGAATAAGCTTCCGCCCACCACCGCGCCGCCGTACTTCATGTAGTCCCGTCTCGTTGGGGCCTCTCGGCTCGTGTCATCTCTCGACATAATTGTTAGGCCAGCCTAAAATTATATAACTGCTTCGACTTTAGGCGCACCTGAAAACAGGATCTTGAAACATCCATACAGTGTCGGCTATACGTCTGTCAAGAACGATACCATCTCGGGGTAGCAAATATCTTACAATAGGTACAGCCGACAGTATTAGCTCAGTCACCCGTTTGCTGTTCGAGTGCTGAGTTTTCATTCCAGACCTGTTCATGGGAAGTGATATCTCTGTGCTGTCCTATCAGAGCCAGATTTGTACCAGCGATTCACAACTGTCTCGGGAGCGGTCGAAACCGCTCCGGTACCGCTGACAACTCCAACAGCGGAACCGGGTAACGTACAACAGTAAAGTGTCCTTGCTGTGGACACACTAGTATGGCTGACGAGGAGATCGACGACGTGGACAGAGCGATTCTGTACGCGTTACAGGAGGATGCTCGAAACATGTCGTCCGGTGACATCGCAGCGCGAACGGATACGTCCGACAGCACCGTCCGCAAGCGCATCAACCATCTCGAATCCAGCGAGATTATCAAAGGGTACAGTGCTGATGTCGACTATCAGCAGGCGGGCTATCCGCTCCGGATGTTGCTCTACTGCACTGCGTCGATTCCCGAGCGAGGTGATTTAATCCCCGAAATTCTCGATATAGACGGTGTGGTATCGGTACAGGAACTGGTCACCGGCGAGGAGAATCTTCTCGTGACGGTTGTTGGCGAATCGGATAGCGATATCACGCCCGTCGCGCAGGCACTTCTCGATATGGGGCTGACGGTTGCCGACGAAGTGCTCGTTCGGAGCCACGAGACGACGCCTTTCGGTAAGTTTGATTCCGGAAACGGGACATAGCTGACCACAGAGTCGCTGCCCCAGAGTTGTAGTCTGGATAACTGCGTGTGCGGGACTACACGGCTGGACAAGTCATCGGTGTGGCTGATCCATGTGCAGCAACGATGTGATTCTCTGAGCAATCCTACCGAACAGTTTGGTAATACCGTCCCATCTCAACAGCCACTTCGTCCCCAATACTCGAGCCAGTGTCCATGTGAGTAGAGATTCGTCTTCGAAGAGTTTTGCCGGCAGAGGTCGCGAAACACCTGTCTGATCCCCTGACAGTGTTTTCGCTGGAAGGTCAATCGTAGGATCATAATGTTCTACCATTCACTATTTTAGGAACAAATTGGTAGTATAGAAGGATTTAATAACCAGTCCGTTCGCACTAGGTGTGAAGACAACCAGATCGGCCAATCACAGTCTGTGGTTACCGTGACCGGTTACGAAAACGATGTCAGGACGCAACTCAACGACGACGGTTGGATCACTCCCGGACACGACGGTTGAATCGCCGCTCGTGCCCGTCGCACTCACATGGCTCGTGTGGTCGATGTTCGCCGCGAGCATCGCTGTGCTTGCCGCCCGGGTCCGAGCTGGGTTCACGTGGGAGATACCCGGCGTTGTCGCTGTCGACGGGCTGACAGTTCTGCTATGGGTGGTCGTCACCTTCTTCAGCGGGATCGTTCACAGCTACTCGCGCCGCTACATGGCTGGCAGTCGTCTCAAAACGTCCTTTTTCGGTGCTGTATTCGGATTCACGGTGACTGTGATGGGGCTGGTCGCGGCTGACCACCTCGCGCTGTTCGGGGCGCTGTGGCTCGCGATGGGGCTGCTGATGGCGAAACTCATCGGTATCGTCAGCGGCTGGGAGCAGGCACAGGCGGCTGCGGCGGTCGCCCGCAAGTACTTCATCGCCAGCAGCGGACTTCTCGCCGTCGCGCTGACGACACTGTGGTGGACGACCGGTGCGACCACGGTTTCCGGAATTACGGCGGCTGCCGACACACTTGCTGGCCCGATGTGGCTGGTCGCCGCTGGCGCGCTCGTGCTCGCGGCGATGATTCAGTCCGCCCTGATCCCGTTCCACGGCTGGCTCCTCTCCTCGATGACAGCGCCGACGCCTGCCTCCGCGCTGATGCACGCCGGGTTCGTCAACGCGGGCGGCATTCTGCTGACCCGCTTCGCGCCGGTTATCACCGTTGACCCCACGCTCATGCTCACAATCGTCGCTATCGGCGGTGCCAGTGCTATCGGCGGGAAGCTCCTGAAATCAGTTCAGACGGACATCAAGGGCAAGCTCGGCTGTTCGACCGTCGGCCAGATGGGTTTCATGATCATGCAGGTCGGTCTCGGCTTCTTCGGGGCCGCTATCACCCACCTCATCCTGCACGGCTTCTACAAAGCCTACCAGTTCCTCAGCGCAGGCGGACAGGTCGAACACATGAGCCCGAGTGAGGAGACACCACACACGATAGGAACGACGACGACCATCCTCGGTATCGTCGTGACGCTGCTGACCGGTCTTGCCGGTGGCGCGCTGTTCGCGGTCCTGACAGGGAAGGGGGCGAAGGTCGATGGCGGCCTCCTGTTGACCTTCTTCGTGGTGTTCACGACGCTCCACGCGGCCCGGGACGCTGTCCAGCACACCTCGCTTCCGGCAGCGGCCCGCTACGGGGCTGTCCCGGTGGTCTTTTTCCCGGCTATCGTCATCTACGCCGCGGTCTATACAGGCGTTGCGGGGCTCATGCCTGTCGGCCCGGCAACGACCGAACTGACGCTACTACACGGCATCATCGCCGTCGTTTTCGCCGGTATCTACACCGGCATCGAGACTGGTGTCCATGAGCGCAGCCAGCGCCTCTACGTGGCGCTGCTGAACGCCGGCCAACCGGCAGCCGACACTGTCCTGACCACGACGGAGGAGTACAATGAGTACTGAACCCACCGTCCACGACAGTATCGAGACCGCAGCGACCACCGTCGGCTCCCTCTGGCCCATCCACTCGTTCGTGACGGCAAACCCACTCTCGGGGTTCGAGAACCAGCCTTTCAGTGAGGCGGTCACGCAGGCAGCCGACTTGTTGGGCGGCCGCGGCTACCCCAGCGAGGAGACGTTCCGTGCGGCGCTGCAGCGCGGCCAGATAGACCCGGCGGTTCTCGACACCGAACTCTCTGAGATCGGCTACGAGGATGACCCCGAGATACTGCTCGATCACATGGCCAACGCGGCCGAGACAACGGACAGCGATTCCGACACCGCCACCGACCACGTCGACCAAGTGTTGACGAAATGGCTGTCGGCGTTTCTCGACGAGGGCAGTGCTCACTGGTCGATGCCGAACCGCGAAGCAGGGTTCTACACTGCCTTCCGCGGGGTCGCTGAGCACGACGGCGAAATCCCCGACGAGGGGATCATTGCCGATCTGCCTGAAACGCCGAGTGAAGCCATCAGGGACGTGCTTGAGCCGTTCCCGGAGAGCCAGTGGGAGCCTATTTTCGAGGCAGAACTGGCCGCTCTCCCGGGCTGGACAGGACTCATCAAGCAGCGTGCCGACGACGACGGCGCGTGGCAGTCGGCGCACCCGATTTCGCTGGCCGGGTACCTCGCTGCGCGTCTGGCCCTGCTGGATGCCGTCGGTGCTGACATCGCTCCCTCGGATGACAGTCTCGACCCGCATCCAGCCGCCGAACTCGCCGGAGCGTTCTTGCGTGCTTGGGAAGCGAGCTACCGCAGTGATCTGGTCGAAACCGTCGCCGCGGAGAGCCAGTCACTCGCGGACGGCAGCAGTTCGGGCCGCCCGGACGCGCAGATGGTCTTCTGTATCGACACCCGCTCGGAGATCATCCGTCGCCACATCGAGGCCGCGGGCGACTACGAGACCCACGGGTATGCCGGTTTCTTCGGCATTCCGATGGAGTATCAGGGCTACGACGCCGACGTGTCGGTCGACGCCTGCCCGCCGATTCTCGAACCGCAGCACCGCATCACCGACGTTCCGACCGACGACGACACCAAGGAGAGCCACGACCGCTTATCGGGAATCCGTGAAACCGCTGACGAAATTATCGAGACGTTGGAGGCCAACGCCGCCACGGCCTACGGCTTTGTCGAGACTGCTGGAAGCGGGTACGGCCTCGCGCTCGCGGCCCGCACGCTTGTCCCCGGACGCGTGCATGACTTATTTGACGCAGCTGACGGCTCGGTGCCCGACGAACACGAGTTCTGTGACCCGCTCGTTCACCACCAGCACACCTACGCCGGTGATCTGCCGGTGGGGCTGACCACTGATGAGAAAGTCGAGTATGCCGCCACTGCATTCGACCTGATGGGCTGGGAGACGTTCAGTCGCCTCGTCGTCTTCACCGGCCACGCCAGCGAAACGACCAACAACCCCTACGATTCGAGTCTGGACTGTGGTGCCTGTGCCGGCAACCCCGGCGGTCCGAACGCTCGCGTGCTGGCGGCGATCTGCAACGACACAGAAGTCAGGACCGCGCTCCGCGACCGCGGCTTCGACATCCCCGAAGACACTGTCTTCCTCGCCGGCGAACACAACACGACGACCGACGAGGTGGAACTGTACGACAGCGACGTTCCAGAGACCCACGCCGCCGATATCGAGCAGTTGCGCGCCGACCTCGCTACCGCCCGCGACAACGCGGCTGCCGAGCGCGTCGGGTCGATGGGTGCCGACGTATCGTCGGGGGTCAGTGAGACGGAGCGCCGCGCCGCCGACTGGGCCGAGACCCGCCCCGAATGGGGGCTGGCCGGTAACGCCGGGTTCGTCGTCGGCCCCCGCGAACTGACGAGCGATGTCGACCTCGACGGCCGCGCGTTCCTCCATTCCTACGACTGGTCGACCGACCCTGACGGCGAGGCGCTGGAGGCGATACTCACCGGGCCGATGGTCGTCACGCAGTGGATCAACACCCAGTACTACTTCTCGACGGTCGACAACGCTGTCTACGGCAGCGGGTCGAAGGTGACACACAACCCCGTCGGCAACGTCGGCGTCTATCAGGGCAACGGCGGCGATCTGATGACCGGCCTCCCGCTGCAGTCGCTGATGGCCGCTGACGACGAACCGCACCACCAGCCGCTTCGCCTCTCGACAGTCGTCCATGCTCCGGTCGACCGCGTCAACGGCGCTCTCGCTGACCACGCGGAGCTAACGGACCTGCTCGACAACAACTGGCTCTCGCTGACAGTCGTCGATCCAACGCAGGACCACCGTGCCTTCGAGTACGAACAGGACTTGGAGTGGTCGCCTCTGTCGGGGCTATCCGAAGCCGACCTTGCGGAATCGACCGCTCCGGCGGTCGCAGACGACTGAACCGGTCCGAACAGGGCCATCGTGAAAAGCGTATCACTGCAACGGGACACAACAGACCGGAACAGCCGCATTACGCACAACTGTCTCGGTGACACTTCCGATAAGGTAGCGTCTGAGGCCGGATCGGCCGTGTGTTCCCATCACGACGAGGTCGATATCGTGCTCCTCGATGTAAGAGAGAATCGTGCGCGCAGCCGGCCCGCTTGCGAGACTGCCTGCGACGCTGACATCCGCTGCTCGGGCACGTTCACGGACTCTCCCAAGTGCCTCCTGTCCGGTTTGTTCGAGTGAGTCGTGAATCTCAGCTGTGCCCTCAACACTGTCGAACCGACCCGTATCGACAGAATAGACCGTGTGTACCGTTGCGTCATACAACTCAGCTATCGTCACGCCCCATTCGATCGCCAGTTCTGCTCCCTGACTGCCGTCAGTCGGGACGAGAATGTTTTCATACCGCTGGTCGCCGATTTCGACGATGTCCCCGTCCGGAGTTACCGTGACGATTGGAACGTCTGCGGTCCGGAGCGTCTTTTCTGCAACACTCCCGAGAACAGCCCGTTCGAACCCTGTCCGCCCTTGTGTCCCCATAAAGATGAGATCGATGTCATGGGTCTCGACGTAGTCGTTGATCGTCTGGAACGGGATCCCAGATTCAACAGCAGTAGTGATCGGACCAGAGAGGTGGGAACGGCCGAGTCCCGCAATGGAATCGACCGCCTGTTGTGCCTCTTCCTCGAAAAGACGCTCTCGTTCGGTCTGAGCACGCGAGTCCAGATCGGGTTCGATGTCACGGGAGTCAATTACTGACAATACATGGAGGTCCGCCCCGACTGTAGCGGCGAGATCGATACCTCGCAGTGCTCCTATCCGTGCCCCATCACTGCCGTCGGTCGGCACGAGAATCGAATTAATTGTCCGGCTCATGGGCGCAGTTTGGCACACCATTGATATAACGTTACGTTCGATTCTCACCACACTGTCGCACAGTGAACTCGGTTTTATTGTGCCACCCGTCCGTATTGACCTCTGAGAGAGCGTCTACGTACAATCCAACCTGAGAACCACTGCATCTCTACTGTCGACGCGCTTCGTTTCCCTCGGATCATTTCGAGCGCGGTCTCAAATTGACGGCAAATTCAATGCTTACCCCCTTTCCGGGACGGCTCACAACCGTTAGTAAAACGCGACGTGAATCGTTGCAAAACGCCCATAGAGCCAGTTCGAGTACATCACGGTGCAGCGAGAACACACATAGAAGTCGCCATACTCCACCCGACGGGCCAGCATCAGCCCAGCAGTAACTGCGCCGTCGTCGCGCCACACTCCGTGTTTTCGGAGGGGTGCCGTTTAGCGTGGTTTGAGCCCAATATCCTCTGCCAGTAACTCGTGTGACCGGAGTGCGTCAGCGTGGTCGCCGACGACGTGCTGAATCATCACCTCATCGACCCCGACACGATCAGACAGTTGTTCGAGAAGGTCGCTGAGCGTGTCCGGGCTGCCGGAGATTGCCCGCGGCCACTCACCGACATCCAGCGTGGCAGGCGTCGGTTCGGGCACGGCCCCAAGCTCGTCGATAGCTTCCTCGACAGATGGAGTCGTTCCAATGACCCCTCGCTCCATCCGCTTGAACGATGCTTCGGCCACGGCACGGAGCCGTGCCGCTTTCTCGTCGGTCTCGGCACAGACCGCGTTCACCGCGACCATTCCCTGTGGCTCGCCGACGCCGCCGGCCAACTGCGACGATTCGAAGTGGTCCCGGTATTCCTCGAACGAACGGGTAGCCAAGTTCGGTCGAATGAACGCGGCGAAACAGTAGCGCAGTCCGAGTTCGCCGGCCAGCGCCGCGCTTGACGGGCTTGACCCCAGAACCCATGGGACAGGTGTTTCCGCATCTGAACGAGGGATTTCGAGATCACTGTAGGCATGACCGTCCGGGTAGCTGTCATAGAGGTGCGAGACGACAGCCTCGATTTTTTCGGCGTGGTCTTCGTCGGGGTTCCGGACACGGCGATCTGTCCCGAGTGCGCGGTCGACAGCCGGCGAACCGTTGGCCCGTCCAAGC
This sequence comes from Haloarcula sp. CBA1129, assembly GCF_008729015.1. Classification (NCBI taxonomy): domain Archaea; kingdom Methanobacteriati; phylum Methanobacteriota; class Halobacteria; order Halobacteriales; family Haloarculaceae; genus Haloarcula; species Haloarcula sp. CBA1129. The sequence goes on from NZ_RKSM01000003.1 coordinate 89,115, forward strand.
CCCGCGTCGATGCGTCCCGGAGCGAGCGCGTCGAGAGAGCCGAACAGTTCTGCAACTTTGAACGGGCTGTAGTGATTGAGCAGGACCGCCCCCGATCCGAGCCGAATTGAGTCGGTTTCGGCGGCGAGGTTGCCGAGCAGTACCTCGGGTGTTGTTCCTGCGAGCGTGTTCCCCATCCCGTGATGTTCCGCCACCCAGAATCGGGAATAGCCGAGACGTTCGGCCTGCTGGGCGGCATCGATGGTGTTTGCATACGCGTCAGTCGCAGTTCCGTCATCCGGGACCGGAGAGAGATCAACGATTGAGAGGTCCATATCCGCCCACAACGGTTGTGAGCTATAACCGTTCGGCTACTAACAGTGTGAGAGTATCTCATACGGAGCGATCACTCTGATCCGCGGCGGCCCTGTTGTTTGCCACCACTACCCGACCGACTGTGTACTTACAGCGGTGTGCCACAGCCCGGACACAGCGGGGGGCTGGCGTCGGGGAGTGAAAGCCCGCAGTGTGGGCACTCGCCCTCGCCTTCTGGCGTCCGGATTTCCGAGACAATGTCGGCTGTCTGGGTACGGATTGCATTTTTCGTGGCTATTCCTGTGACCGCATCAGACGGGTCCTCCCCACGATACTGAGACAGGGCGAACTGGGCCCGCTCTGCAACAAACTCCTCGTCTGCGGTGAGAGCGTCGAGCCGTGCTCGCGGGACCGACTCAACGGAATCAACACCTGCAAGCAAACCCAGCGCTTCGGCCGCCCGGCCACGGACGTATCTGCTTTCGTCTTCGAGACATGAGACGAGCGCCTCCATCGCGTCTGTAAGCTGTTCGGGACACGCACAGCCAACAACGACGAGAGCTGTGCTCAGGTGATAGCGGATCAGTTCGCTATCTGCTCGAAGGTGGTCGGCGAGCGAGTCGACTTGATAGCGGAGTCTCTCGGGACTTCCCAAGGCGACGTGTGCCAGAGCCTTCGCTAATTTCTCTTTTACTTCTGGCTTGTCGAACTCCAAGCCAATGCGCAGATCCGCTACGACTTCAGGCGACGTGACAGCATCGGGGTGGTCGACGGCGACGTAGCCCAGCGCCTCTGCACACCGGGCGCGAACGTAGTAGAACTCTGACTCATCCGCCAGTCGCTCAGCAAGCGTCGAGACGACCGGAACGACACTGTCCGGCGCATCCTCGCTGACTGTGACGAACAATTTCGCCGCTGTGAGTCGTGTTGGCCGCTCGCTGTTCTCTACAAACTCGGTGAGCGACGGCAGTACGCCGTCGAACAGTTCCGGCTGTTCGTCAGCAGCCGCTTTGAGTGACCGCAAGCACGCCTGTTGGTCAGCTGGTCCGGCTGTCGAAAGCCGCTCAAGTGCTGTCAGTGCAGCAGCTTTCTGTCCCTGTTCGAGTAGTGTCGCAATCTCTGTCTCTGGAGGGGCACTGGGTTGGTCGTCCATCGGTTCGTTGCCGGTGGTTCCTAGAGAACCCATAAAACCCCTTGCCTCCCGGCTATTGCTCGGATCGAACACAATCGCCAACTGTTGAAGCGATTATAGCATTGCTGGCTCAACATTTGGGTATTAATATGCTACTAATGAACCCATATATTGATTTATGGTTAGATAATGGTGTGGTTTGGACTTATCTTGGAGCTATATGAGACATTAAACACGGCATTCGACTCTAGCCGTTAACATCGAAGCCGGTCGGTCCATCTGTCGCGTCGCATTTTAGTATAATCCGCTCACATCGGGAGGGTCGAAATATGAGTAAACACCGTACATCTCTGTGCATCTGGTAAAATAATGCTCAGCGTAACGGGTATGCGCATCGGTCCACTGGACCTGTCGAACTTACAGCCGCTGCAGACAAAAACTAAATGATGATGTAGGTTTTCGATTCGCATATAGATGGAAAGCAAACGCGCGTCGTTCGAGGGGGCTCTCGAAGCATTGGGTGTGACAGTTTCCACCACTACCAAGTCCGAACTCGAAGCCGCTGTTACGGAGGCGGTCACGGAGCCTGCAGTCGGGATCGCGCTCGACGAGACGGTTGGGGACGAGGCGGTTTCACTGACGGAGACGCCGGTAACGGTCGACCCCACCCCGGTCGCGCTTCGCGAGGCGGCCACCGGCGTCACCGGTGCCGAACTCGGTGTCGGCGACTACGGTTCACTCGTCCTTTCGATGACTGAAACGGCCAGCGAACTCGTGAGCCTGTTTGTCGAGCGGCATGTCGCCATTCTTCACGAGGACGATATCAAGCCCGACATGGACGCAGCGGTGGCAGAACTTGACGAGCGGTTCACCGAAACTAACGGGAGTGCGATTATCGCAACAGGACCGAGTGCAACGGCCGACATGGGGGCACTCGTCAAAGGGGCACACGGAGCCAAAGAGGTCCACGTCATCATCGTGGAGGAGGGGGCGTGACGATGGCGACGGCCGACGAACTCCGTGAACTGATGCGAACCGAAGGAGCGGCAATCGCGGAGAACACGCAGGGGTTCAACGCGGGGCGCTACGACTCTGTTGGGGACCTAGAAGACTACGAAGCGCTCAAACAAGCCGCACGCAGTATCAAGGAGGACGCCATCGCGGAGCTTCCGGATCTCCTCGACCAACTAACGGAAACCATCGAAGCGAACGGGGGGACGGTGTACATCGCCGATGACGCCGCTGACGCGAACGAGTACATCCGCAACGTCGTCGATGACCGAGCGGCTGACCGGGTCGTCAAGAGCAAGTCGATGACGAGCGAGGAGATCGAGGTCAACGACGCGCTCGAAGCGGACGGCGTTGACGTGGTCGAGACGGATCTGGGCGAGTGGGTGTTGCAGGTCGCCGACGAAGCCCCCTCCCACATCGTCGCGCCGGCGATCCACAAGTCCCGCGAGAGCATCGCAGAGCTATTCAACGAACGGTTCGATCCCGACGAGCCGTTGGAGACGGCCGAAGAACTCACCCACTTCGCCCGCGAGAAACTGGGCGAGCAGATCATCAACGCGGAGGTCGGCCTCACCGGCGCGAACTTCATCGCGGCCGATACCGGGACGATGGCACTAGTCACTAGCGAGGGCAACGCCCGCAAGACGGTGGCCGCGACAGACACGCACGTCGCCGTCGCTGGCGTCGAGAAGGTCATTCCGACGGTCGCAGACCTCCATCCGTTCATCGAACTTATCGGTCGGTCGGGCACTGGGCAGGATATCACGTCGTACGTCTCGCTATTGACGCCACCGGTTGACACGCCGGTCGTCGATTTCACCGACGACGAAACGCCGCTGTCGGAATTCGATTCCGACCGTGACTTCCACCTCGTACTCATCGACAACGGTCGGCTGGACATGCGGGACGACGAACACCTCCGGGAGACGCTTTACTGCATCCGGTGTTCTGCCTGTTCGAACTCCTGTGCGAACTTCCAGAGCGTCGGCGGCCACGCGTTCGGCGGAGAGACGTATTCGGGTGGCATTGCGACCGGGTGGGAAGCCGGCATCGAAGGGCTAGACGTGGCCGAGGAGTTCAACGACCTCTGTACCGGGTGTACGCGCTGTGTAAACGCCTGCCCGGTCGGCATCGACATCCCTTGGATCAACACGGTCGTCCGCGACCGCATCAACCGCGGCAAAGACACGCCCGGGGACTGGCTCGTCGACGGCCTCACGCCCGACGAAGAAGACGATGGTGCGCCCCTGCAAAAACGCTTTTTCGGCAACTTCGAGACCGTCGCAAAGCTCGGGAGCGCCACTGCGCCCGTGTCGAACTGGCTTGCCGACACCGGCGTCTCGCGGCAGGTCATGGAGCGAGTGCTTGGCATCGACCCACGACGGGACCTGCCGGCGTTCGAGCGAGAGACGCTCGTCGATTGGGCCGCTGCCCGTGACTCACAGGTGGACGACCCCGAACGCCGGGCGGTGCTCTATCCGGACCTGTACACGAACCATGTGCAGGTCGAGCGTGGCAAAGCCGCCGTGAAGGTGCTCGAATCGCTGGGCGTCGACGTGGTGGTTCCGCCGGCCCCGTCCAGCGGCCGCGCGCCGCTGTCTCAGGGAATGGTTGCGACGGCGACAGACCATGCCGAACGGGTCACCGAAGCCCTCGAACCATACACGGCAGACGGTCGCGACGTGGTCGTTATCGAACCGAGCGACCACGCGATGTTCACACGGGAGTACGAGCGTCTCCTTGACGAGTCGGCGTTTACTGACATTGCGGAGAACAGTTACGAGGTGTTCGAATACGTCTTCGGATTGCTCGATAACGGAGCGTCCATCGAAGCACTCTCGACTGTCGCTGGCGCTGAAATCGCCTACCACAGCCACTGCCAGCAACGGACACTCGGGCTTGAAGCCCACACTGTCGCTGTGCTCGAAGAGTGTGGCTACGACGTCGTCACCTCTGACGTTGAGTGTTGTGGCATGGCCGGGAGCTTCGGCTACAAGTCCGACTACTACGAGCTGAGCATGGACGTTGGCGACCGACTCCGGACGCAGTTGCGTGACGACGGCGTACAAAATCGACCCGTCGTCGCTAGCGGGACCTCCTGTCTGGAGCAGATCGACGCCTTGCTGGAGCGACAGCCACGCCACCCCATAGAGCTCCTAGCGACATAACCGAGCCGCGATACGCGTTCGCGCGATGAGGAATCATCTAACGCGTGTACGTCCGTTATTTATACCGCTTTTATATCCGCCACATGTGTTGCGGCCGCGCATTGCGGTGACACCCCCGGTCCGAGATGTCGCGGGTGCCACCTGACACGTGCACATTGTGCCTTGTCCTGTCAGCGGTCTGCAATGAGAATACGCCTCCTACCGACAGCTACTCGCGCAGCGACGGGGCAACAAACTGTCCGTTGTCGAACTCGATCGGAGATGGCTCCTCGACGACGCGCAGGTCCTCGCGGCCGCGCGCCTCCTCGACCAGCGCCGGCGACGCGTAGAGTCGGTGGAGATGCATCGTGTCGGCCGCACGGAGCACACGAACGGTGTCGGTGTCGACGACCCCTATCGTCGACAGCGTGGCGACGATGCCAGCCCGGTCAGTTTCGACCACTGGCGGTAGTTTCACCCCGCGAATCGTGCTCGCAGTGAGCGCATTGATAAGCGACGTCTGTGCGTCGAGGTCTGCGACGATGTCCTCGTGGATGACATCCGCCGAGCCGACGCCCATCGCGTTCCCGTGGGTCTTCTCTGTCAGCCCGCGTGTGAAGATACGCTTAATATCCGGCGTCTCGGGAGCCGGCTCGTTAATCGAGAACGGTCGGCGACCGATGACGTTGGTATCGAGTCCCTGACCGCTGATTTCCTTTCCTTGGCGGTCGAATATCACGAGATCGATATCTTCGAACGGGAGCGTCGGCATCCGTTCGTAGGCGGTCTCTAACAGTTCTGCCTCACGGTCGAGGAAGCCACTCGGCGGCACGCCCTCTATCAGCGTTGTCTCGTCGTGTTGGTCCTCGACGATTGCGACGCCGCCGACGATGGGCAGTTCTTCGAGCAACTGGCCGGTAATCTCTGGGATCATCCGCCGGAACGACCAGTCGACGGCCCACTTGTGAGCGATCTGTGCGCCGCGCTGCTTGCCCATGCCGATGACGAGCATCTTCGAGAGCCCGCTCTCGACGGGTCCGTCGAAGTCCGTGTGTGGCTTGACGCGGTTGATGGGGATGATTGCATCAGCCGCCACAGCGTTGTCGTCGGCGACGACGGGCACGTCACGGTCAGGCGTTCGCCCGACTTCAACCACGTCCATAGTCGACCGGATTTCACAGCCGATGGCTGACTCGGTGACGCCGAGTTCGTTCAGCATCGTTCGCTGGCCCTCGCCGGTAGCGCCACCGTGGCTCCCCATCGCCGGGAAGACGAACGGCTCGTAGCCAGCGTCCGAGACCGCGTCGACGACGCCGGCGACAATCGTTGGAAGGTTCGCGATACCGCGGCTTCCGACCCCGAGTGCAACCTCACCGCCGTCGGGGACGTCGGCGAAGGAAAGCGACTCAATTGCGCGGGCCGCGTGTGTTGCGACATCATCCGGCGCTATCGGGTCCGTCTCCCAGTTCTGTTCGATGACACCGAGTTCGGGGAGTGGCGGGTCGCCGCAGGCGTCGACGATTGTCTCTTCGGGAACGGAGAGTGCGTCCGCCGCGATCTGTTGATCGCTTGTGTTCATATGCGGCATATCAACCCATCTGTTCATAAACGTGACCCACGGCTCGGCTGAACTGTCTCCGCCTCCCGTCACAGTCCAGCAATCCGGCAGCCGTGCCTGAGAACAGTCGCGTGTAAAATCACTCGCTCGTGTCCGGGATAACGAGTACGGCCACATCGTTGACGTTGGTGCCGGTCGATCCAGTCTCGACTGTCGCCTCTATCTCAGAGAGGTACGAGCCGGCATCGTTTGCGAGAAGTGCCTCGTGGGCCCGTTTGCGGTCGTCGATGGCGCTCGCGTCAGCGATAGCCCCGGCCACGTCGGAGCTCCCGTCTTCGCCGTCAGTGTCGACAGCAGCGATGACTGCGTTGCCGTCGTGGGACAGTGCGCCGGAGAGGACGAACTCCTGATTGGGGCCGCCTCGCCCTCCGTCCCCTGTTACGGTCACGGTCGTCTCGCCGCCGGCAAGGAGGACAGCCGGTGGCTCGACCGGCGTTCCCGTCGCCGCAGATTCCTCGGCAATAGCGACGAGCGGCTTCGCAACCTCCCGGGCTTCCCCGCGCAGGCGAGACGTGAGCACGAGTGGTTCGTATCCGGCTTCTCGCGCGACAGCAGCGGCAGCGTCGAGTGCGGTCGCGTTGTCACTGATGAGATGGTTCGTGACCCGGTCAAAGACTGAATCATCGGGAAACGGTGTCTCCGCTAGTTGGCCGTCTCGTCCAACTTTGAGGTGGTCACGAACGGCTGGCGGCGGGGTGAGATCGTACTGGTCAAACACACGAAGGGCGTCCTCGTATGTGGTTTCGTCCGGAACTGAGGGACCGCTACCGATGGTCGAGAGGTCGTTTCCGACGACGTCGCTGATCAGTAACCCGGCGACAGTAGCGGGAGCCGCACGCCGCGCTATCCGCCCACCTTTCAGCTCCGAGAGGTGCTTCCGGACCGCGTTGATCTCCGCAATCGGAACGCCGCCACTGAGGAGCCTATCGGTCGTCGTCTGGAGGTCCTCCAGTGTCAGGTCTCCGATCGGAGCCGACAGAAGCGCGCTGGCTCCGCCAGTCAGGACAAACAGGACGAGCGTGTCCGCGTCGGCAGCATCGACCGTGTCGAGAATATCGGCCGTCGCTTCGACGTTTCGCTCCGACGGTAGTGGGTGGTCGCCTACCGTACTCCGGACGGTTTCGGTGTCGATAGCTTGCTTGACGACAACGTGGCCGCCGCTGATGCTGTCACCGAGAACGGATTCGAGTACGCGTGTCACGCCGCCAGCGGCTTTCCCGCCGCCGACAATGACGACATCGGTGTAGGTGCCGAGGTCGTACGTTGTCTCACCGACCGTCAGCGTCTCGCCGTCACGGCTGACGGTTGACATGGTTGCGGCCTCTGGCGCAGCCGCGTCCACGGCGGCTTCGATGCAATTGAGTGCTATCTCGCGTGCAGCGCTGCCAGCCAGTGCGGCCCGGTTATGAATCATACCACTGCTTCCATCCGAATCGGTAAAAATCTCCCTCAGAACAGTGGCACCTCAGAGGAACTATCACTGAAGCGATGGCTCAGGTGAGTATTTGTCCCTTTACTATCAGGCGCAAATAACCGGTCTCAATGTGGCTTTGCTGTTCTATCAGCAACTGGAGATGCTTATTTCCCTTCAACACTGAGCGTTGATTCCAGCCCTCTTCGGAGGGGTACCGTTGGTTCATATCCAAGCAGTGTGCGTGCGTCACTGAGATCTGCTTCGCTCTCTCTGATATCATTCGTACGCTCGGGAACGTGCTTTATCGCTACATCCGCACCCACGACATCACGGACGGTTTTGGCGAGTTCGTTGATACTGACACTTCGTCCAGTTCCGACGTTGAACGGCCTGCCGATGGTATCTGTTGTAGCTGCAAGCAGGTTTGCACGTACGACATCATCGACGTAGACGAAATCCCGTGTCTGTTTCCCGTCACCTTCGATTGTGAGGGGGTTGCCGGCTTGTGCCTGACGAATGAAGGTTCCGATTACGCCGGCGTACTCCCCGTCAAGCCCACGCGGCCCATAGACGTTGAAGTAACGCAACGGGACTGTTGGCAGGCCGTATCGCTCTGTATAAAACCGTGCATACTGTTCACCGAGATGCTTCTCGATTCCATATGGTGTGCGTGGATCGGTTGGTTCCGCTTCTTTAATTGGGACTGTATCGGGATTGCCGTATACGGCGGCACTGGAGGCGAGGACTACCCGTGCATCCTGCTGTCGAGCGCAGTCAAAGACGGTGACGGTCGCAGATCCATTAACTTCGTGACAGTTGACTGGCTGCTCAATTGACTCGGGGACACTAACCATCGCAGCCTCATGAAAGACTATGTCAACGTCGTCCATCGCCTCACTGACTGTATCCCTTTCTCGTATATCTCCCTCAATGACCGTTACATTCTCTGGGAGGTTTGCCTGCTGTCCCGTTGAGAAGTCATCAAGGACTCGCACATGGTTTTCCTCCGCTAGCGCTGACGTTAGATGGCTTCCAATGAACCCAGCACCGCCGGTAACTAGCACCCGACAATTGCGGACATCATTCGTCGACATGTCATTCGGAGACGGGGTTTTCATCTTTTAAGTTATTCGTAGACATACGTCGCGTTTTCGGAGCGCATAACATTTGTATCGCAGGGTATTGGCCGGATTAAATCTATCAGGGATCATAGCTATGACGCGTTGTATCCTCACGCGTCAGATTATACTTTGTTACCTACTTTTTGCGGATAATACAGGATTGGGGCGATCTCGGAAAGCTGGGAATAACAATATGATAACTCGTTCACAGCAGAGCACAACGGAGTCCACCACTTGCCACAATGATACCACTATACGTACTGGAGCGTGTGGACGACCACACCGAACGACCGCTATCGAGAGCGGTTCCGGAGTGGGACTGAAATGTCGGATAGAGTACAGCAATCGCCCGCGAATGACGGTATCCGTGAGGTCTCAAAGAACTTGCCTGCAGTGGGACTCGTGGCAACCGAGTCAAACGCCGAGTGGATCGCGGCCGAGATTCTCCGCATACACTCGCGGGCACATCAGGCAATCGTTACCGCTGCTGTCGACGCGGACCCGCAGGCACTCGCTTTCGCCCGCTGGCTCGATGCAGAGGTGGTCGACCCGTCCGGGAGTCAGATCGAAACCGATACCCCCCGCGAGCGGTTGCGGCTGCACGCCAAGCAGTCCGGCTATCCGGGACTTGTGTACCACGGCGGGGAGGAAGGGTCGGTCAATCTCCCGGCAAGCCGCGAAGCGTTGAAGACTGCCGAGAAGTTCGCCATCGACGCCCGTATCGAACCGGTCACTGACCCAGAGCCGACTGTTATGGTCGGAATCCCGGCGTACAACGAGGCAGGGACAATTGGGAGCGTGGTGGAGTCGGCCATGGAGTACGCCGACACCGTCTTGGTAGTCGACGACGGGAGCACTGACGACACTGTCGAGGTCGCGGAGGCGGCCGGGGCAACAGTGTACGAACACGACCGCAACGTCGGGTACGGCGGTGCGCTCAACAGTATCTTCGAGCAGGCCGACCGGAGCGATACCGACTACTTGGTGGTGCTTGACGCGGACGGGCAACACGACCCGAGCGATATCCCGGAGTTGATCGAACAGCAACGGGAGTCAGACGCGGAAATCGTCATCGGGAACCGCTTCGATGACGGTGCCGAGACCGAGATGCCGCTATACAGACGATTCGGGCTGTTTACAGTCAATCTCATGACCAACCTCAGCCTTGGAGTCCTCACGCCGACCAAACGGATCAGCGACACGCAGAGCGGCTTCCGGGCGTACAGTCAAGCGGCGATAAGCTCGCTCGCGACGGACAACTCAATCGGTGACCGGATGGACGCAAGCACGAACATTCTGTACCACGCGCACTCGAACGACTACCAGATCGCGGAGGTGCCAACCACGATAGATTACGACGTGGAAACGTCCAACAACCTCGGTCCGGTCGAGCACGGACTGACGCTCGTTGGGAACATTATTCGAACAGTCGAGCGGGAACATCCGATCATGTTGCTCGGCGTTCCCGGAGTCTTCTTCGTTCTCGTCGGGTTTGTGTTCACCTACCTCACGATGTTCAACTATCTACAGACTGGGAGCTTCCCGCTAGGCCACGCGTTGGCAAGCACTACCTTCACGATCACCGGTATCCTCGCGTCTTTCACCGGAATTATTCTCCACTCGCTTGAACTGTACCGCCAGTAGCCGGGATCATAAAAGCGCACCAGTTGTATTACCGTGTGCATCACTTTCGGTCAGGTAGGGTTTACCCTATTTCTGTGGTTGCTGACTATACACAACTGCTGCATAACAAAGAGTACCGTATCTCATTTGGAGGCTAATGAGAGACGAACCCAAATCGAACTCTTGGGAACGTGGACAGCGCCGTGAATCACTCGGAGAACCGCTGGGTGCGTGGGAAGCATGACTATCTGCGTCCACGGACTCGGATACATCGGGCTTGCGACGGCATCGTTGTTTGCCAACGATGGCACCGAAGTCATCGGTTTCGATGTCGACGAAGACGTGATCGAGCGGCTTCGCGAGGGGGAGCCAAAGGTCAGCGAACCCGACTTCGAATCGTACGTCCAGAACGCACTAGAAGGGAATCTGACGCTAAGCCGCCAGCCGCGACCGGCCGATGTACACATAATCTGTGTTCCAACACCCTACGACGAGGTGAACGGCGAAGCAGACCTCACCTACGTGAAAGACGCCGGACGGAACGTAGCTACTGTTCTCAGGCCGGGCGACACCGTAATTCTGGAATCGACAGTCCCACCGGGGACGACCACCGGAATCCTAGCCCCGATTCTATCCGACGAGGGTCTCGATGTCGGAGACGACGTGGAGTTGGGGTATACGCCGGAAACGGTGATGCCGGGGAATACACTCGCCGAACTCCGGACCAACGACCGAATCGTCGGCGGTGTCGACGAGGCGTCGCTCAGAGCAATCAAATCCCTCTACAAGCCACTCACCTCCGGGGATATCCACGTCGCCGCAGACCCGACGACCGCCGAGTTCGTGAAACTCGCGCAAAACGCAGAGCGAAATGTCAGTATTGCATACGCTAACACGCTGGCACTACTGGCAGAGAACTACGGCGTCGACGTGCGGTCCGCCATCAGTCTCGCAAACAACCATCCCCGGGTCGACATTCTGAACCCGGGCGCCGGCGTCGGCGGGCACTGTCTCCCCGTAGACCCACATTTCCTGAGCGACGGGACGGGTGCGACGGAGCTACTCGACGTAGCGAGCCAAGTCAACGACCGGATGCCGGAGCACGTCGTCAGAATGCTCGAGGACGCTGTCGGGTCACTGCACGGTAAGACCGTGGCAGTCCTCGGAATCACGTACAAAGGTAATGTCAGCGACACTCGGAACAGTCCCGGCCTAGAGGTCGCGAAACTGCTCGGAGATGTCACAACAGAGGCACGCACGGCCATGGACGGCGGCTGGGGCGAGAGTTCAGTTACCATCCACGACCCGCGAGCGACGGATGCGAGGCTGCAGCTCGTTTCGCTCGATACCGCAGTTGACGATGCCGATGCAGTGATATTCGGGGCGGCACACGACGAGTTCGCGGACCTCGACCCGGAGGCTATCGGTTCGAAAATGTCAGGCCGAACCGTGGTTGATCCGGTCGACGTTATTGACGTGGAGCAATGGGCCGACCATGGGTTCGATGTCCGGACAATCTGAGTCGGATAGTTCTCCGCTGATCAATGCAGCGACGAGCGGGACCAACGCCAACAGCGTAGGAAGTTTATAACAAATCCCGTTGGTCGCACACGGACCGGGTATGGAATCGACTGGGTTCGACCGGTATGGGACGTTTGACTTGCGAAATCGGGGACGACAATGACTGTCAGTACCGCTGGCTTCGTTCTCGGAACGCGTCCTGAGATAATCAAGCTAGCACCGGTAATCCAAGAGTGCCACCGGCGTGGCCTCGACACGCACGTAATCCACACTGGGCAGCACTACTCGGACTCGCTGGATACGGTCTTCTTCCGACAGCTCGGGCTATCACCGCCGGACACGAACCTCGAAGTCGGCTCTGACGACCATGGGGCCCAGACCGGTGCGATGCTCGCTGGTATCGAGGAAGAACTCCACGATGCCGAGCCGGCGGTCGTGTTTGTTCAGGGTGATACAAACTCGACGCTTGCAGGCGCACTGGCGGGGAGTAAGATGGATGTCGACGTGGCTCACGTCGAGGCTGGACTCCGGAGCTTCGATGACGACATGCCCGAGGAGACGAACCGGGTGATCATCGACCATATTTCCGATCACCTCTTCCCACCGACCGAGGAGACAGCGGCACTACTTCGAGACGAAGGGATCTCTGAGGACCGCATCACAGTCACCGGAAACACGGTTGTGGATGCAGTCGAGACCTACGACGACAAAGCCGCGAGCGAGAGCCGGATCCTGAGTGAACTCGGCGTCGCTGAAGGGCAGTTCGATCTCTTGACTGCTCACCGGGCAGAGACAGTTGATGATCAGAACGCATTCGAACGGATTCTCAGCGGCGTTTCGCAGGCGAGCGCTCAGGCGGACCGAGAGGTCATCTACCCGATACACCCCCGGGCGGAGGACCGACTCGAAGAGTTCGGTATCGCGGTCCCCGATCAAATCCGCCCTATCGAGCCGCTGGGGTTCTTCGATTTCCTCCGACTGGAAAGCACAGCGGACGTGGTATTCACCGATTCCGGCGGCGTTCAGGAAGAGACGAGCATCCTCGGGACTCCGTGTGTGACACTGAGGTACGGAACTGAACGGCCCGAAACGGCCTTTGCCGGTGCGAACTGTGTCGCCGGTCGAGACCCAGTTGACATCATCACAGCAGCGATGAAAATGCGGGGAAAGTCCGACGATTGGACGACACCGTTCGGCGATGGGAGAGCTGCCGTTCATATCCTCGATGCGATTCCGGCACTCGCCGTCGAGGAACCAATCAAACCGACCGAGTGACCGAATTTCGACGCGGGTTTTCGAGAGCAGTTCACCCGAACCTCTGTGTGAACAGTGTTTCAGTGGCTTAGAGGCCGTCGAGTACGACCGGAAGTCTGTTTTTGCTCAGTGGCAGTCCATCGACGGAAAATAAGTCTGTCCGACAGGCTCGAAATATGTCGGCCCCCCGTTACAAAGTGAGCGCATACACCAGTAGCAACTGTCTTATTTTATTACTACACCCGCATCAGCCGGTAATGGCATCTGATGCAGATACGGGTATCGAGGTGGATACGCTCCCGGTCGATCTGCTACTGGTCGGATTCCTCGGTCTCTGGCAGACCTCCGCTGTTCAGAGCCATGCCGGACAGCCGTCCGTGCAGGCCGTTCTGGGGCTGGGAGCGGTACTCATCGCGCCGGGGTACGCTCTGGTTTCCCTTCTGTTCCCACGTTGTGCCCCCGAAACGGGACTGTTTGATGACTGCGGGGGACGGATCGCTCCCGGTGAGCGACTCGTTCTCGCGATTGGAGTCAGTATCTGTTTAGTTCCGCTGCTGGGACTTGGGTTGGTCCTGCTGTCGTTCGGTGCGACAACTGGGCTGTTCCAGTTCTCTATCGGAGTCACGACCGTACTTCTCTCGGTTGTTGCAGCGGGCCGACGGCTGCGCGTGCCACCAGCCGAGCGGTTCAGTCCCATGCGGTGGGTAACGACCGCATGGTCCCAAGCGTCTCTGCGGCCACCCGACGGCGTCCCGGTGCTTCACGTTCTGCTCGTACTCGGGCTTCTCCTCTCCGGAACCGGAATCGGTTACGCGGCCATGTCGGCGGAACGAGGCGAACAGTTCACGGAGTTCGCGCTGGTAGCTGAATCCGACAACGGAGAGCTCGTCGCATCGGAGTACCCGTCACAGATTCCACTCGGAAGTTCTGCGACGATACAGGTCACTATCGGCAACCACGAGGGACAGGGCTTGAACTACACGGTAGTCGTTATCGCTCAGCGAATCGACAACGGCACTGTTCTGAGCACTGCACGGATCGATCGGTTCAGGACCCGTGTCACAGCAGGCGAGACGCTCACGCGCCCCCACGAAATGACGCCCCCGTTGGTCGGGGAACATGTTCGAGTGTCATACCTTCTCTATCGCGGTGAAGCACCGGTTGGGTCGAACCCTCGTCCCGAGAGCGCGTACCGACGCACTCACATCTGGATCAATGTCACTCGTGGCTGACGCGAGGGTTCACGCTGGATAAGGACAAGGTTATTCCGGGCCCGCTACCGCGCGGCGTGTGTGGTCTGTCCCACACCGAACACAGCTATATTTATAGCACTTATAACATCGGAAAGCCAGTGGCACAAAGCACACCAAGCGGAGAAGAACTGCTACTCAGGTTTCTAATGAGTTATGAATCGCTACCTTTCGCGAATAGTTCGATTGATGCAGTCACAATTGTTGCATTATCGATCAGGACACCATCCCATGAGCTGTTTTAGACAGAAATTCGAAGGTACTGAAGGCAAAAGATATACTTCTATCCAAAAGTAATACGTTTTCCCCTCCAAAAATTGTAGTTGAGAAAATAAAGTGCGTAGGACATCCTCACCAGTACCATTTCTCTCCCCGAAGACCGAAAAGAACTCATGGACTATGTGTTTCGTATCGGTCCTAAATCAGTCCACCCAAATTGTTCGGTAAAAGTCATGGCGTCTGGGATATAAAATAGGTCGTCGCCGCGACCGCATTGGGCCTGAGCACTTACTACTTCAAGTGTTTCATCGATTGATTCAGTCGACTGTTAGACAGCAGACAAAGGAGATGTAATCGAGAGTGCTGTCCGAGTCAACGACTGCCAGTCATTGCAACTACTGAATAACGCTACTGACCCTCTCAAAGAGGAGGTAAAGAGTGACGAGCCAGCCGGCGAGTTTAAACAGTTGCAGCCAGCGCCACCACTGCTTGTCCGCCAGCGGAGGGAAGAGTTCGCTGGTTACGAGCAAGACCAGAAACATCGCAACGAGGTATATCTGACCGCTAGTGATACCAACGACCCAGAGGGCCACTGACGAGCATATACCAAGGGTGACGAACGAGACGAGAAACCACTGGAATCGACTCTGTGTAGGTACTGGCATCGACATAGATGAGACCCACTCGTTCATCGACATGGATTACGTGCCAGAGTATCGTGGAAGCGGGTCAATAGTAATGACCCTGTATACCTGTCCCTATCGTCGATAATACCCGACTAACGCATATCAATTCGGGTGGCTGCGTGTTATCTGTCCTGTAATCCGGGTGTTTCATCTGTTGTAGCATTTCTTCCCGAACATACCGAATCGAGGTTTCGTATCCGGCCACGAGGCGCTCCCCACTGCATCCAGTAGTGATGTTGTACTTAAATGTAGTAGCCACAAAGTGTAAATTAAGATCGATATGCCGGAGGCAGGAAACACCGATGATGGAACCCCGCTCGTGAGTGTGATTATTCCTACGTACGGGCGAGACGAAGACTTGCCGTCCGCCATTCAGAGCGTGTTCGACCAGCAGTACGAGCGTGTCGAACTTCTCGTCGTCGACGACGGCTCGCCGACGCCTGTAGCGACGACGCTACCGGAGCGGTTGCTGAGCGACGAACGAATGACGGTCATCCGACACGAGAGGAACAAGGGGGCGAACGTTGCCCGTAATACGGGTATCCGGACCGCAAACGGAGATTACATTGCGTTTCTTGACGACGATGACCGGTGGGACGAGACGAAACTCCGAAAGCAGGTCGATACTTTTTCGCGGTCTCCGGCCGAGACAGGAGTCGTCTACACGTGGGTCAAACGGGAGCACCCGTCCGGAACGACGGTTTCGACCCCGACCGCGGCGGGCGACGCGGTCACCGACCTGTTGACGGGATCGAACTTCGGACAGTTCTCTTCGGTGCTGGTCGACACTGATGTGATTGCTGAGGCCGGACTACCTGACGAGCGATTTCCCGCGTGGCAGGACCGTGAGTGGTTCTTCCGCCTCGCCCAGTCCTGCGAGTTCCAGCCAGTCGAGGAGTCGCTTACGTATCGACAAACTGGGCAAGATGACAGCATCACGTCGAAATTTCAACAGAAACGCGATGTGGCCTATCCGCTGTTCGTCGAGAAGCATGGCAGCCTCGCAGCGGAGTACGGTCGATACTACAAGCGAACCTTCCTCGCGTCCATGCGACGCTCACTCGCACGGTCAGCGATACGTGCCGGGCAGTACGGCGAAGCCCGTAAGTACTTTCTACTGGCCTTCTTTGCTAACCCGCTTCACCGCCCTGTCTACCCCCACCTGCTACCTTCGCTTGGCGGGAAATGGACCTACGAATCGATTGCATCCCTGCGCCGGAGGTTCGCTGAGACAGCACCTTTGTAGCGGGAAGCGGTGTGGCATTCAATTGTCGAACGCCTCTCTCAACAGGGCATCATTGACTTTCTGAGTTTATCTCCCGAATGAAGTGGCTTATACGGCGCTGAAACAGTTGAAGAATCACCTGTTGCCCATTGAGACACTGCACAGCGAAAAGCAACGCTCGCCGCCAGTTGACTCGAACCGACACCTTCCGGATAGAATCACCGTGATAGGTCCTGTCACATGATAGTTAACAGGAGAATCTGCGTTGTCACTGAACGAATCCAGTGACTAACAAAGACTATCGGACCGCACTGCGACGGTAATGGATGCGCCGACGCGTTCCGACGATGAGAGTCTCGCCCCGACGAGGGCGGAACAACGTAGCTCGGTTGCGACGGGTAGCGATCGACCGCTACTAGCGTTTTTTATACCGGACCTCTCCGTCGGCGGCGCGGAGCAAGTCGCAATCACAATCGTGAACGGACTGGCGGAGCGCGGATACGATATCGACTTACTCCTGTCACGCGCGAGTGGGGAGCTCCAGTCGGAACTATCTGAACAGGTCTCCGTCGTTGAACTGCCACCGTCCAAGACGCCGGCAGTCGGGGTGGCCGCACATCTTCCGTCTCTCGTTTCATACTTACACAGAGAGAAACCGGCAGCGTTGTTCCCCCATCTCGAACATCCGAGTATCGTCTGTCTCACTATCAACAGGCTCCTCGACACCGATACCACCGTGATCCCGACCCAGCACTCCGCGTTCGGACACGGGGTCGAATCGACGCCGAAGGATCGGGTCGTCGAACGAGTCGTTCCACATCTCTATCCCGCTTCGGATCAAATAATCAGTGTCTCGGAAGGTGTCGCCGACAGCCTCGTTAACCAGACACCGGTCGACAGGGGTGACGTGTCGGTTCTCCATAACCCCGTAGACGTTGAGCGCATCCGTGAGCGAGCCAGCCAGCCAGTTGACCACGACTGGGTGGAAAACAGCGACCGAGACGTGGTCCTGTTTGTCGGCCGACATGCAGGCCAAAAGAACCTAAACGGATGGGTCCGTGCGTTCGAGCAAGTCGTCGACAGGAACCCAGACGTACGCGCGATAATCGCAGGCAAGGGGCAGTGCCGGGAGGACGTAGTGGCAACAGTTGAGCAACGTGGACTCTCGGACGTGGTTTCACTCCCTGGATACGTCGATAACCCGTACCGGTATATGTCCAAGGCCGATACCTTCCTCCTCTCTTCGCGGTACGAGGGGCTGCCGACGGTGCTGATAGAGTGCTTGTCGGTCGGCTGTCCGGTCGTGTCGACGGACTGTCCGAGCGGTCCCCGCGAAATCCTCTCCGACGGGGAGTACGGAACACTGGTGCCAGTTGGTGACGTGGACGGATTGGCCAATGCAGTCTGTGACACGCTTGCTTCCCCACCCGACCCGGAGCGGTTACGGTCCCGCGCCGGCGATTTCTCGCCACAACCCGTGTTTGATGAGTACGAGCGGTTCCTCACCGAATACGTCTTTGCAACCGAGTCAGCCGCGACCGTGCACTAGTTCAGGACTTCACTCGACGGAAGTTCACCGCCGTCAATGATTGCTTCGTGGAGGGTTCTGAGTCGTCGACCGTGTGCTTCCCACGTCCATCCTTTCGACACCAGCCGTGTCTTGCCGTTTGCGCCCATTTGCTCTCGTTTTACAGGGTCATCGATGAGACTGTTCAGGGCGGTAACAAGCGCATCAGGGTCTTTCTCCGGAATCAGGAGGCCCGTCTCTCCATCCTCAACCTGTTCTGGAATACCGGACACGGCAGAGGCGACGACTGCGGTCTCGCTGGCCATTGACTCGTAAATCGTGTTCGGTCGACCCTCAGCGTGGCTCGGCAGCATGAAGATGTCGGCGGCGGCGAACCAACGTCGGAGTCCTAGGGGAGGGACTTCCCAGAGGACCCGATAGTTATCGTGGTTGCTAGCTTTGAGCGCGCCGATAAGCTCCGTACGTAGGTCACCGTAATGGCCAACGAAAACGAACGCTACGTCGTCGCTACGGATATCGTCTAGAGCCTCGCATATCTCGTTGATTCCCTTCCGCTCCGTGTACCCACCGCAGAACATGACGACAGTGGTATCCCGGTCGATACCCAGTTCTTGCCGAATCGCCCGTTCGTTGTCCGTCGGATACCGCGATGGATCCGCCCCGTTTGGAAGTACAGTCGCTTTCGGCGTGTCAGTGATTTCGTTTGCGATGCGGGCGAGTGACTCGCTGACACAGAAAACCCCGTCCGCGTAATCGAGCGTTCGCCTGATCTTTCTCCGACTGATCTGCGAGAGGTCGTAGAAATTGTTCAGAATCTTCCCGCGTCCCATTACCGTCAGCGGTACGTCGTTGCTCCGGCAGTACGACGCTAACCCGTATCCGTCGTAATGAATGTGGCCGGCGTGGCAGATATCCGGGGTCTCGAAGTGCGTCGAGATGTACTCCGGGAGCATGTCCGCGAACGACCGCGACGAGAGCGTGTATTTAAACAGTTGTTGCGGCAATAGGTAGAGAAATCTGGGATAGTGGACTTCGTGGGAGTCGTAGTTGTGTCGACTCGGAATCTCGCCGAACTCTGAGTACGGGCCGGCTGGGGGGGCTCTCGGGCGCGGTGTGACGACGTCTACCTCGGTTTCTGTCCTACTCAGTGCCCTGATGGAACGGAAATTGAACAGCCCCATGTAGGGATTGAACGGGTCAGGATGGTTCATCGCGCTTACGACCGCACGGTACATGAACGATAGCTGGCAGGGTTGCTCATTAAGTATGCATCTGATACTCACCGTCCTGCTTGCTGCCGACATCGCCGAAACTAGCCAGCCGAGGATACCTTTGTACGCGTCTCTGAGAGAGAAGAGAGACGAGACACTGCATAGCTGATGTTCGGATGGTCCGTTCAGGGGGGTTCCAAGTAGAAGATATATAACTATACTATTGACTCCAAATGTCCGTGCCGTGAAGACTAATATACGCGATTGGCTGCGAACTCTGACGGGGGGCCAAGTCGACGGGAGCGAGGAAGGGCTCCGGTATTTTTTAGGCGGAGGTTACAACGGCATTTATTTTTCGCTGACTACGCAGCACCCGCTCGGCACGAACATCTACGAAAAGGAGTGGGACTTGCTTATTGTGTTGGACGCCTGCCGGGTAGACGCTTTGCGGGAAGTCGCGCCCGAGTTCGAGTTCATCAACGGGGTCGATAGCATCTGGTCCTTGGGGAGCTCTTCACACGAGTGGCTGTGTAAGACTTTTACTGAGGAGTATGCCAACGAGATATCCGAGACGGCATACATCTCCACGAACCCACATACACAGCCGACGTTCGAAGAAGGCAAACGGCCGCCCCGAAAGTATATCACGCCGGTTACGTGGGCAGACTGGAGTGTGGTGGACGAAAGCCAGTTCAAGCTCCTGAAACAGCTCTCTCGGCACCATCGGTATGAGGATCACTTCGATACAATTCCGCCGAACGTCGTGACCGATCAGGCGATTTCAGCGGGACGGGACCTCGAATACGAGCGAATGATACTCCATTACTATCAGCCCCATCGTCCGCATGTAGCGTCTGCGTATAGGGACCAGCGGGATATATCCGACGCTGAAGATCATCCGTGGGAAGCTATCCAGCGCGGGGAGATATCTAAACAGGACGCTTGGGAGAACTATTTGGATAATCTGCGACTGGTTCTCGGTTCGATCCGTCGGCTGCTCGAGAACATCGACGCGGAGCGGGTCGCCATCACTGCCGATCACGGCGAGCTATTCGGAGAGATGAAACAGTACGGACATCCCGAGGGAATACCACATCCCAATCTCAAGAAAGTCCCGTGGGCCGTTACGTCTGCCACAGATCGAGAAACGAGTACGCCACGTGTAGCCGTCACAGAACAGGAGAAGCCTTCGAAGGCGGATGTAGAGGACCGACTGGAGCATCTCGGTTACATATAGTGTTCTCATCGCCTCCGACTGTAGTGGCACCTACTGCAAGCCACTCTCAGTGGCTAGTCGGCAGTAGAGAAGATGAACTGGTACGTATATTGCTTTCAAGAAGCTACATCGAACAATCAAATACCTATATAAAGTAACAATTTATAATACCGTACTCGGGTCGAATTCGGTAGAGTATGTTAAGACCGAATTACTTTTCGAAGGAAGCTGCTACTGGGGCGAGAAGAAAGGTTGCAACGCACGAGACAGAGTCACGGAAAGGCGGGGAAACTGGGACTATAACGGTAATTAGGAAGCAGTTTACCGTGTGTAAACAAATAACGGCAGACACGGTTTCGGCTGCTATCCTCGAAGAGAACGCACCCACCGTCGCCGGAACGTGGGCCGCTCGGAAGACTGGGATGGACACGTTCGACGAGTCGCGTCAGGGAGGTTTCCAATGACCAGACCAGACTACGTGCCCGACAGTGCTGAGGACATTACCAGTCACGGAATTGGTAGCGACCACAATCCCAGCGATCCGGACCTCTCGTCTGCACGGGAGGTTTTAAACGCGATTCACAGCGCAATGGAGGCTGCTGGGCCCAACGGGTCGATATTCGTTCCGGCAGGAACCTACTACTTCGGCAGTGAGGACGTCTACAGCCTCATCGAACTGGGTGGCAGCCAACCGCGTGGTATCTCAGTGTACGGTGAGGGGCCCGATACGTCCACACTTGCAGTGACCGAACACATGGACCCTGCGGTCATCTCGAACCAGACGGCGTTCATCTACGATGGGGACGCAGACCACGGGGACGTCGAAGTCCGCGGGTTTACACTGGATGTAAATGCCCCGAATCTGGGCAATTTGAATCAGCACAGTGGCGGAGCAGACGGGTTCTCGCTTGCCGGTGATCCCCTGTCGTTCTCGCTGTACAATGTTCGGATTACGGACACTTATACACGAGGTATTAGATGTCGGCAGTTCCTCTCATCGGCGAGATACTGTACCCTCGAGCAAATCGGGATCGAATATCACAAGGACAGCGGTTCGAACACTCATCCGTTTGACTCGCTACAGACGCCGAAAGGCAACACCACCGTCATCGAAAACTGTAAAATAAAGAACTGTCCGGGAAGCGCAATAAATATCCGCTACAACGACGGAACGTATCGGATCAGAAATGTGTACGCCGCTGGCACGGGTAGTCAGTTCCTCAAACTCTCTGCAGGGGAGACGGTTGAGCTGCGCCGCATCAACCACACAGCGTACACGTCGGAACTGGAATCACTGCTCCCGGATGAACCGAACGACGGGTTCCTCGGACGCCACTTCATCCAGAGTCTGGGTGATCGCGGAGACGCCAACGTGACTCTGGATATGGAGCAGATATCGACGAAGAACCACACGTCCTACGCGTTCCAAGTTCGTGATACGGTGGGTGGTCCATCGGATCTCACCTGGGTCGGCGACAGGATCGCATTCGCCGGCTCGAATATGTACACCGACGACGAGGTCATCCGCGATCGACAGGGTGTGGCGTTCCGGAACGTTGACGTGGGCGAAATGTCGGTTCACGACAGCGATGCGAAGGTGTTCGAAACTGAGGACTCGGATGGGTCTATTGCCACGCTTTCGACGGGCAATGTCGATGACCTCGGAAACACGGGAGGTATCGATATCGGCAGCCATCTGTCGGGCGGAAGTCCATTGAACGTAGACGTTCCAGCCGAGGACGAGGTAGGAGCACAGGGTCAGCGCAGCACCGAAGAAGAGACGACCCAGACCGAAACCGAGGAAGAGTCACAGAGCAGTCTTCCAGACTGGACAGCCCGGTGGGATGGCGACCCATCAGAGTGGTCGGTCGTTTCTGGCGATTCGAACACCGGCAACGCGTACGTCGAATTCAGTGCCAGTTCGGCTGACTCACACGCACTGTCTTGGGACGCCGTCAGCGAGCACACTGACACTGAGGTTCTCGGGCTGGTTCGCGTCGGGTCGGAAAACAGCGGCAATGATGGTTGGGGCCGCCTAATCGGACGTGGAGGCGTCGACACCAACGGAAACATGCTCGGCTATTCGGCGTGGTTCGTTCGACACGATGGCGACATCAAGCTCCGAGTCGAGAAGGATGTCGGCGGGTCACAGACCACACTCGCCGAAACCGCGGCCACTGCCAACCCCCTTGACGAATGGAGCTATCTCCGGCTTCGCATCGAGGGCTCGTCCGTGAAAGCCAAGAACTGGAGCTATGGAACCACAGAGCCGGACTCGTGGGATATCGAGGTAACCGATAGGGATGTCACTGACCCTGGATGGACCGGGATCGGGTCTTGGTCGGGCGATGTACAACTGTTTGACTTCTTCAGCGTCGGTACAAACGGTGAACCGGCGAGGCTCGATAACGCCAGACCGGAGATAACGTGGCGACAACCGCTCTCTGAGGAGACAGTCGACGGCACAGTCACCCTGAAAATCGCTGCGACCGACGCCGAAGACGCTGCCGGCTCCCTCGATGTGGAGTACCGCGTTGACGGGAACGCTTGGTCGACTGCGTCGTACAACTCTAACACGGGGCACTACGAGGACTCTTGGGACACCGCTGCGCTGTCGGATGGTACTCATACGCTTGACGCCAGAGTGACCGACTCAGTCGGGAATACTGATTCGAGCAGCATTACAGTCACCACTGATAACGGTGGGGCCGGCCCTGCTGTCGACAGTCTCTCGGTTTCGGAGGTCGAGACCGACACCGCGGATGCAGGATTCGCAATCGACTGGGGTGTCAGCGACCCGGACGGAGACCTCTCGACCGTCGACGTCGGCCTGTATGACGAAACCGACAACGAGCAGGAAGACGTCAACAGTGTCGATATCTCCGGTAATTCGGCAACCGGTACAACCGAACTGACGGCGAGCGGAGACAGTGGCTCCGGAAACGAGTACACCATCGTACTGACTGCGACGGACACCAAGGGGAACGGTACGTCCGCTACCGAGGAGGCGTCCGCGTCGGGAGACAACTCGAAACCACAGATCGGTCGGTTCAGCGTTTCGGAGTCACAACAAGGCGACGGCAGAGCTGACATCACCGTCGTGTGGGACGTGTATAGCAACGATAGCGACCTTCAGTCGGTTACGATCGATGTCGCCGACTCGAATGCCACAGTCGAGGGTGTTCAGTGGAACGTCAGCGGGAATACGGCCTCGGACATCGATATGTTCAACATCGACCAAGTGAGCGTGACCAACTACGACATCGCGCTTACCGTGGTCAATAGTAACGGAGAATCAGTTTCCGCAACCAAGTCCGTGACCGTCTGAAAGCGACTTCCTGTCTGTCGATTTCGGCATCAGCAAGTGACCACGGTTCGAGCGGACCTCGCTTTTCGGTCTTGTATTTGCGAGGTGGAATAGAGCGACCAGACGGATCGATAGCGACGGTGACGCAGACGGTGATCGGGTTAGGAGCGTCCTAACAATGATATGGACTATTCTACGGATATAGTACGAATGATGGGGGCGCTCTCTACGGTTACCAGACCGGTCTGTACAAATAATAGGTGGTTGAGCGGTGTCTTTGGGTGAGAATTTATGAACGAAAACTCCGAACACGCTGGGTTCGTTCACTCGCGATCCTCCGGAGCCATCGCAGTCATCGGCGTCTTGCTACTCGTGGTATCGACGGCAATCGTGCTGACGACACCACCGGCCACCGAGTACGAGATATCCCTCTATGAATCGTACCCTGCTCCGTTCTGGGGCTGTGTCATCGGGTCGCTGTTCGCCGGTTCGCTGCTGATATTCGGGAGCATCGGGAACCCGGACGAACGGTCGTGGGTCTTCGGCACCTTGCTGATGTTGGCGACCGATGCGTTGTTGCTACTGATGCCTCTCATACGGGGCTACGTCATGTACGGTGACGCCGACCCCCTGACACACCTAGGGTACGTACAGGACATCGTCAACACCGGAACCACCGGGGCGAACATCTATCCGCTCGCCCATCTGCTCGTGTTCGCCACCGCCGACGCGACCGGACTGGAGGCTATGACACTGGCGATGCTGACACCGGTGTTTTTTTCCGCAGTGTATTTCGGTGGGATGATTTACCTTCTGTTTCAGGTGACGGATTCCCGACAGGGGTTCCTCTTGGGCCTCCCCTTCGTTTTGCTCCCGATACTCGGATACAGCCATCTGCTGTTTCGCCCATTCGACTTCAGCATCCTGCTCATACCGGTCGTCCTGTATCTGTTTTTCAAGAGCCAGCGACATCCAACTCCTGCAATCAGAGCGATGCTTGTACTCACGCTCTTGAGCCTCCTCCTGTATCACCCGCTGACCGCCGTGTTCGTCACGGGAATATTCCTGCTGTACTACGTCGTGCAGTACGTACCACAAATAAAGACAATATATCGGAGTCCAACGAGCAGTTTCGGGCTATCGCTTGCAATAATCGTGAGTTGGTACTCCAACTTCCCCGGGGTCATATTGCGGTTCGACACCATCTATCGGGTCCTGTTCGGAACCGGAAACAGCGATGCACCCGTCCAAGCGTACGCCCAGACCGCAACTGAAGCGACGCCTGCCCTGATCGACATTGTTTGGTTCATTACGTTCCGGTTCGGGACCGAGTTGGTACTGTTTTTCCTCGGAGGGGGACTGTTCGGGGTCGCGCTCCTTCTTAGCGTCAGGAAACGGTACGGACTGAATACGCGGACGACCGTGATGGGTGCGGTCATGGGTGTGTTCGGAATTGTTGGGCTTTTGTTCCTCCTTCTCGACTTGATCGTCACACAGGAACGACCTTGGCAAGTGGCCAAGATCGGTGCGGTGCTCCTGCTTGGCCCCTTATTTCGCATCTTCTGGAGTCGGCACAAGCAGCGTAGTCAATCGATTGCCCGCGGTGCGAAGTCGGCCGTCACCGTCACAATACTGGTACTCGTCGTGCTGTCTACGCTCACCCTGTACCCGTCACCTCTGTCGGGGATGACCAACGACCAAGTCACGGCGATGGAGGTCGAGGGGAGCCAGTGGCTGACCGAACGCGAGACCGGGGATAGGGAACTCTATCACTTTGATATAGAGTACCGGCGATTCCACCACGCAGAGCACGGCGTCAGCGGGGAGTTGCCGTTCTGGGAACAGTTCCTCCCGCCACATTTCAATTACACTACCAACCGATACTTCGGTCAGAACTACGACACCGAGAAGTACGTAATGATCAATAGAAAAGGGCGCATCTTCTACCAGAAGACGTACCCGGATTACCCGGAAAGATGGAAGTACACCTCGCAGGACTTCCAACGGTTTAACCGGGACAGAACCGTTGACCGCTCCTACGACAACGGCGATATCAGGATTTACTTGGCCAACGGAACCAGAGCGCAAGGAGCGTAACTGTAGTAGTAAGCGAAAGCCGCCGCAAACGGATCATATCACGTCGTACAGTCAGTGAGTCCACGCTCACTCGTTACTGTAGAGCGTTTGACCCGGGCTGTGCGTCGGCGGTCGGCCCGCGTGCATAACCTAGTTGGTAATCAACTGTAGAGCAGTGGACTCGTAATCAGCCAATTGACGAAGGGCCACTGTTATTTGCTGTCGAGGCCCACAGTTGTGTTCTCATTCGGGACGAGCGAGCCCACACCGACCTCTTCGATGGTGGGTACCGTTGGATGGATCCGGTCTTGCCCCGGTTTGCTCACATTGATCGAGACCCCTCCTGCGTTCCCGAGTCCGCCGGTGTTGGTGTAACTGAACGTCTCTATGGTTCCCTGAGAATTCTCCAACATGAACACTTTGGCAGCCGAATTGTGTATTGACAGTCGGGAAATATCGATAGTCGAGAATCGCCCGGTGCCGTGGTCTCGAATGACCGCATCATCCCGAGCACGGTTGGTGTTGTAGATCTCGATTACATCCCCTTTCCAGATTACGTTCATTGGTCCGTCCCCGATCACACTCTGTGCTTGGAACGCGTAGTCGGCCATATCTCTGGAAAGTACGTTTTCCATAATCACGGTGGTCGGGGTTGTTCCTCGGTTCCCGAGGTTGTTGATGAAAAACCGGCCATGGAAGTTGGGACCGATGTCTCGTTTGTCGACCTTCCGTTCAAGCGAAGGAGTGTTCGCTCTGTGGTAGATATTCTTCAGTTCTATGATTTTCCCGGCGGACATTTTGCACAATCCGGATCCTGTACCACTGACATAGCAGTTGTGCAGTTTCGTGACCCCGTCGCCGAACCGGATATTGAGCGCGTTCCCGGCACAGTCAAGGAAGCAACTGTTCTCGACGAGTAATTCGTCGCCCGCTTGCGGTCGGACCGAGATGTGATGAGAAGTCGATCGCCCATTGGTTTCGTTGTGTCGCCCGATACCGTTGTCTTGGAACGTGCAGTTTTTGACCGACCTGAGGACGGCGCGGCCGCGAACGCCCGCCAAATGCCATCCTCGTATCCATGCTCGTTTGAGATGGAAGTTCCCGGTCTTCGACATCTGCAGCCCCCAAGAACCACCGCCGTTCTCGGCGAGCCCAGCGACGTTTTCGTAGTTACCGTCCAGTTTGATGTCTCTGATCTCGACAGACCCGTGGTCGTACCCGTCGTACCAGATGAACCCGCTCTGATTCGGCCGGTTTTCGGCAGAAGCGTGTCTGGTAATCGCCAGCGTGGATTTGTTGGCTCCCTCACCGACAATAGAGATACCCGGTGGTCCGGTCTTCCCAAACGCCACGTACGGACTAAAGCCTGTATCGTCGCTACCAAAGTAGTACTCGCCCTCTGGAACGTATATTGTTCCCCCCTTGCCCGCGGCCTCCGCAGCCTTGATGATGGCGTCGAGGTTCCGCCTCGCCGCAGCCAAACTATGGTCGTTCGGGTTCGGCTTCGAGCCGTAGTCGCTGATGCTCTCAGCGTTACGCGGCATGTCTGGCTCTTCGGTTGATTCTGTGGGCGTCGCGGTTGCCCGGACTGACACTCCTGCCGAGCCGGTAGTCCCGTTGGGAGGGTTGCTATCACCCGTGTCGATACCCGGGAGCCACCCGTAGAGGACGCCCGAAACAACGGTCACGATACTGCCGACGAGAGCGATAAGTTTCCGACGGCTGAGCACCCCAGAGCCAGCGGTCATGACAGCGATGTACAGGTCGTGCTGTCCCGTGTGTTAGATCGGATAACGTGGTACCGTCGACGGATGGAGGGAATCATGTCTATCGTCTCAAACTGAGATGCTCGGAACATTAGTATAGGCTTCTTACAGAGAACCTCGAACAGAGTTCCCGGATTCGTCCCGTCGTACCCTTCCTCAGGCGGGAAAACCGATTGCTCAATATCTGTCATCCCGATTTCAAGGACGTACCGTTCCACCAGCTCAGATCTCAGGTATAGGTTAGGCCAGAACAGTTCGCATTTACCGTGCACATCAACTGTAATTGGCTTTGAATATCGGTTCCAGATACAATTCAGTCTCCCGCTCCTCTCGAACGTTTCCCCTCAGTTTCAACGACACTCGTGAACCCCGACTTCCCAACGAGGAGTTAATCTATCTTAGTCCTGACTGCCAGTCCGAACCAGATACCAGTACCCGCTACACGTACTCGCTGAAATCCGTCATATGGGTGTTGGTCTCTTTCCCGGAAATACTCGCACCCAGACTTCCGACACCGGCGGCCGCGGTTACCACTGCCAGTCCGAACTGGAAGAAACTCCGCCTGTTAAGATGTGCTTTACCCCGTTCGTTTGAAGTTAGAGTATCTGAACGGCTAGATTTGTTGTGATCGCTGTCAGCCGGCCTGTGCTTATCGAGCATACATGTATTTGCAGTAGGTATATGCTAATTAGCCGTTCTTACACTGTATCAGCGGATTAGATGGTGGTCGATTACTTATATGAATATAATAGTCACCAGATAATCTCTTCTGGATGCAGGCTTGCTACGTAAGACAATCAAATATGATATAGTAAGCATTCAATAGCCGACACAAATAGGGAACTCAGGGTATCCAGACCAAGCTGAGACGGGTTAGATTGCGAACCATCTTGATGGTCAGAAAAATCACACACGGGGGCCACACATCGGCATCAAATACAGATGGGGGTCAAGAGATCGCATAACCTGCTCGACTGTAGACCGCCACGGGAGTATCAGACGCATACTAATATTCTTCTCATGGATACGGTGCAATGGTCCAATGAATAGCGACAGGCCAACAGACACAGTGTCACCGTCGTACGAGAATTATTTGCAAGTGGGACAGTTGCGGCACATATTTCGCTCCGATGACGACTAACTGCGTCATTGTCTCTCAGCGATACCCACCTGAAAAAGGCGGCAATGCGTCAAGAATCCACGACACAGCCGTCAACCTCGACGACGATATCGACGTAACAGTCCTCGCACCGTCGCCGTGTTACCCGCCAGGAAACTTCGAGAGGACGTGGAAGCGCAGGCGGACGGAACACGACGGCGGGGTGGTCGTCCACCGTCTCTGGACATGGCAGCCAAAGAAAGAAAACCCTTCTCTGCTCCGGCGACTCCCGTACTATCTCCTCTTCGCAATCCATGCGGCGTTCTGGCTGGTGGTGAATTTCCGTCGGTACGACGTTGTCATGACATCGACGCCGCCGATTACCACCGGCCTGCCCGGACTTGTGGCTGTCGCCATCGGGAAACCGTGGGTGATCGACGTGCGCGACCTGTGGATCGAGAACTCAATCGCGTTGGGGTACATCTCAGGTGACAGCCTGCTGGTGAAAGCCGGACGTGCGTTCCAATCGGTCGCGTTACACACTGCGGATCGCATTACCGTGACGACCGAGACACTCGGCGATGCCGTCGCCGACACGTACGGCAGCGAACTCAGGAATCGGGTTCGTGTCATCCCGAACGGCGTCGACACCGACCGGTTCACACCGAAAGCTGGGGCTGACGACGAGGGTGACCGAATCGTGTACACGGGGAACATCGGGAGTGCGCAGGCACTCGAACCATGTATCCGGGCGATGCAACACGTTTCGAGCGACAACGCCGAACTCCGACTGGTCGGCGATGGGGACGAAGTGTCCCGACTCGAAACGGTTACAGACCGCCTTGGCCTCGAAGACAGTGTGAAGTTCGTCGGACTGGTCGACCGTGAGCGAGTCCCGGAGATTCTCAACGACGCGACTGTCGGACTGGCCCCGATAAAAGACAGCGCCGAGCTCGATTACGCGATGCCCACGAAACTCTACGAGTATCTGGCGTGCTCGCTGCCGGTCGTGGTCACCGGAAGAGGGGAAATCAAACGGTTTGTCACAGATACCACGGCGGGCAGACACACAGAACCCGACCCGGAACGTATCGCGGCGGCAATCGATACCCTCCTCGAAAACCCCGATCAGCGGACGACAATGGGTCAGGACGGACACCAGCTCGTAGTCGACGAATACGACCGACAGGCTATCGCGGCCCGACTCGGTGAAGAACTCAGGGAAGTGACAGCGAGCGAACAACAGGTGCCACACACAACCCCGAGCCCCAACGATGACTGAGCCGATTCGGGCGCTCCCGGCAGCAGCTAGGCTGTACGGGCACACGCTTACACAGTTGGAGCCGGCCCAAGTTCTCGGGATGGCCGAACGAACCGCGCGTAACGCTGTGTTCGCTCGACTCCCGGTCGACTTCGACGGGCGGTACGACGAAGCGGTCCCCGAGCACCTCTCGGTTGCAACCGGTCCGGTCGAAGCGGACCTCGACGTGCTCCGGGCGGCACTCTCCGAGTCGACTGTCCGGTCGTTCCAGCGGCGGAGCCGTCTTGCGGCCGACGGCGAACTGACGTTTCTCAATAGGACGGTCCAGCTCGATTCGCCGGCCCGCCCGGACTGGTACGACCATCGGGCTGACGGCTATCCGCTGCTCTGGTCACTGAAACTGTACGCGTTTGAACCGCTCCGGTGGGCGGTACTGGGGTTCGAGGACCCACAGGCGGCACCCGACGCGGTCGTCGAGGTATTCGACCAGTGGGTACGGGACTGGACCGACAGCGTCGACATCGGCCGACCCGGCTACCTTCGAACCGCGTGGACGCCGTGGGCAGTGTCGCTCCGGATTCAGACGCTCGCGCGGTATCTGGCGTGGCGAACCGGCGGCTCGCAAGAAGGCGTCCCGGAGGGACTCACCGAAGCGCTCGCCGGAGAAATATATCGGAATTCGCTCTTCCTCGCGAACCACGTGGAGGGTGACGTCGGCGGGAACCACCTCGTCGAGAACGGGCTCGCACTGCTCATGGCCGGGTTGCTCTTCCCGGGCACCGACGAGCCTTGGTTTTCCACAGGGCGCTCGATACTCGCTCGCACCGGGGCCAAGCAGTTCCTCCCCGATGGCGGACACTACGAGCGGTCGCCGATGTATCACTCGATTGTAACGACGCGGTACGTGACAGCGTGCTCGCTACTGGCGGCCAGTGAGCGGACGGCCCCAACTTGGCTAACGGCGATGACGAAACAGGCCGTGGCGTACCTAAGATACATCTCTCCACCGGACGGGCGGCTTCCGCTCTACAACGACGCCGTGTTCGGCCAGTCACTCCCCCTTGCGGACTGCCTAAGATACGCTGGGGCCCTCGGGTTTACGGCCGAAGACCGGCCGGTCCCGTCACACAGTCCGATGGGCGGCGAGACAGGGTACTACTGGCTCGACACCGACCACGGACGGCTACTGGTAGACGGTGGCCCGGTCGGGCCATCCCATCTGCCCGGGCACTCCCACAACGACATGCTGAGCGTTCTGGTCTGGGTCGACGGGCAACGTGTACTCACCGACACCGGAGTATACGATTATGCTAACAACGAGCGGCGGCAGTACGCCAGAAGCGTCGCCGGACACAACACCGTTCAAGTCGGCGAGACGGAGCCTATCGAAATCGGTGGCAAGTACCTGATGGGGGCGCGGACGGAACCGACAGTCGATTATCAGGGAGCGGACCCGGCCCTGTTCAGAGGCGGGTACGAGACAGCCGCCGTCGCACCAGCGTCGTACCGGCACGACAGGACGATTCTCGCAAGCGACGACTGGTGGCTGGTCCGGGACGAACTCCGAGGACCCGACACGGAGACCGATCCGAGCGTCTCCCGACTCCATTTCCATCCGGGTATCGACGTCACGGTCGATGAATCCGGGACGGTACGGGCATCGTCCCGAGCAGCCAGTGACGACGACTCGGCCCTACTCCACGTCCATCCGCTCGGCGTCAGTGACGTTCGAACGACGACGACCGAGTACTTCCCCGAGTTCGGCATCGCCAAAGAGCGGCAGACAGTGGAACTGCAGGCGGACCCCGAACCGGGAACGACGGCCTTCGGGTACCTTCTCGTCCCGGCGACCAGAGGAAAGGGACTGTCCGGCCACCCAAACGATGACAGGTAACAATCACTAGCTAGCCGAAATCGCTACCGACCTGAGACAGCCACTTCGGCGACTCCGGTCGCGTTCAATTCGGCATCGGCCCGGACCGGTCACCGCCTGTTCAGTGCCGTAGACGGTGAAAGCGGCTAGACGAGAAACCCGTGGAGAAACTGATCGGAGCTCAGCTGAACAGGCGCTTCAGCCGGGCAAGGAGGCTCTTCGAACGGTCACCGCCGCGGCGGCGCTGCTGGTCGGACCCGGAATCCGTAGTGTCGTTCCCACCGGATTCACCCTCAGTGTCCGGCGCGTCGCCGTCGGCCGCCTCAATAGCGTCGGCGATCATCCCTTCGGCGTCGTTAACGGCGTCTTTGACGGTTCCTTTGAGCAGCGGGACACCGCTGAACCGGTCCTGACTAACTGACGTATCCGAGGCGATGATGGCGGCGTCAGCGGCTTCGATGTCCGCCGCGGAGAGTTCGTTCTCCGCCCCCATCGCGCCTTGGACTTCCACTTTGATGTCGTGTCCTAGTTCTTCGGCTGTCTGTTCGAGGTTCTCGGCTGCCATCTGACTGTGTGCGATCCCAGTCGGGCAGGACGTGACTGCGACGAGTTTCATGTGTCTATGGTGGTGTGGACTTCGCTACGTGTTGCGGCGAGTCGGGCGCGGTCCGCGCGCTCGCTCGCAGAGCTGTACTCGGTTTCGCTGATGGCTGTCTTGACTTCGGGGATCGTCACGGCACTCATGCTGAGTTCGTCCAAGCCGAGCCCAACGAGCAGGTTCGTCAGCTCGGGGTCGCCGGCCATCTCACCGCACATCCCGACCCAAGTGTCTTCCGCGTGGGCCGCCGTGACCGTCCGGTGGATCGCACGGAGGACGCCCGGATGCGTCGGGTCGTGCAGGTCGCCGACGCGTTCGTTCTCGCGGTCAGCGGCCATGACGTACTGGGTGAGGTCGTTCGTCCCGATAGAGAGGAAATCGATGCGTGCGGCGAGTTCGTCGGCCATGAAGACGGCGCTTGGCGTCTCTATCATGACACCGACTTCGGGATCTGCGGCCTCGGCTTCACGACTTTCGAGAGCGGCCGCCGCTGCGTCTAGCGCGTCGAGCGCGGCGTCGAGTTCCTCGACCGTGGCGACCAGCGGGAACATGATAGCGAGGTCGCCAGCCCCGTCCGCACCAGCGCGCAGGAGCGCACGGAGCTGTGTGGCGAACAGGTCCGAATCGGGGTCGAGCGAGCGCCGGATTCCTCGCTCCCCGAGGAAGGGGTTTTCCTCCTCGGGCAGGTCGAGATAGGGGATGCGCTTGTCGCCCCCGATATCCAGCGTCCGGACGACGACGCGGCCGTCCGGGAACGTATCGAGGGCTTCGCGAACGGCCTCGTACTGTTCGTCTTCCGACGGCGGCGTCTCCCGGTTGAGAAAGAGGAACTCGGTCCGGTAGAGGCCGACGCCGTCGGCCCCCCGCTCCGCAGCGGGGTCCAGTTCCGCCGGCCGACCAACGTTCGCTGCGACCTCGACGTGCCGTCCGTCAGTGGTCTCGACGGACTCGTCGACGATGGCTGCCCCCGAATCGGACGCTGCAGCCGCCCACTCGGCATCGGCAGGACCGACCAGCACCGTTCCGTTGTCGCCGTCGACCACGACTTCATCGCCGCCCTCGACGGTTTCTAGATCTTCGCCGACACCGACGACGGCTGGTAGCGCCAGCGAACGGGCGAAAATCGCCGCGTGAGATGTCCGGCCACCAGTGACCGTGGCGAAGCCGGCGACGCGTTCGGGGTCGAGTTGCGCCGTGTCGCTCGGAGTCAACCGCTCGGCGAGAACGACGGTTCCCTCGGGCAGGTCACCAAGGTCGACCCGCTCACCGTCGGTCAATAGACGGAGGAGGCGGTCACGCACGTCACGAAGGTCGTCCGCGCGTTCGGACATTCGGCCGTCCATCCCCTCGAACTGCTCGATGTGTTCGCCGA
This sequence comes from Haloarcula sp. CBA1129, assembly GCF_008729015.1. Taxonomy (NCBI): domain Archaea; kingdom Methanobacteriati; phylum Methanobacteriota; class Halobacteria; order Halobacteriales; family Haloarculaceae; genus Haloarcula; species Haloarcula sp. CBA1129. The sequence continues at coordinate 122,937 of NZ_RKSM01000003.1, forward strand.
ACGCGGCGTCGACGGCGTTCGGTGCGGGGAGCCCATCGCCGATCATCGTCTCGACGGCGTCCTCGATGGTCGGGTCTTCGAGGAACTGGATATGGGCATCGAATACGGCAGCCTCGTCTTCCCCGACGCGTTCGGCGGTCGCCTCGCGTTCAGACTCCAGTTCGGCACGGGCGGTATCGACGGCGTCGGCAAACCGCTCGACCTCCGTCTCAGGATCGATGTCCACGTCGTCCGGCTCTGGGAGCGTGATGTCTCGGCCGTACCAGACGACCGAGCCGACACCTGCGCGCGGCGTCGCGCCGGTTCCATGAAGCGTGTGTTCAGCCATCGTCGGTGTCCAATTCGTCCTCCGGTGTCGTCAGTATCCGTTCCAGCTCATCGAGCACGGCCTCTGCATCGGAACCGTCGGCGACCAGTTTGATGTCGTCGCCCTGTCCGACGCCGAGGCTGGTGACAGCAATCATACTCGCCGCCTGAACGAGGTCTCCATCCGGACGACCGGCCGAAACATCGGCCTCGTGGTCGTTGACGGCCTGAACGAACGCCGACGCCGGCCGGGCGTGCAGACCCGCTTCCGGGACAATCGTTACAGTGCGCTCGACCGTCATGCGATAGCCTCCCGGAGTGCATCCTGTACGGTCGCTTCGTCCGCCGCCTCGTGGAGTCGGTCCCGGACGTCGTCGTGCATCAGGGCACGAGAGAGGGAGCTGAGGATGCTGAGGTGCTCCTCGCCGCCGGATTCCGGGACGAGAATCATGAAGATGAGCGTTGCTGGCTCACCGTCCATGGAGCCGAAGTCCACGCCTTTCTCGGAGCGAGCGAAGGCAAGCGACGGGCGGCTCACAGCGTCAGTTTTCGCGTGTGGGATACCGATACCCATACCGACTCCCGTTGTGGTCTCCGATTCACGCTCTAGAAGCGCTTCGAGTGCTTGCTCTCGGTTCTCGACCCTGTCGCCTTCGACCAGCAGGTCAAGCAGATATTCGATGCACGCTTCCTTTTGTGCGGGCGGCTCGGACAGCGAGATGTGGTTCGCCGGAATCAGCTCGTCGATGTCGTCCGCTGAGATTGCGTCTGTCATTGTCGTCAGTTTAGTTAGTCGTTCGTCGGTTGCGCGCTGCTCGTCTCTGCCCCGGTGTCGACACGGTCCTCGAAGTCCGGTTTGATAACCGTCGCGATGACGGCCGTCACGAGCGATCCCAGCAGGATACTGCCGAGGAACGCGAGTGGCCGGTTCGACAGCAGGACAACGAAGATACCGCCGTGAGGGGCGGGCATCGTGACACCAAGAGCCATCGAGGTCGCACCGCCGACGGCGCTGCCGGCGACGATAGCCGGGATGACACGGAGCGGGTCCGCGGCCCCGTACGGAATCGCACCCTCAGTGATGAACGACAGGCCGAGCAAGATACCGCTTTTTCCGTTCTCGTACATCTCGGCCGCGTACTTGTGCGGGGCGATGAAATTCGAAAGTGCGAGGCCGATCGGCGGGATCATGCCGCCGATCATCACCGCGGCCATCGGCGCGTATATCCCCTCGGTGATGAGTCCGGTCGCGAACACGTAGGCGACCTTATTGACCGGACCGCCCATGTCAAAGGCCATCATCCCACCGAGGATGAGGCCGACGACGATAGCCTGACCGCCCTGCATCGACTGCAGGAAGGAGGTCAAGGCCTCGTTGGCGAGTGCGACGGGAACACCCAGCACGAACAGCATGATGGGCGTCAGGACGGCCATTGTCGCGACAGGGATGAGCAACACTGGCATCATCGGCTGGATGAACTCAGGGACGTCGAGGTTCTTGAAGAAACGCGCGACGTACCCGGCCAGTAGGCCAGCGACGATGGCTCCGAGGTAGCCGGCCCCAGCCTCACCGCCAGAAATGCCGATAACTGTCGCCGCCTCAGCGACGACGTTGCCCTGCTGGAGGATGTACGCCAGCAGGAACCCCGGCGCGAGTCCCGGTCGGTCAGCGATGGCGTACGCGATGTAGCCACCGAGGATGGGCACCATAATCGTCAGCCCGGCGGTGCCAACCTGTGCGAGGAACCAGCCTGCTGAGCCGGTGTTGTCGAACACTGTCTGTGTATCCCCGACCAGGTACGCGACGGCGAGGAAGATGCCGCCGATGGTCACGAAGGGGATCATGAACGATACGCCCGTCATCAGGTCCTCCTTGACGGAGGTTACGTGAGAGCGAAGCGCACTCTCGGCCCGGTTTTGATCTGTCATGGTCAACGACACCGACAGCTACGCCCATTGTGTGATATAAAGGTACACGTTTGAGTGTGTTATTTATTGGAATTGTTTGCTATCTGGATTTGGGCGATTGTTTCTGCATGGAACTAGGTCCACAGATTCGATGGAATAACAGACATATGCTTGTTATCCGCCGGCACCTATTGGGATGAAAATCCGAATGGGCGGTGCCGTGCGCGTCATAGTACTTATGCCCGTCACTCGCCCACACCGGAATATGGATTCATTCTCGGTATCCGGGGAGGTGGCGACTGTCACCGTCGAGAAGATCGGGGGGATCGACGAGACGACAGTTGAGGTCCCAGCAGGGGTGACAGTGCTCCGAGGCCGAAACGCGACTAATCGGACATCGTTTCTTCAGGCGGTGATGGCCGCTCACGGGAGCGAGTGGGCGAGCGTCAAAGGTGACGCCGACCAAGGGCACGTCGAACTCTCACTGGGGGCGGAGACGTACACCCGAACACTGACCAGAACCGCCGACGGGGTTGCTGGGTCGGGTCTCGGCCTGCTTTCCGACTCGACTGTTGCGGACCTGTTTGCGTTCCTGCTCGAAGACAACGAAGCCAGACGAGCCGTCGAGCGGGGTGAGGACCTTCGAGAGATCATTATGCGGCCCGTCGATGTGGCGTCTATCCACCGACAGATACGGACAGCCGAACAGCGCAAGGAAGAGATCGACGAGGAACTCGACCGTATCGCGTCACTCAAGCGCGACCTCCCTGATCTCGAACAGCAACAGGCAGCTCTGCGCGACGAGATCGCTGAGACCAGAGACGAACTCCAGCGCGTGGAGGAACGGATCGACGAGCGGGATGTAGATTTCCGGACGACCCAAAAAAACAGGGACGAACTCGAAACCGCCCTCGATGAACTCCAAGCGACTCGGTCCGAACTGAAACGCGTTCGCGATGATATTCAGTCAGAGCAAGAGAGTATTTCGGCGTTGCGCGACGAACGGGGTCGCCTCGCAGTCGAACGATCTGGTCTCCCGGAATCGCCGGACGAACGACTCGAAGCGCTCGAATCGGACATCGAACGGCTCCGAGAGCGCAAGCGGGAGCTCTCAGAGTACACCACCCGACTGCAGAACGTCATCGGGTTCAACGAAGAGCTGCTATCCGGCGAGCACCGGGAGATAACCGATGCTATCGATGCAAAACCCGAGAGCGTTGGTGACATCACGGAGCAGCTCTATAAGGGGTCAAAGACGACCTGCTGGACCTGTGGCTCGCGAGTGAAGCCGGCGCGTATCGAATCGACGCTCCAGAGCATGCGTGACCATCTTCAGGAGACGGTCACGGAGATCAACGATATCGAAGACAAACTCGACGAACTGACGGACCAACGTGACGATATTGAGGAGACACGCACGCGAGCGCAGGAACTCACAGCAACGATTGAGGATGTCGACGCTGAGATCGAGCGCCGCCAGTCGACTGTCAGCGACCTGCGCGAGCGACGAGACAATCTCTCCACCCACGTCGAGGAGCTTGAGGAACGAGTCACGGCGCTCCGGACCGAAGAGTTCGACGAGGTGCTTGACCTCCATACAAAAGCGAACGAACTGGAACTGGAACTGGACCGGCTCGAATCTGAACGAGACGAGGTAAGCGAAGAGATCGCCGACATCGAGTCGGCGATCCGTCGGAACGACGAACTGGCCACCCAGCGGGAAGACGTGGTTGACGAACTGATCGACCTCCGGTCGCGTATCGACCGTCTCGAAGCCGAGGCGACCGACCAGTTCAACGAGAGGATGGACGACCTCCTCGACATTTTGGGCTATGGCAACATTGAACGGATCTGGATCGAACGGACTGACACACCCAAAGACCCGGTCCATAACAGCGACGACAGCGTCACAGGGTCGACGTTCACCCTCCACGTGGTCAGGAGTACCGACGGTGGAACGGTCTACGAGGATACAGTCGGCCATCTGAGCGAGAGTGAGCGCGAAGTGACCGGGCTCGTGTTCGCACTCGCCGGCTACCTCGTCCACGACGTACACGAAGAGGTACCGTTCATGCTGCTTGACTCGCTCGAAGCTATCGACTCGGAACGCATCGCCTCACTCGTCGAATACTTCGCGGAGTACCCCTCACATCTCGTCGTTGCGTTGCTCCCCGAGGATGCGCAGGCGCTCCCGGAGAGCTACAACCGAATTACTGATATCTGACCTCGTTGTGGCTCTCCCCAGAGACCGGAGCGACTGAGCGTTCACTCACAGTCACAGCCACCACGGTCGAGGAGGTCACTGATGCTGTAGCGCGTCCCGCAGTCCTGACAGCGAATATCGATGTGCACGAACACTCGATACTCGCCGATAGTGAGTTTGTCTGCGGTGTTCAGCCGGTCGACTGTATCCCGGACAATTGTCTCGACGCGACTGCGAAGTCGGTCGATAGTTCCGCGTTCCTGCTTGATCTGTTCAGTTTCGGATTCTGGTTCGTAGCTCACCCCACGAACCTCTGTCAGGTAGTAGCGAATCGCCTGATACGTGACAAACTGGTTTTCCAGCGTATCGACGTCGATGCCAGCCCGTTCGAGCCGGTTCCGCGCTTCGATCCGTTTGCCGGCACTGACATCGTCATGGGTCAGGAGTCGATAGAAATTCGCCGGTTCGCCGTCGATTACATCCATGCTCGAATTGCGGATTGCAGCCACAAGCAGAGCTTGGTTGAACCGATCAGCGAGGTCACGGAGGCTCTGTCGTTCCCCGTTCTTCCCGAGCCACGCGTGCTCCAGTTCCGTACCCATCGACGTCAGTCCATACGTTTCGAGCAACTGTGCGACTTTCGACTGCGCTGACCCCATTGTCACCAGAACGCGTCGGTCCGGTTTAGCCGTTTTGTTGCAATCTCTCCGTCTCTCGCCACCATTCCGCAGATACATCTATTGATTGGGCCATGACTCTCTCGAAAGCATATCCTCAGCCAGATATGCAGAATATAGACTAGCAAAGCCAGATATGGTGTCATAACATCTCTATTCGTGCGTGTATGAATATTGGCCGTAGGAAGCAGTCGTTTCTGAAGCTACTTCGAGTAATCTGGTGCGCTCTGGGCAACCACGAGAATTTTATACCTGACATTACAAGCGGGAAATTACACGATGGTCCCCTCAACCCGACGTACCCTCCTCCACAGCGCAGGCGGGCTGGCGACAATGCTAGCCGGCTGTAGCGGAATGTTCGAGGGCAGCAACGACTCAACACGCACTGCTTCCGAAAACAGTGGTTCGGGTACCTCCGGAGTTGGATCGGTATCTGACCCGGAGGCAGTTGTTACACGCGTGGAGGCCGATCGTCAGCCTGTCTGGCTTGCTGATGGTGACAGTCGGCCGACTGAAAGCACACACTCCCGTCGACTGGAGTCAGATATTATCGATACAGCAGCCAAGGCTGACCGGGTCACTGTCGCCGAAGACGTGGACTGGTCGCCAATCAGAACCTTTCTCGACGAGACTGACTTCGACACGGAAACCGTCTACCTCCAGAACGTGATGATCGAGGAGTGTTTCCGACTAACGCTCTGCCAGATCAGCTGGACGACGGACAACATCTCGACCGACTACGGTCGGGTGAGCCGACCCTACGACGAACCCTGCGCAGCGGGCAATAAGGTGTATGCGGTTTGGTTCATCCGGATTCCCGACACAGTAAAGGCCGACGACATCTCCAGTTACTCCTCTTCTATTGGAGGCAACAGCTGCGAGAGACAGCGAGTCGGTGTCGAGGGGGGAAGCGGGGGCGACTCAGCACCGAGTACTGACCGCCACACCGGGACCAGTGGTGAGCAGGCATGACCGACGAGCTGTCTGAGACCGGGGAATCCGCTCGGATGACTCGCCGTGGTGTGCTCGCCCTAGCTGGGGCCAGCGCTATCGCTGGCTGTAGTAGTATCGACAGTATGGGTGGGGGAGACGAGGCAACTATCGATGCCTACAATCTGCCCGATATCCCGCGCGACGAAGAGCGAGAATCCCCGGTACCCCCCTCGGTCCCGGTCGACATCGCAACGGGCCATTTCGACGCCGCGCGGGAGCGGGTTCGCTCGCTTCTGGCGACGCTTCCTACGCCGCTCGGTCCAGCGGAGATTCCGAACGGCCACATCCGCCAGCACCTGACAGGGGCCGCCAGTGACGCCTCAGACGGCCTCGACGATGCGCGGACGGCCCGAACCGAGCTGATGGCACTCCGGTCGTTGCGTTGGGCTCGCGAAAACGCCCGCTACGCTGCTGCGGGGTGGGGTGTTGCCAAGAGTGGCCGTACCGCTGCTCCGCTCCGGGATGAATACGACCAGACTGTGTCTGCAGCCCGCGAAACCCGGCAGGAGCACGAATACGTCGGGGCTGACCCGGTGCGCGCGGCGCTGGTCCACGCCCGCATTGAAGCGGGACTTGCGCGGGCCACCGACACGGATGTCACGCCAAGGGAGGAGTCAGCGCTGCTGTCTGTCGCCGAATGGGGTGAGACGGCCGAGTCGGCACAGGCGTATCTCAGCGACGCTCGCCATATACGGGCGCAGTTCGCTTCCTCACTCCCAGCCGATGCCGGGACAGTCAGGTCAAAACTGACCACCGCGGCGGAAGCACTGCTTTCGGACATCCGCGACAGACAGGCGGACCTGCCACCGGAGACGGCCGCTGCCGACCGTTCGCCGGGGCAGATGGTTGTGGACGATCTCCGCTGGGAGGCCGAGAGCGGTGTTAGCCGTCTCGCGGATGCCATCGGACCGGCGCGCGCTGTTGTCGACGCGAATAGCCGACTCGCCCGGTTCCGAGCGCTCGACCGTATGCAGGCACGCCGAGAGGCGGACGAACTCGCTCGGCCATCAGATGGGACAGCCGTTCGCGACATTAGGCAGACTGCGTACGATGCACTCACCGCGGCCCTCGAATCGAGTTCGCAGTCGGAACTGGTTCGGACGGCTCTCGTCGACGCCGGCCACAAGGTCATGGCCGCTGACCGTCAGTTGACGCATCACCGGGGCGAGATCGCGGCATCCACGCTCGATAGAAGCGTTGCGGACTACTGGCACGCGACAGCGCTCGCCCGTTCGGCATCGGCAGCGACCCAACAGACCGTTCAGGCGCTGCAGTCCGATTGAAACGGAAGCGCGAACAACCTTCGAACGACGGTCGTGCCACGGAACCGGAGTGCTGGCTCGTGAAGCGCCGTCAGTACTGTTATGCGGCTCCTTCTTTGCAATAGTGACTTACATCTGACAGGTCCTGCGGGCTAATGTTGGTACGATTGTTATTCTCGCCATCCCTATCGACCGCGAGCATCTTGAACGGCTTCGCCGCGACCCTTCAGCTGGGCCATCTCCTCGGAATCGGTGCTGAAGTACCCTACAGCCCCCGTATTGTGAGTGATATCAGCACACTGGTGACCGAGCAGTCCCGTTGGGTGCACACACCAGCCCTGACCTGCCCCTGCATTGTAATCAGCGGCTGCACTGCACAAAATGAGTACCTATTGACAGAATGTGGTGGAAATCAGGATATCACCACTGGTATCTGATTACCGACGCGGTGGGGACAGAGGCTTTGTACGTCGAGTCCTCCTGTTAGGCTGTAATGGATTCTCGGGAACAGGAGCCTGCACACCAGCACGATACTGCGACCCAACCGACAGACGGCTTCGACGAAGAGAAGGCGCGACGTGGCGCTCGCCTCCTGCTTGAAGCCGCTGGCCGTGATCCCAATTCGGCAGGACTATCCGAGACGTGGAGCCGACGTGTCCCGGACATGTTCGAGACGCTGACGGAAGGCGCTCGGTCCGAATCGAAACCGGCCATGCGTACCTTCGACGCGGAGACGGATGGTCTCATCGTCAAGACCGGAATCCCGCTTCAGAGTATGTGCGAACATCATATGCTCCCCTTTGAAGGCGTTGCCCATGTGGCGTATCGGCCCGGAGAAGAGATGGTGGGACTGTCAAAGCTCATCCGGTACGTTCGGTGGCAGTCACGCCAGTTGACGACACAGGAGACACTCACCCGGAATATCGCAGTCGGTCTGGCCGATGAACTTGATGCACACGGAGTCGTCGTCGAGGTGACCGCAACGCATATGTGTGAAGTAATGCGGGGCATCGAGACGGAGACTGAAACGACAACCCGCGAGCACGTCGGAACCATCGACGAAGCGGACCGCACGCAGTTCAGGGAGTCGATTCGACGGCACGCCGCCGGGCCAAACGGTCACTGAGTGCCCGCGATTGCATCCCGCAGACAGGGGTTACGAACCGAGTGATCCAGTCGTCGCAGTGGCTTGTTGTCACATGACCGTTCTTCGCCAGTGGACAGCGCGAAACTCATCACAGTAGATATGTTATACTACGTGATTCACTTACATCTAATCAGGCAGGTCCGTAGGCCCCGGGAGCTCAGTCTCGCAGGCGTTGAACTGCTCCGTCGGGACCCGACCGGGCGTAACGAGGGCGTCCAGAAACGCCGTCTGAGCTCCGGGCACAGCCCACGAACGGGTCTATGATGGGCGGCCAGATATCGGAGCCGAATACTGCCGGGGAAACAATTAGGCGAGCACGTCGAGACAATCGAAGTATGGCTACTCAACCACTGCTGCCGGCAACTGCTGTGTCCAGCAGATGACGTTCGCGGACCAGTCAATCGACGAGTTCCTTGCTGCTGTCGCGTCAGGACAGGTGACGCCGAGTGGGGGTGCGGTCGCAGCCATCGGCGGCGCGATGGGCGCGGCGCTCTGTGAGATGGTCTGCATCCACACAGTCGGCCCGAACGGGTCCGAGCCAGCGGCTGATGAGCTACGGGAAGTCGGTGACGCTCTGGCCGACTGTCGGGAACAGCTGCTTACCCTCGCTGACGAGGACGCGGCCGCAGTCGACGCCGTCGGGGCTGCATTCGAACACGGGGACGACGACCGGATTCAGGCGGCCTCGAAACGCTCGACGGAGGTCCCACTGGAGACGGCTGAGGTCTGCCTCGGCGTCGTCAAACACGCCTGTACAGTGACTGCGAAGGGGACGCCGGTCGCTGTCCCGGATGCGGTCGTCGGCGCGCTGATCGCGGCAGCAGCACTACAGGCGTCTGCCGCAACTGTTCGTGCCAATCTCGACATGATAAACCACGACTCGTTCGCGGCAGCGATGAAACAGCGGGTAGACGAGGCAGAAGCGGCCGGCGAAGCGGCGCTCGAGGAGGCGGTGGTAAACGCTGAGCAGTGAGCGTCGTCCGCTCGTTAACCACTGAGCGGTGTCGACTGAAACGTGAGATGACCACACGCGAGAGACGGGGCACGAGGCCGGTTCGTCAGAACAGTCCCGAAATGTTGCCGTCTTCGTCGATGTCCATGTCGGCGGCGGCCGGTCGGGCCGGCAGACCGGGCATAGTTAGCGCGTCGGCCGTGAGAGCGACGAGGAAGCCCGCGCCGGCGGACGGGTATACCTCACTGATTTCGAGTTCCCAGCCCTCCGGCGCACCCTTCTGGCTCGCGTCGTCGCTCAGCGAGTGGAACGTCTTGGACATGACGACGGGGTAGTCGTCGAAGTCGAGTTCGTTCATCTGCTCGATGTCGTCGAGCGCGCCACCGGTGTATTTCACGTCGTCAGCGCCGTAAATCTCGGTCGCGACGGTGCGGATCTTCTCTTTGATACTGTCGTCGTCATCGTACAGCATCCTGAAGTCCGCCTCGTCGCTCTCCTCGGTCGCCTCGATGACGTTCTCCGCGAGATCGACGCCGCCCTCGCTGCCGTCCGAGAACACGTTCGACTCCGCGGCACGAACGCCGAGATCCTCTCGGCAGTGGTCCAGCACTGCCTGAATTTCCTCATCGGAGTCGTCCGGGAAGCGGTTGACGGAGACGACGACCGGGACACCGAACTTCTGGAGGTTCGTCGCGTGCTTGTCGAGGTTCGAGAAGCCTGCTTCGACAGCTTCGACCCCTGCCGCGTCGATTTCATCGTAGTCGACCGGCCACTGGTCCAGTCCGTGGTATTTGAGTGCACGGACCGACGCTACCAGCACGACGGCGTTCGGCGTCATCTCGCCTTTGCGACAGACCACGTCCATGAACTTCTCGGCCCCGAGATCAGAGCCGAAGCCGGCCTCGGTGACGAGGTAGTCGCCCATGCCGAAGGCGGTCTTGTCAGCGACGAGTGAGTTCGTCCCGTGGGCGATGTTCGCGAACGGCCCGCCGTGGACCAGCGCCGGCGTCCCCTCGATGGTCTGGACGACGTTCGGCTTGATGGCGTCACGGAGCAACATCGTGGCCGGGCCAGTTGCCTCGATATCGTCGACCGTGACCGGGTCGCCGTCCTCGTCGTAGGCGACGATGATGCGACTGACTCGCTCCTTGAGGTCTCCCAAGTCGCTCGCCAGACACAGCACGGCCATCAGTTCTGAGGCGGCGGTAAGGAGGAAGCTGTTCTCCCGCGGCGTCCCACCGGTTTTGCCGCCGAGACCGACGACGGTTTCTCGGAGCGCACGGTCGTTCATGTCGATAGCCCGTGGCCACGAGACGTTGTTGATGTCGATATCCAGCTCGTCACCCTGCGAGATTTTCGCATCGAGCATCGCCGCGATGAGGTTGTGCGCGGAGGTGAGAGCGTGGAGGTCGCCGGTAAAGTGGAGGTTGATATCCTCCATCGGAAGGACCTGTGACCGGCCGCCGCCTGCCGCACCGCCTTTGACCCCGAATACTGGGCCGAGAGAGGGTTCTCGGATGGCGATCATCGCTTCCTCGCCGACGTGGTTGAGCGTCTGCCCGAGACCGACAGTCGTTACCGTCTTGCCCTCGCCTTTCGGCGTCGGCGTCATCCCGGTTACCAGAACGAGGTTCTGCTCCTTGTCTTTGGCCTGTTCACGGAGGCGTTCGATGGCGTGGTGTTTGACTTTCGCGGTGTATTCGCCGAAGTACTGGAGGTCGTCGAGGCCGAGTCCCCACGGCTCGACCAGTTCCCAGATCGGCTCCATGTCGGTCGACTGGGCGATGTCGTAGTCCGTCGGGATCGGCTCCTGTGTCTCTTCGCTCGCGGATTGCTCATCCTGTGAAGACATCTCGACTAGCCCTTCCCTACACCGTCGTAATAATGTTAGTGAAGCTGATACTATTGGGATAGGATGTGTTCGAGACGCCGTTGCAGACCGCGTAAGCCACATCATGTATCTCGTCTTACGAGATTGGTTCCGTGGCCCGACATTGGACTGGACAGCAGCGGCAGCGACGTCGGGAGCAACGGGATCATTCGACCACTGTCTCCGCGCTGCCACTGAGGCGTTTCCCGCGGATTTCGGCTTGGTGAGGCCGCTTCACTTCGGTACGTGCTATCGACGCAGAACGCCGGGCGATAAATTAATCAGGCCGCCGGCGACCAATTATGGTATGAAGTACCACGAGTCGGCGGACTACCTGCAGTCGCTACAGCGTCGTCGGCCCAAGTTGGGGACCGATACGACGGCGCGAATGCTCGCGCACCTCGGGGACCCGGACGACAGCTTCGACAGCGTACAGATCGCCGGGTCGAACGGAAAGGGCAGCACTGCCCGCATGACCGAGAGTGTGCTCAGAGCCGCAGGACTGGACGTTGGTCTGTTCACCTCGCCGGGGTTGAACGGCTTCCGGGAGCAAATCACGGTCAACGGCGGACGGATACCGAAAGAGCGGGTCACGGAGTTCGTCGAGCAGATCGAGCCCTGTATCGACCAGCTAGCCGCTGAAGACGACAAGCCGACGCATTTTGAGGTACTCACCGCGCTTGCGCTCTCTCATTTTGATGTCGAGGATGTCGATGTGGCAGTTCTAGAAGTCGGTATCGGTGGCCGGTACGACGCTACAAGTGCAGTTGCCCCCGTTGCAAGCGCGGTCACGAGCATCAGTTTAGAACACACCGACCTGCTCGGCGACACAATCGAAGAAATCGCTCGCGACAAAGCACAGGTCGCACCCCGAGACGCCCCGCTCGTGACGGGGGCAGCCGGCGCTGCCCTCGATGCGATCGAAGAGAGTACCGACACCGTCACCGTCGGCGGCGAGTCAGCCGACATAACTGCCGTGGAGAACGGCATGCGCTCGGCCGTCGAGAACCGCATCTCACTCACGGGGCCGGACTGGGCGCTCGAATCGAATCTCAAATTACTCGGACAGCATCAGGCCGAAAACGCCGGCATCGCCGCGACGCTGGCCCGACAACTCACCGACGTTGACACGGAGACCGTATCGGAAGGGCTGCGGGCCGCGACCTTGCCGGGCCGGTTCGAAATTCGGTCGACCGACCCGATGGTAGTCCTTGACGGATCCCACAACCCCGGTGCGATGGAGACGCTGACAACACTTATCGAGCGGTACGAGTACGACGACCTCCACGTAGTCTTCGCCGCGATGCGGGACAAGGAGTACGAGCAGATGATCGAGACTCTTCCGGCCATCGAGACGGCGTTCGCCACGCGACCGGGGCTCGACCGAGCGGCGAGCACCAAGTCGCTCGCTGCGGCGTTCGAGGGGCAGGCAGCCCGGGTACAGCAGGTCGAGTCCGTCCCCGAGGCCACCGAACGTGCAATAGCGGCCGCCGACGCGGACGACTTCGTGCTCGTGGCCGGGTCGCTCTACGCAGTCGCCGAGGCCCGGGACCGCTGGAGTCGGCTGGTCGTTCCAAAGGAGAACCTGCAACAGACGGCGACGGGAGAGACTGTCAGAGCCGGAAGTGAACCGGAGATCCGAGAGAAGGTAGTATCGGTCACGCTGCGACGTGATCAGGCGGGCGTGGTAACACAGGTGTTCGAGGACTGCGGCGGCACCTGTGCCCGGTCCTCCGCCGGGATGCCGGAGAAGCTCGTCGACATGACGCTGTCGGGAACGCTGCGGCAGTTTCACAGGCTCACCGACCGGCTGGCTTCGGCGGGCTTGGGGCTCGGTCGACTCGCCACGCAGCTCGAAGCCACGCTGTCCGACAGGTCGTTTCCGCCGCCGTTCGATAGTGAAGCGGCGGCCGTGATGGGTATTCTCAACGTCACGCCCGACAGTTTCTACGACGGCGGCGAGTACGACCGTCGCGACCTTGCGATCAGCCACGCAGAACAGATGATCGAATCCGGGGCGGATATCGTCGACATCGGCGGCGAAAGCACGCGTCCCGGAGCAGACCCGGTGGCCGTCGAAACAGAGATTGACCGCGTAGTGCCCGTTATCGAGGCCGTGTCCTCGCTCGGCACGACTGTCTCCGTAGATACCCGAAAGGCCGCCGTCGCTGACGCGGCGCTGGACGCCGGGGCCGACATTGTCAACGACGTGTCGGGACTATCGGACCCGGAGATGCGGTTCGTGGTTTCCGACCACGACGCATCTATTATCCTGATGCACAGCCTTTCAGCCCCGGTGGACCCGGGCCGGTCGGTGACTTACGACGATGTCGTTGAGGACGTGCTTCGGGACCTCACGGAGCAGATACTGCTCGCCGAGCAAGCCGGTATCGACCGCGAGCAGGTTATCGTCGACCCCGGCTGTGGTTTCGGGAAGAACGCTGCCGAATCGTTCGAACTCGTCGACCGGCTCCATGAGTTCCACGCGCTTGACGGTCCGGTGCTGGTCGGACACTCCCGGAAGTCGATGTTCGCCGACGTGAGCGACGCAAGTGCGGACAGGCTGCCGCCGACACTGGCCACGACAACGATGGCCGCTGAACGCGGGGCTGACGCCGTCAGAGTCCACGACGTCCCCGAGAACTACGCCGTGCTCAAGACGGTCTCGGCGACGGCGTCTCGACCATCACAGCTTCGACAACAGTGATACCGCTGCAGCCCGAACAGTATGTATGGTACAGTTTCCGGTTCAGCTTGGTTCGGGCCTACTCGAATCTGTCGGGCAGATAGCGGCAGCCGCTGGAACCGTCGTCCTCCTGCTGATACTCGTCGGTCTGGGTGCCTTCGCGTACAAGAGCCTCGTCGGCGACGGTATCCGCTGGCCCGACGAGCGTGACGAAACGGACCCTGACGATGACGACGGCGTCGTCCAAGGAAGCCGTGAGGACGACTGGAAGTACTACTGAGGACGGAACCACATCTGCTTGCTGTAACTGAATAGCGCCCCGGTGGTGGTGTCGGAGCCGTCACAGAGCACCGCATGGCAGCAATCGGCGGTGTATCCGCCGTCTCAATCGGTACTGCGGTCGTAGGAGTGTTTGAACTCCCAGTGGTACCGACAGTCCGTGCAGGTCGCCCACTCGGGGATGTCGAACCGCTCGGGGTGGCGCTGCCCGTGTTCCATCCGGCTCCGACAGACCGGGCAGGTGAGATACAGGAGCGTCATGTCGGCGAACTCCTCGTGACTGTACTCGCCGACACACCGCGGACAGTCGATACTGTCACGCGCGTTATGCTGGAAGATTTCTGCTGCACAGCGCGGACATTCGACCGTGGCCGGCGGTCGACTCGCCCACCCAATATCGCCGTCGTACGTCGTCGTTGCCGTGTCCATGCTCGACAGTCTGAACTTGTTCGGCCCGCCACTCCGCCGGAGTGGTGCGGCGACCCGCTTGCCAGCCGAAACAAGCTTCGAGAGCAGAACTGCGAGCCATCCAGACACTGTGGTATGGTACGTCTTCTGATGGCTTAAATTTCCGGGCCTGCCGACGCTGATCCGGTGCTGAGCGGTCGATAGGTTTTCACGGCGACCCACGGTATGTGTCGTATGAGTGTTGACGCAGTTGTCAGCGTCGCGCCGACCGTCCCGGGACTGGCGGCACCCGTTGTGAATCCCGTCGTGGGACAACTGGACCCAGTCGTTGCCACCGACCTATCGAGGCCACTCCGGGGACTCGTCTCGTTCGTTCTCGTGCTTGCTTCCGGTGCATTGGTCCTTCGACTGCGACGAAACGACGTCAACAAGGCGATCGATGCAATTTCGGACAGCCCGGCGGTGTCCGTCATCTACGGGGTGGCCGGATACATGATAGTCGGTATCGTCGTCCTCTACGGGGCAACAACGCTGGCTCGCCTCAGCCTCGCTGGCGGCATCCTCGTCCGGACGGGAGTCATCATCAGTACGGTGTTTGCTCTGTTACTCACCGGCTTTGGGTTCCTCGTGGTCGGCACGCTGCTGACCGACATCTTCGACAGCCGCCGCCCAGCGTACGGGCTCCTCATCGGGGCGTCTCTCAGTGCCGTTACGTGGCTCTTGTTCTCACCCACAGGCAGTGTGGTAGCCAGTCTGGCCATCGCCGCGTTCGGAATCGGTGGCTCTGTCCGGGTCTGGATACACTCAGAGCGAACGGTCAAGACAGAGATAGAGGCCCGCTAGCGTGGATTCCCGCCACCTGCGTCGCTCGTGCGTGTCGATACTTTCGCCTGCACGCTAAAACGAGAGTGCGTCAGTCGGTACCCGTCGCCGTGTCGTCACCGCGGTCGGAGATGTCCGTCACCATCTCGTCGCCAGCGGTCACGACGTCTACGTCCTCCCGTTCGGAGAGGTCCTGAATGGTTTCTGCGAACTCCTCAGACTCGAGTATCTGATACTCGTTGTCGAGCCCCAGATACACCGTATAGCACATCAGGCACAGGATGAGCGCGAACGGTAGTCCTGTGGTGATAGCGGCCGTCTGGAGCGCCGTCAGGCCCCCACCGATTAGCAGGATGGACGCGACGAGGCCTTCGGTAAGAGCCCAGAAGATCCGCTGCGTTCGCGGGACGTCGTGCTTACCGCCCGAAGTCAGGTGGTCGATGACCAGTGAACCGGAGTCTGACGACGTGACGAAGAACGTGACAACCAGCAGGGTTGCGAGCAGCCCGCTGATGATTCCCAGCGGGAACTGCTCCAGCAGCGCGAACATCGCGACGGTCTGGCCAACCTCGTTGTAGGTCGCGAGCGCCTGTCCGTTCCCATTTATCGAGTTGAACATGGCGCTACCGCCGAACACCGACAACCAGAGCGTCGAGAACAGCGACGGAAGGAACAGAACACCTAGGATGAACTCCCGGACGGACCGGCCCTTCGAAATACGCGCGATGAACATCCCCACGAACGGCGACCACGCGATCCACCAGCCCCAGTAGAACACAGTCCAAGCGGTTGGCGTCCCGTTGGCCGCTTCGTTGAGCGTGCCGGTAAAGAACCCGAGCGCAAGGATGTTACCGAAGTACGCGCCGAGCCCTTCGGTCCACGTCCCGAAGATGTACACCGTCGGGCCGACGATAACGAGGAACCCGAGCAGTGTGAACATCAGATAGAGGTTGAGCGTACTCAGACGCTTGACACCGCCGTCGAGCCCCGCCGCAACAGAGAGAGTTGCAATGAGCGTGATCCCAGCGATGAGCGCGACCTGCGGCCATGTTCCCGTCGGAACATTCACCGCGCCGAGCATATCACCACCGACGTATGAGAGGCCTGTGTTGACCTGTGCAACACCGAGCCCCAGCGAGGTTGACAGTCCGAACAGCGTCGCGAACACCGTCACGAGGTCGATGACGTGACCGGGCCAGCCGTAGATCCGATCACCCAACAGGGGCCAGAATATCGACCGGAAGGTCAGCGGGAGCCCGCGGTTGAACGAGAAGAACGCGAGACCGAGTCCCACAAGACCGTACACCGCCCACGGGTGGAAGCCCCAGTGGAAGAACGTCTGTGCCATCGCAGCGGACGCCGCCGCACCGGTTCCGGCCTCGGCTCCGAAGAAGCTGGGTGGGTTCTGGAAGTAGTACAGTGGTTCCGAGACGCTGAAGAACATGAGCCCGATGCCCATGCCGGCGCTGAACAGCATTGCCATCCACGAGAAGTCACTGAACTCTTTCTCGGCTTTGACCCCGCCGATTCTGATTTTGCCGTACCTGCTGAACGCGAAGTACAGCAAGACGATGATGAACACGTTCACCGCCAGCAGGTAGAACCAGCCGAAAGTGTCCCCGATAGTGTTGAACATCCATGTGTACGCTGAGGAGGCCGTGTCACCCAACAGTATCGTGATCGCAATGAACAGCGCAATAATCACCAGCGCGACTGGGAAGACCACCGGATGGATGTCGAATCCCGCCGCCTGAATGTTCGTATCACCGGGCTCCCGGTCGGATTCCGGATGGAACAGTTCGACCTGCAGCCCATCCGACATTTCTCCGGCTTGGTCGTCAGTGTCTGACATACGTTACCCCTCTCGAACGCGGTCCTGAACTGTGGTGTCTCATTATCGTGGTCGTGTCTGTCATGGTCCGTCGCTACCGACGTGCCAGCGACAACCCGGCATAGCGCGTCTGCAACGGTCACATCCTGTCTGGCTCACTGTACGCTTCGGCGGGCACGGCGTGCCCACGTCGTTGTTGTCGACGTGCTTATGTGCTA
Organism: Haloarcula sp. CBA1129; assembly: GCF_008729015.1. NCBI lineage: Archaea > Methanobacteriati > Methanobacteriota > Halobacteria > Halobacteriales > Haloarculaceae > Haloarcula > Haloarcula sp. CBA1129. The sequence continues at coordinate 140,499 of NZ_RKSM01000003.1, forward strand.
TACAGTCTCATACTTACCCAATAATGCAACTCTATTAAAACTTCACCTTAAACCCCAGTATATGACGGATTGAGGCGTTTTAGCGTCGTTCCCCGATATAAATATAGATTATCTGATGGGTTGAGGTTCCCCGAGGTCGCCGAAGGATGGAAATTTATTCCGGGCATCCGTCTACGGCCAGTATGGGACGACTTCTGGCAACGGGCGCGGCCGCAGTGGCGGCGCTGCTGATGGGCATCGGCCTCATCGCGATGACGGTTGGCGACTTTCGACTCGCAGGATTCAGCTTCCTCAGCGCCAGTCTGATGATCTACATACGCGAGACGCGCCTGATAGACGCGTAGCGGTGTCAAATATCGTTGACGCTCATCCGCTGGCTGATGACCGGAACGCTTGACGTCCGGACTACCTTATCGGTCGTCCCGCCGAGCAGGTTCCCGAGTTTCCCCCGGAACGCCGAGCCCAAGACGATAGCGTCCATGCCCCTATCCTCGGCGAACTCGACAATTTCCTCGCTGGGTGCGCCGGACCGGAAGTGCGTCTCGTAGGCGACTCCATGGCTCTCGGCGACGCTGCCCAGTTCCGACAGGACCTCTTCCCCGTAGTTCCGGTACTCCTCGCGCATCTCCTCCTCATCGTCTCTGAGCGCGAGCGCGCGCGGCGTCCCCGGTAGATCGATTACGTACAATGCATGGATTGTCGCGCCGAGGGCAGCGGCGAGCTCGATGCCGTGTTCTGCCCCTCTCCGAGCCTCATCGCTGCCGTCATACGGGACGAGTATATGGTCGTACATGGTACCTGACTCATGTGTACTTCCACCACAATCCTGTTATAGGTTTCCCCGCTCATGGCGTCGGTCCGCCTGTCTGAACGCTGGTTCCGGCTTACAGTGTCTCGTTTTGTGCCTTCCGTGCGACGTTGTCGACAGGGTAGCCCGCATCGCGTATCGCTGTGATGATGGCTCCTGCGTGCTCGGCACCGCTTGTCTCGACGTTGAAGACAAGATACGCCTCTCCGATCTCGAGATTTTCGACGGACCGCTCGTGTCGGACATCGTGGATGTTGGCCCCCTGTCTGGCGATGACACCCGAGATCTCTTCCATCACACCCGGCTGGTCGTCGATACGGACCCGAAGCTGGAGGAGTTGCTGGCGCTCCGTGAGTGCGTGGATGAGAACCTCACGCATCTGTGTCATGTCGAGGTTGCCGCCACAGAGCAGCGGCATCACCGTCTCGCCCGACACGTCGAGGTCGTCGCTCAGTATGGCAGCCACGGAGGCGGCCCCGGCACCTTCCACGACCTGTTTGGCCCGTTCCATCAACAGGAGAATCGCCTGTGCGATGTCGGTGTCGGTAACCGTCACGACCTCGTCGACGTTCGCCTCGATGATGTCGAGCGTCGTCTCCGAGATACCGCCGGTAGCGATACCGTCGGCGATGGTGTCGACCTCGTCGAGCACGACCGGAATCCCCTTGTCGAGACTTTCGTGGACTGTCTCCGCGCCGGTCGCCTGCACACCGACGACGCGCGTCTCGGGCGAGAGGTGTTTGATTGCGGTCGAGACACCGCTGATGAGCCCGCCGCCGCCGATGGGGACGACGACTGTGTCGACATCGGGGCAGTCGTGGTACATCTCCGTCCCGAGGGTCCCCTGTCCGGCAATTATATCCAGATCATCGTAAGCGTGAACGAACTCGGCATCGGTCTCCTCGACGATGGCTTTGGCGTGTGACATCGTCTCCTGAAAGTCGTTACCGACCAGCTCGACGCTCCCGCCATAGCCTCTCGTGGCATCGATCTTGGCCTGTGGCGCGTTCTCCGGCATGAAAATCGTCGAGTCCGCCCCGCATTTTGTCGCAGCGAGGGCGACGCCCTGCGCGTGGTTACCGGCGCTGGCAGCAACGAACGACTCCACGCCGTCAGCAACGTCCTGTGAGATCTTGTTGTACGCGCCTCTGGTCTTGAACGAGCCTGTCCACTGGAGGTGCTCCATCTTCAGGTGTACCTCGGCGTCGACGAACCCGCCGAGGGACGTGCTCCGTTCGACCGGGGTCTTCTTGACGACCGTGTCGTCGTCTAAGCGTTCGCGGGCGCGTTCGATGTCCGCGTATGTGACAGGCAGCGTGTCCGATTCGGTTTGTGTCATATGTTCATATCGTCACGGGCCGTATGTCAAAGTTGGTGGGTCAGTGCGCTGTCCTGTCATTTGATGATACGCTCCCGGGCCGGATCGAACAGCGGCTCGTCGCGCACCGTCGCATCGTAGGTCTCGCCCTCACACTGTATCTGGACCGAGGTGCCGGCTTCGGCGTGTTCGGTCGGAACGTACGTGTACGCGATTGATTCGCCGATACTGTAGCCGTAGTTCCCGGCCTGCACGTAGCCGATAGCCTCGCCGTCTTTCAGCACCGGCCGCCCGCTCAGCATGATGTCCGTCGAGTTATCAAGGGTCAGCGGCGTGATTTTGCTGTCGATGCCCTCCTCGCGGGCTGTCTCCAGCGTGTCCTTGCCGATAAATTCAGTATCCATATCGACGGCGAAAGGCAGCCCGGCCTCGAAGGGGTTCGAGTCTGTGTCGATGTCCGTCCCCCAGAGGCGGTAGCCTTTCTCCAATCGCATGGAACTGAGCGCGCCGCCGCCCATCGGTCGGAGGCTGAGGTCGTCGCCGGCGTCCCGCAGCGTCTCCCAGAGCCGCTGACCGTACTCGGTCGGCGCCCACAGCTCCCAGCCGAGTTCGCCCACGTACGAGACCCGGAGCGCGATGACCGGCACGTCGCCGACGTACATCTGCTTGGCACTGAAGTACGGGAATCCTTCGTTTGTCACGTCCGCATCGGTGCAGCGCTGGAGGAGGAGGCGGGCATTGGGCCCCCAGAGCCCGATTGTCGACTTCGCGCCTTCCTCGATGTGGACCGACACCGTCTCCGGAGCCTCGTCTTCGAGGTGGCCGCCGTGGATTCCCGGTGAGTTGCCGCCACCGGTCGTGACCATGAACTCCTCGTCGTCGAGCTTGACGACAGTGATGTCCGCGAGAATGCCGCCACCGTCGTTCAACAGCAGCGAGTAGCGGACCTGCCCGGTTTCGATGTCCATGTCGTTGCTACAGACCCGCTGGAGGAACGCCTGACTCCCCTCGCCCTCGACCATAATCGAGCTGAACGTCGTCATGTCGAACATCGACACTTTCTCGCGGGTGTGGAGATGTTCGGCAGCCTCGATTTTCGAGCGATTGATTCCCTGCCAGCCGTCTTGGTCGGGAATCCGGTCTTCGTACTTTTCGACCAAGTCGGCGTTAGATTCGTAGTACTGTGGCGTCTCCCAACCGCCGCTCTGGTAGAACTCCGCGCCGAGTTCTTTCTGCTGGTGATAGAACGGGCTCGTCCGGAGTTTCCGGTGGTCGTCGGGCTGCCAGCGCGGCTCGACGATGCTGTAGACCTGCTCGTAGCGCTTGGCCCCGCGGTCGACGAAGTAGTCTTTCTTGCCTGCGTGCGGTTCGAACCGCCGGACGTGAATGCCGCCGGTGTCGACTGGGCCCGAGGGCAGTCGGGGGACGCCGTTCTCCATCCACTCGGCGAGGATGCGGCCATAGCCGCCGGAGTGGGTCCACCAGATAGCCAGCCCGGTCCAGAGGCCGTCGACCTGCGCCGTCTCGCCGACGGCCGGCATCCCGTCGGGCGTGAAGACGAAGATGCCGTTCTCCGTGGCCTCGTACTCCACGTCCTGTGTCGCCGGCAGGAGTTCGTCGAAGGCCTGCTTCGCGGACTTGTCCCGCCCGCGGTGAGTCGGCGTCTCCCAGTGCTCTTTCGTGAACCCTCTGACTGAGGCCTGACGCTCCTCGGTGTTTTTCCCCATCGCTTCGGGGTCGACCGAAAGCGTCTCGTGGTTGTACGATCCCATCCCGAGCGCGTCGCCGTGGGTCCGGAAGTACAGCGAGTGGTCTTGGTCGCGGCCGACGGGCTGGTGTGGCCCTTCGCTCATGTACTCCGCGATAGAACGGTCTCCGGGTACGTCTAGCCCGGTCGTGTTGTCACCAACCGAGGATTCAGCGTCGGCGAGCTCCTCCATCGGTTCGGTGACGACGTACTGGTGCTCTACCGGGGCAATTGGGAGATCGAGCCCGGCCAGCTGGCCCGTCTGGTAGCCCCAGTTGTTCGTCGCGATGACGGCTCGCTCGCAGTCGATGCGGCCCTGATCCGTCTCGACGCCGTTGATTTCTCCCCCGGAAACAGCCAGATCCGTGACCTCTGTGTTCCCGTAGAACGACGCCGTGGAGTTCTCCATGTACCACTGGAGCGCGCCGATACCGTCGACGCGCCCGTCAGTTGGCGAGTAGTAGCCGCCCAGAATCTCGTCTTCGTCGACCATCGGGAGGTGCTCGGTGACCTCTTCGGGCGAAAGCAGTTGGGGTTCCGGGAGCCCGTAGGAAGTCGCCCATTCGACGCGTCGACGGAGGTAGTCCATCCGCTCTTCGCTCCGGGCAACCTCGATGCCACCGACCTCGTCGTAGACGCCGGCATCAGAAAGGAGTCGACTCGTGTAGTAGGCTGTCTTCGTCTGTATCTTGGACGGCGACGTTTGGAACATTATCCCGGGAGCGTGGACCGACGACCCGCCAGTGACGGGCAGCGGGCCCTGATCGATGACCGCGACATCCTCCGCGCCGAGTTCGGTCAGATGATACGCGACGCTACACCCGACGGCCCCGGCACCGATAACGACTGTATCCGCCCGAGACGGGGGAGTCTCTGTGCTCATGTATCTCGTTTGGGACTGTTTCTGTCATAATCTTAAATACACCGGTGACAAGAGACCGACAGTGAGAGAAAACGAGTATAGAACGCCGCTATTGGTATTCTATCGCGTATTCGTCAGAGCAGCAAGCCCAGCGAACCGACAGAAATGAAGCCGTCAGGTCCGAACCACAGCGTGTTATTTATGCGATAGGACCAGTCGAGTGCGGCAAGTCGCCGTCAGACGAGCGGCTCCTCTTGGACAGTCGCGTCGTACCGCTCTCCCTCGTAGCGGATTTCGACGCTTGTGCCGGGTTCGGCGTACTCGGGTGGCAGATACGTGTAGGCGACGCACGCGCCTTCGGTGTAGCCGTACTCGGCGCTGTGGAGATAGCCGATGGTTTCGTCGCCGTCGAGGACTGGCTTGTTGTCGAGCACAACAGCCTCCTCGTCGTCAAGGGTCAGGCAGGCGACCTTGTGGTCGATGTTGTCGCCGTCGGCGGCCGCCGCGACCGCCTCCTTGCCGATGAAGTCGGTTTCGAGGTCGACGGCCCAGCCCAGGCCGGCCTCGTAGGGGTTGTGCTCCGTGTGGAGGTCCTTCCCCCAGAGGCGGAACCCTTTCTCGATTCGGAGCGAGTCGAGCGCGCCGTTGCCGTACGGGCGGATGCCGTACTCCTCGCCGGCCTCCATGATGTGCTCCCAGAGGCGCTCGCCGTACTCCGAGGGCGTGTAGAACTCCCAACCGAGTTCGCCCGCATACGAGACACGCAGCGCGGTCACGGGAATGTTCTTCACGAAGAACTGCTGGCTCGTGAAGAACGGGAAGGCGTCGTCCGAGAGGTCGACATCGGTGACCTTCGACAGGACTTTCCGGGCGTTCGGCCCGGTACAGACCATCGCCGCCAGACTTGAGGTCACGTCGTTGACGACCACGTCGTCTGGGGACTGCTCGCGCACCCACGCGACGTGGTTGTTCCCGACCTCACGGCCGGTCGTCAGCAGGAGGTAGCGGTCCTCGTCGGTTCGCGTGACCGTGATGTCCGCCCGGACCCCGCCGGCTTCGTTGCACATCAGCGTGTACTTCACGTCGCCCACGTCGATGTCCATGTCGTTCGTACAGAGGTACTGGATGAACTCGCCAGCATCGCTCCCGATGACTTCCATCTTGTTGAAGGCGGTCATGTCGTGGAGGCCCACGTTCTCGCGGACGTTCAGCGCCTCGGCACCTTCGATCGGCGACCAGTACTTCGCCTCCCAGCCCTCTCGGTCGGGAATCCGGTCGCCGTACTCCGCCAGCAGGTCAGCATTCGATTCGAACCAGTGTGGCGCTTCCCAGCCGGCCTCTGCCCACAGTTCGGCGTCGTACTCCTTGTGGGTGTGGTACATCGGGGTCCGGCGGATGTCCCGCTGTTTGTCGGTCCAGACCCATTTCGGGTGCATGATGTTGTAGACGATGCGGTACTCCTCGCCCCCGATGTCCCGGGCGAAGTCCCAGCTCCCCTCGTGCTCGTCGAACCGGTTCACGTCACAGTGGGCGAGATCAATCGGGCCGGACGGGAGCCGTGGACTACCGTTCTCCATCCACTCAGCGAGCGCTTTGCCGGCACCGCCGGCGTGAGTGACCCAGATGGCCGCCGCCGTCCAGAGGCCGTCGTACTCCTGTACAGGACCCATCACGGGAAGGCCGTTGGGTGATTCAGCGAACATCCCGTTGTACTTGTGTTCGAGCTCCTTGCCGGCCGTTGCCGGGAGGAGTTCGTCGCTGGCCTGACGCGGGGCCTTGTCCGGCCGGTCCGGATGGGTCGCGTTGTCCATGTGGTAGTCAGTAAAGTCGTGGACCGACCCCTGCTCGCCGTCCGGGTCGTTCCCGCCCAGTTCCTGCGGGTCGGGCACGATTGGCTCGTGGTTGTACGAGCCGATACCGTAGGAATCCCCGTGGTTCCGGTAGTACATCGCGTTGTCCTGATCGCGCAGAATCGGCCGGTCCGGGCCGACGAGCAGCCGCTTTGCTTTCTCCCCGGAGACGTTCTCGTAGTTCTCGAACAGCGGGTGGTCGGTGATGTCGACCGCACTGTCTGCCAGTTCCTCAAGCGACTCCGTCATCGTGTACTGGTGCTCGACCGGCGTCACTGGCAGGTTTACGTCGAGTTTCTCGCCGAGTTGCCGGGCCCAGATGTTCGTCGCGACGACGACCTCGTTACACTCGATACTGCCGTTCTCCGTGATAACGGCCCGTACCGAGCCGTTTTCGGTTTCGACGTCTTCCGTTCTCGTGTGCGGGACGAACTTCGCGCCCCGGTCCATCGCTTCACGGGCCAGCGCGTCACACGCGACGACACCGGAGACCTGCCCGTCCGTCGGGGAGTAGTAGCCGCCCTTGATCTGGTCGGCGTCGACAAGCGGGAGGTGTTCAGTCACTTCCTCGGGCGAGAGCAGCTGGGGGTCCTCTATCCCCCATGCCTTGGCGTACTCGACGCGTCGCTGGAGGAAGTCCATGCGCTCCTCGCTACGTGCGACTTCGATGCCACCTGTTTCGTTGTATGCTTGATGTCCATCGGCCCCTTCAAGATCCGAGTACAGCCGCCGGCTGTAGTCCGCGAACTGGCTGAGGACCTTCGGTTCCGCGGTCTGGAACATGATTCCAGGGGCGTGCGTCGACGATCCACCGGTGGTGGGCATCGGCCCCTGATCAACTACGACCACATCTTCACGACCGAGCTCTGTCAGCTGGTAGGCGATGTTGCAGCCGACGATTCCAGCGCCGACGATCACGGTGTCGGCCTTGGTCGGCAAGCTATCGGTAGGCTCCATATCTCTGGGTAAAACGTACGAAGGCGTGGCAATATAGTTACCGCCTAACCCGACCCCCTTTGCAAAATAACAGCGAAGTATCACTTAGTGTTTCAAAATAACAGGAGTACCACTGTTAATAAGTCAACGTCTCTTGCGGCGATTGTTGCTGCCGGACGGGGCTGTGGTATCGCTCAACGCTAGGTATCTGTCATATCGAGTACTATGTTACCAATTCACTATCAATCAATACGTCGATGTGCCCCGTCTCGTTCCGGCAAATCCAGCCGAACAGGGTCCAGTCACCACACGGGGTCCAGACGCTGCCATTGAGTGGGAATACTGGTCACGTCGTTGAACGCTGTATCCGTCAGTGCCTCTGTGTCGAGGGAACATCACAGCATGACTAATCAACCGAATAATGTTTCGGCTCCCGGTGTTTTTTGTCTGTACGCCGCCGGGCAGTAGTATGGAATACACGTCCGTCACGCACACGACATCTGACCGACAGCTCGGACGGTTGCCATCGGGGAGAGACGTGTCCGTGACCGTGCACCGATACGTCGGCGGCCCCGGCCCGACAGTGTACATTCAGGCGGCACAACACGGTATCGAACTCAACGGCCCAGCCGCGTTACGGCGGCTCCACGACCACCTTGCTGACGCGTCCATCGCTGGCACAGTCATCGTCGTTCCGGTGGTGAACCAGCTCGCGTTCGACCACCGGTCGTACATGACTCCCGGCGAGTACGACGTGATGAACCCGAACCTCAACCGCGTGTGGCCGGGCGACGCGGCCGGGAGCCTACAGGAACAGTTCGCGGCTCGCCTGTGGGAACTCGTAACTGACGCCGACGCGGCGGTCGACCTCCACACCGGCACAGCAGACATGCTGGAGCACGTCAGGTGTCGGGCGGGCGACCCCGCCGCCAAGCGCCTCGCCGAAGCGTTCGGCACTGCATACAGGCTGACCGACGGACACGAGGACGCCGGCGACAACGGCTCTGGTGGGACGTTCCGCGCTGCGGCTTCGGCGGCCGGGATTCCGGTTATCACCGCGGAGCTCTCGAACAGTCGCCGGATAGCACAGGACGCGGTTACGGCTGGTGTCGACGGGATACGGAATCTCCTGCGCGAACGGGCAGTTCTTCCGGCAGAGCCCGAGGCCCGGACTGAGCAGACGGTGCTTCGAAACGACGCAGAAGCGGTCACCGCAGCAGAGTCGGGACTGTTCGAGTGTCGGTCGGATATCGCCGTCGGCGACACCGTCGATGCCGGGGAACGGCTGGGGACGGTCTACGAGCCCTCCTCGTTCGAGCAACAACAAATCGTCTCAGCGACAGAACGAGGGGTACTATTCTCACTTGCCAAGGAATCTGTGGTCGTCAAAGGGGAGCGTCTCGCCGGTATCGCAACACCACGGTAACCGGCGCGAATCCAGTGAATTGCCGACGGGCACTGTTTTGAGTGTGTATTGGTAGCCACAGTTTTGCGGGAGTTTATAAATGGGTTCGGTATTCCACACCTATCTCTACAGCATAACGTGTCATAGTCACGCAATGACATGGGACTTCACACCGCGTTCACGGCGCTCGCGGAGGTCATCGGTGCGTACGAATCCCGCGGTCGGTCCATCGAGACCGTCGAAGCATCGCCGGCCGATGCCGGTGCTGCAGTCCTCGATGTGACGGTTGCGATGCCGGTCTCGCTTCGGTCCGGTGGCGGCGCTGATGAGGGTCTCACGCCGGAGAAGGCGAGGCTAACCGCCAGTGGTGATCTCGAAGTAACGTTCTCACCGTCGGCCACTGACCTCCCGTCGACTGCCGGTGCCTCACTGTCGATAGGCGACACCTCGGCTACGGTCACCGACGACGGCTTGCTCCTGACGATACAGCTGACAATCGACGCCGCAACTGCGCCAGACGAGGGGACCAGCGTCGACTGTGAGCCCGAACAGGCCAGTCCTGCTGACGCAGCGACAGTCAGCGCAGTGAGTTCGACCGACACCGTCAGTGGCGCATCGCCCGATGGTTTGGACGTCTCTCATTCGGAGTCTGTCAGCGGCGTAGACAACTCAGAAGAGAGCCCAACGTCGGACGGCACGGCTACGGCGGATACCCGATCTGGGTGCGAGACTGGCCCTGAATCCGACCCGTTCACCGCTGTCCGCGACGACTCCGTGCCACCGTACGAGGACACCGACTACCTGCAAGCCCTGTACGACGAGTGCGACAACTTCAGAGAAATCGCTGAGCAGATACAGATGGATGTCTCCTCTGAGACTGTCCGCCGGTACATGATAGAAGCGGACATCCACGTCCCGAACACGTACGACACCGCCAGCGACGACGAGGAAGAACCATCGACCAAATCGGAGCCCTCGGACGAGGGTGCGAGCCAGTCTGGGGCTATGGACGAGGACGGACAGTTCAGTGCGGCCGAACCCGTCGCAGCCGAGTCAGCCGGGTCCGCCGAAGGGTCGGTCAGGGAACTCCCCGACGAGCAACTGATCACTGACGGGATTGGACTCCCGGCTGATGTCCAGTTGCACGACGTCGCGGTCGCAGTCGTCGATTCAGACACAGTGTATGAGGTCCAGCGGTGTCTGCGTCTCGACCGTGGCCAGACCCGCGACCTGCTGGAGGAACTCAATCTGTTGGATCTCGTCCTGTGTCGGCTCGCAGAAGAGCCAGAACACGGCGTCTCATACGAGACTGTGGCGAGTCGAATCCGACAGTGTACGCCACACAGCGCGTGATTGGGCGCGTTGGTTATAAATGGGTTCGATGCCCCACCCATAGAGAAAAGTACGGGTACGCCTAATCTCTGGCAAATCATGGCCCTCGGAACTCGCGCTGTCGCAGACAGTCAGGGTGTCAGGACGCTGCTGACGAGCGCCCGGTTCGAACTGATGCCGTTCGAGAGCTTCGACGAGGAGATAACCCACCTCCCCGACAACGCCACTATCGCGATCACGACCTCGCCACAGCTCGGCATCGAGAAGACCGTCGAGAAGACGGAGGAAGCCGCGGAGATGGGGTACGATGTCGTGCCACACATCGCGGCTCGATATGTAGAGGATAGAGAACAGCTCGAAGAGATCGCCGAGCGGCTGGCACAGGCAGGCATCACCGACATCTTCGTCCCGGGCGGTGACCGCGAGGAACCGGCCGGTGAGTACGAGTCGGCGCTCGACCTGCTCGAAGCGCTCGCAGAGACCGAGTACGCCTTCGAGGAAGTCGGCATCACGGGCTACCCCGAAGGCCACGACTTCATCGACGACGAGACGCTGGCGGAGTCGATGGCACAGAAAGCGCCACATGCGACGTACATCGTCACCCAGCTCTGTTACGACCCGGATACGGTGCTGGAGTGGGTCGGAGACATCCGTGCTCGCGGTGTCGACCTCCCAGTCGAGGTGGGAATCCCGGGTGTGATGAACTACCAGCGGTTAATGCAGATTTCCCAGAAAGTCGGCGTCGGTGACTCGATAAAGTTCCTCAGGAAAACGACGGGCATTCTCGGATTCGTCAAGCAACTCGTTGGCTCCCGGGGGACCTACGAACCCGATGAACTCATCGACGGCCTCGCGCCATACGTCGGAGACGACGAGTACAACATCCGCGGCATCCACATCTACACCTTCAATCAGACGCCCGATACGGAGCAATGGCGGCGCAACCGTCTCGATACCTGAGCCCACTCGTACTGCAGAGACTCAGACTCCGGCTACAAGTAGCCTATTCGTGACCGTCACAATCTGGCCCGAAAAGCGTGTCAGGCAACAGATGGGTAAGTAGGGTTGCCGGGACAGGCGGAGTAGGGATTAGTCGTCGCTTTCAGCCTCTTTCCGGGCGTTGAGCTTCGCCTGCTCTCGGGCGCTCGGGTTGACGGACTCCTTGAACGGCACCTTCGCGGCGGTCGCGAACACCGGTTCGCCGGGTTCTTCAGCGTACTCCTCGGGGAGGTGTACTTCGAACTCCAGATCCAGCTCCTCGTCGTAGATGTCGTCGTTGAGCGGCGTGTCGGTGACTTCCTGAATCTTTTCGGCCGGGACGAAGCCCATCCCGATGTTCGTCTCGAGGTCCGGGTTCCACCACGGGGAGGTGAGGTAGCCGCATTCCTCGCCCGTGTCCGGGTCGGAGATGAGCCAGAAGTCGGGAGCGTAGTCACGGATCGGCTCGCCGGCGATCTTCAGGCCGATGAGCTTGTGTTCGAACGGGTAGTTGCCGTTCTCGATCTGTTCTTTCTGCTCTTCGAGCGTCTCCTTCCCGATGTAGTCGGCGTCCTTGTCGTCAGGAACCTGATATCCGAGGTTGACCTGGAACGGGGAGGTCTCGTGGTCGAGGTCCTGTCCCCAAGACATGATGCCGGCGGCAATCCGGCGGTGGTGGCCGGGTGCGATCTGGCGGCCGTCGTGGTCCTTGACCGACGCCATGACAGGGTCCCAGACCCGTTCGGCGTTTTCCATCGCGGCCTTGACGTAAATCTCGAAGCCTTCCTCACCGGAGAAGCCTGTCTGACTGATGAGCACGTCGGAACCGTTGATTTCGGCGTCCATCAAGCCGTAGTACGGGACATCTTTGACCTTGTCGCCGACGACGTCGATCATTACGTCGAGCGCTCTCGGGCCCTGAATCTGCATCGGTGCAACGTCGATTTCGTCGATCTCGACGTCAAAGTCGTTGTCGACGTTGACGCCCTGTAGCCACTGCATCAGCGTCGAGTCCGAGATGGAGAACCAAAACTCGTCTTCCTCCGGGCGCAGGAGGACGGGATCGTTGAGGACGCCGCCGTCCTCGTTACAGAGGACGACGTACTTCCCGTCCATGGCGTCCATGCTCGTCACGTCACGGGTGACGACGTAGTTAGTCAGCGCCTCGGCGTCTGGGCCCTTGACACGGATCTGGCGCTCGACGGCGACATCCCAGAGGGTGACGGTGTTTGTCAGTGCATCATACTCTTTCATCACGCCACCGTCCTCTGGTTCGATGAGGCCACGCGGGTGATAGAGTCGGTTGTAGACCGTCGCCCGCCACGCACCCTCCTCGTTGAAGGACTTGTGGAAGAACGGGGATTTTCGAACGCGCGTCGACACCAACATCTCGATGTTGGGGTCACCAGTCTGGCGGAGATTACGGGGGACGGTCCGGTCTGACTGGTCGACACTGGGATGGTTAGGATGTTCCTCGGAACCGGTCATGCCTGTGAAAGGAGATGTGAAATGCTAATAAAAGATATTGTTACTTACTTCTGGGGTTTATGTACGGGGGAGATTTTGCGGGCAGTGACTACACTTGGGACCGCTGTGTAACAGCCCGTAAGCATGAATATTCCACAGAATCCGGTGTCGTGTTACGTGGCTGAGACTGGCTGCTGTAGTACGACACGACCGGCACGGAACACGACCGAGCAACCGCCCAGACTGCTCGGGAATCCGTCATGCCGAGTCGCTGCCGGTTCGAGTGTATCTCACAATCGCAAACTCGGGGTGTGTCGTCCGATCCGTCTCAGTCCAGTCCGACCACTCGACTGTCGGGAAGACGGTATCGCCGTCGAAAGCTGCTGTTAGTTCGGTCAGAATTAGTTCGTCGGCCGCTGGGAGAAACTGCTCGTACACGGTAGCGCCGCCAACGACGTACGTCGTCGATGCACCACTGTCGGCCGCTTCAGCTAATGCCGCCGTGGTCGACGTAACGGCCGTGACAGAGTCAGGAAGCCGTTGCGGCGTCGAGGTTAGAACAATGTTCAGCCGCTCCGGAAGCGGACCGCCGAGGTCACACCGAATACTTTCGAAGGTCCGCCGCCCCATAATCACCGGATGGTTGACAGTCGTCTGTTTAAAATGTGTTAGGTCTTCGGGATACTGCCACGGTATGTCGCCGCCAGCACCGATTACGCCGTTTGCCGCGACGGCGGCGATCAGTGAGAGTTTCATACATTTCCTTTGTCGGGTTAGTGGTAATAAATTCGTCCCAACCGATGTGTGGGCCTCCGCTCAAAACCTACGTATCCATCCTCTCTCTGCCTGAGTTGTGGAGTGATGTTCTCGGGGGAACAGGTGGCACTTCCGACAGCGGAACTCCCAAGAGTTGAGACCGAACCAGTGCGACATTGCAACACCAGTGCTAGCCCGGACCTTGATAGCGTATCTCGCGCGCGACTTATGTGGGTCAGCCATATAAAATCCCGTATGGATACGATTCACCTGTCGCCCGGTCCCGTCGCTGCGCAGGCGTTTCGACTGGGGATCATCGCGAGTGCTGTCGGTGGGCTCGCTGGAATCGCGACATTGTACTGGCTAGATGTCCTGACACTGGTGTTTGCTGGATATACACTCATTCTGCTGTTTCCCGTGTATCTGGTCTTCGCCGCGACAGCGTTGAGCGTGTGGTTGGGATACAACAAAGACGTGACGGCGCTACGGCCGGTCTACCGTCAGAAGGACTCAGACGGGCGATCAGAGTAGTTTATCTCGGCTGGATGGGTCTCATCGCGGCCACTGTCTCGTTTTCTCTGGACTTGTACCTACAGAGCATGAATTCAGACGTGGTTCGACGACATAGAACTGAGTTTGAAGCGGAGACAGTGACGATGAACGCTATCCGAGCGCTCTCGAGTCTATATCTGGGAACTCATTCCTCCCTGTCAATTATCGTTGCTGCAATGAGGTTCCGCATTCCTCGCCGGAGTCGGCCGCTCATTGCTGTCGAGGACAGTCCGATTTCGTCAGCGACTTCGTTCAACGAGATATCTCTGGGCTCCCCGAAATAGCCGTTTTCGTATGCGGTAATCAGCGCAGTTCGCTGTTCGTCGGTTAACCCGTATGACGACTCGCCGCCGGTGTCCGTGTTTCCGTATATTTCGATGATATCGAGGGAAATGTCGTTCTCGTTGGCAAACTCCCAGATCGTGTTGAGTGCCTCGCGGTCTGGGAGCAAAAGCCGGACGAGCCACCCGTTACCCTTCGTCTCTGTATGGACGAGAAATCCGTTGACATCAGTAACGACAGAGCTGATGAGTTTCGTTGCGGTGGTATGTTCGATGTAGTAGATCCCGGTCTGATCGGTCCAGTCGACGAGTTCGTAGCTCTGAACTGTCGGGTCGGTATCGAGTGCCTCTTCGAGTCGTGCCCTGTCACGATATTCGATGAGGAACGGAAACACAGTGGACCCCGGATCAGTATTTCCCTGCGTGATGACACGGATCGCGATGTCTTCGAGGTTCTGTAACGTTGGAACCAGAGCTAGGCGTTCGTGTTCGATGTGTATCTTCGTCGTTATTGACATTGTGTGGGAAGGGGACGCTATCGAGGCATCACAGATCAAGACTAGCCAGACATCTGAGTACCATCATCGGTGAGTTGCTGTGTATCTGTCGAGTCGCCACGTCAATGTGTACATGCACAGGTACACACACGAGGGCAAAAATATAAAGCTGTCTGTAATCTGAAGGGCTCTAAGGAGCGCACATTTTCACTGATAAAAACAGAGCCATGAGTGTATTTCAGGGACAAAATAGCGGATAACAGTACAAAAGCCGAATGTCAATAGCTCACTCAATTCGGCCAAAAGGACACGTTCTAATGGTTATCTGTGTTAACAATCATTGAAAATTAGCTGTAATAAATACCTGTAATTATCCACCGATAAGATTAGGCTGCTATAGCCAGTATATGATATTGAAATGAGTAACCCACAGAACAAGACCGTAGAGAACAGCAAGTTCTCGAACGACGATTTTTATCTGCCGGCAGTCGCGCTCCCACCGAATTTCGGTCGTATTGAATCGGTCGTTTCCGACCTCCTTGATCTCCACGGTGTCGTGTTGATTCCGGACAGTTACAACAAGTAACGCTGCAGAGATGGATTTGCAGTCCTGTTAGGAATAGACTAACCACGACTGATTAGTCAGTCAGAGCGTCTGTAACCGTTTCAACACCCTCGGCAGGAACGTCGTGTTCGTTGGAGTCGTCACCGCCACCCGACGTTTACTAGTTCGAGGAGATGAATCTGCCAACTAGACAAGGAAATTGGATGCAGGACCGACAGAGGGCCAGTAACCACATAGCAAGGGTTATGCATGCAAGCAATTCTAGACTGCCCCTTATTCTCGAATTTTAATTGTAATATTTAGCGATTCAGTGATATATAGGCCACTTATCCGTCTATAGTACTGTATTCGTAGTACTGACTTCGAACTTCGATTTCGTTTTTCGTATATCGGAGTATTTCTAATAGGTTTGCCATATATCTGGAGGTGAATCTATCTCTGGGTCCAGTAATACCGAGAGACACCATGACTTCCTGTTCGTCGTTGAATATCGGAACAGCGACACCTCGAACACCCCTGAGATGCTCCTCATCGTCTATCGCATAGCCCTGCTCGCGGATTCGCTCAAGCGCCGCTGCAAGATCAGAGCGGGATGACAACGTGTTATCAGTCCCTTTTGGAAGCCCGTGATCGGCAACGATTTGGTTTCGTTTCTCAACAGGAAGATGCGCCAGAATAACTTTACCCAGCGACGTCCAGTGCATCTCCGTGTGATTCCCGATAGGAATTTCGTCGCCCGCGGCTTTCCCGCCGGAACTTCTGTAGAGGATGACCCGCTGACCGTTCTCCTCGATGCCGGCACCAGCAATCTCACCGGTTTCTCTGCTGAGTTCTTCAACTTTATTGCGCAGTAGTCGGCCGATGTCTAGCCGCTGCCGAACACTGCCACCGAGCTCCAGAAACCGGAAAGAGCGACGATACTGCCCGGATTCCTTGACAACGTAGTCCCGCTGGACTAATGTGTTGAGATGAATGAAGACAGTGCTTGTAGGGATATCTAGATGAGACGCGAGATCGGAGAGACCGACCGGTTCTAGTTTTCCGAGCGCGGCGAGAATATCCAGTGTTGTCTCAACCGCACTGATTGTTTTTTTGTTCTGCGGAGGCATAGATGGGCTTTTTCTTGCAGAGTGAAATAGATTCCGCCGAGAGACAAAATGTTTCCAACCATAGTGGAAACTGACGCTACCTCCTAAGACTGTCCTGCATAACAAGAGTACATGTGTTATTTCGCGGGCCGTTCCCACTCACGAAGAGTGGCAACATACCACATGAACATACGGGACGCAATATTCTATCCCTAATTCAGCAGTTACAGCCACTCTGGCATCGTTTTGTGACATTCGTATATTCTGCACGGGCCCAACAAGTGGCTTTCAATCTCATTGAAAGTAACTGAGAACGCTCTGATTCCATTTTTTTGCGAAGTAATAGGTCCCTGCTCCGTATTCTGTATCACAGTATGATGTCGTACTTGGGGGTGTGATATTTTGATCCCGGTACAGAACCGCCGGCTACGCAGTCATTCCGAACGTTGCTCCGCATGCGCTCCGCGGATTTTGACGTGATTGGTTTGCCTGACCGTGCCAGTACTACGAACATTTATTACTGATGATTGCGATGCTTCTTCTACTCGGTATGAGCGAAGTTACACTATCAAACGTCAGCAAGGTATACGACGACGACGTCCTTGCGGTCGAGGACCTTTCTCTGGCCGTCGAAGACGGGGAGTTTGTCGTCGTTGTCGGTCCGTCCGGCTGTGGCAAGTCGACCACACTGCGGATGATTGCCGGGCTCGAAACGGTTACCGACGGTGAGATTGCTATCGGCGGGGACGTAGTCAACGACGTCCGACCACAGGACCGGAACATTGCGATGGTGTTCCAGTCTTACGCCCTGTACCCGCACATGACCGTGCGCGATAACATGTCCTTCGGGCTTCGGCTGTCGGGCGAGTACGATGACCAGATCGAGCAGCGCGTGACTGAGGCCGCCGAGTTGCTGGAGATTTCGGACCTCATGGACGACCTACCGAAACAGCTCTCGGGTGGTCAGCAACAGCGTGTTGCACTTGGTCGGGCGATTGTCCGCGACCCGGAAGTGTTTCTCATGGACGAACCGCTGTCGAATCTCGACGCCAAGCTTCGGACCCAGATGCGCACGGAGATCCAGCGGATTCAAGAAGAATTAGACGTGACGACCATTTACGTAACGCACGACCAGACGGAAGCGATGACGATGGCGGACCGAATCGTAATTCTCAACCAAGGTGAACTTCAGCAGGTTGCACCACCGGAACACTGCTACGATACGCCCAACAACAAATTTGTCGCGGGGTTTATCGGGTCACCATCGATGAACTTCTTCGAAGTGAGTGTGACAAATAAGGGCGGGCGCACGACGTTGCACTCAGCAGATATCGAGTTTACACTCGACGTCGACATTCCGGATGGGGAGTACACGCTGGGCGTCCGACCGGAGGATTTCGTCGCCGAAAGCGCCGGTGCGTACATCGAGACGGTTGTAGACGTCGTAGAGCCCATGGGGTCTGACAACTTCCTCTATCTAGAGGCTGCTGGCGGGTCGAAAGAGGTCGTCGCCCGGGTCGACAGCGAATACCGCCCCGAGCGAGGCGACGAAATCGCGCTAGGGTTTCATACGGAGGACATGCATCTGTTCGGTCCTGATGGCGAACGAGTGGAGCTGAACCAGCTACAGCGGACGGAATCAGCGTAACATGTTGTACGAAACTATCGGCCAGAAAGAGAGCGAGTGGGCCGGGATGACTTCGGGTCAGATCCGAGACATCGGCGACGAGTCGGGCTCTGTCCTCGTTATTCCGGTTGGCAGCGTCGAGCAGCACGGTAACCACCTCCCGGTCGTCACCGACACACTCCTAGTCGAGGCGATGGTCGACACTGCTATCGAGCGGCTGGAGGACGTTCCTGTCGTCATGACACCGCCGGTCTGGAGCGGGTTCTCACCCCACCATCTGTCGTTCGGTGGGACCCTGTCACTCGAGTTCGCGCACTTGCGAGCAACACTTGAGGATATCGCACACGCCGGCATCCAGAACGGCTTCGATGCAGTGCTGTTCGTCAATGGTCACGGCGGGAACAGCGCGCTCATCGACGCCGTCGTGAGTACCGTTGGCGTCGACACTGAGGCGGAAGTACTCGGAACGACGTACTTCCGTCTGGCGTCGGATCAAATCGAGGAACTCCGAACGACCGATACAGGGGGAATGGCCCACGGCGGAGAGTTCGAGACATCCCTCATGCTTGCGCTCCGACCAGACCTCGTGGGTGACCCGGCGGTCCGCGACGGCGAACCAATGGACGAACACTACAGATGGGGCGGGCAGGACTTGCTCGACGGGGGCAACGTCGCGGTCTATCGATCGTTCGACGAATATTCCTCGTCCGGTGCCATCGGTTCGCCAAAGCAGGCGACTGCGGAGACAGGCGAACGAATCCGATCGGTCATCGGCGACGAACTCGCGGCCCTCATGGTTGCGATTCACGAGACCAATGCCTGACCAATGAGCCACGCAACACAAAGAACTATGTACATGGAAATAGGTGACATTAATGATGCAGCCCGATAACAACGACAGGTCTGGCGAGGACAGTATCGACCGCCGACGGCTTCTCCAAGCACTCGGCGCAGGCGGCGCCATCGCCATCGCCGGGTGTAGCGGCGGCGGTGAGAGCGGTGGTGACGGCGACAGTGAAAGCGGCGGTGGGAGCGGCGACAGCGGTACGCAGAGCGTGCAGTTCCTCACGATGGGCGTTGGGGACAATATCAAGCAGTTCTTCGAGGAGAACAACGCGGCCTTCGAGGACGAACACGACGTCGACGTGGAGTTCACCAGCGTTACGTGGGACAACGCGCGGCAAACCGTAAACAACCGTGTCGACGGCGGTGAAGCACCTGATGTCAGTCGGTGGCCGGCCCGCTGGATTCCCCAGCTCGTTGGCAAAGACGCACTCGAACCCCTCGACGACATGATGGACGGTGAGTTCGGCGAGCAGTTCTACGACGGCGTCGCCGAAGGAACAGTGTACAACGGCTCGCACTACGGCGTCCCGTGGGCCGCCTCAAACAAGTGCCTGTACTACAACAAGGACGTCTTCGAGACGGCGGGGCTCGACCCCGAAGACCCATCACTCGATTCGTGGCAGGATATGCTGGATGCCGCAACGCAGATCCGCGACAGTGATGCGAGCGTCCCAGCGCTGGGGCTTGCAGGGGCCGACGCAATCGAGACCGGGTCGCAGTACTACCACTACCACTGGTCACATGGCGCAGACCTTGTCGATGACGAAGGAATGCCAGTCGTGAACTCCAGTGGCGCTGTTGACGCCCTCTCGCTGTACACCGACCTCCACCTCGAACACAATGTCACGCAGTCCTCACCGCTCTCCTCGACTCGGCAGGACATCCGACAGCTGTTCGAGAACGGTGACCTCGGGATGGTCATCGGGCACGTGTACACGGGGCTCAATATCACCGCCGCAAAAGAAAACGATGAGGTCGACTTCGACTACGGTATCGTTCAGGTACCGCGTGGACCAGAGGGACGGTACAGCCTCTTTACTATCGACACACTCGCCATCCTGAGCCAGAGCGAGCACAAGGACCTCGCACGGGACCTGATTCGGTTCTACTTCGACGAGGAACGGCGGTTCCAGTACTCGAAGCAGAAAGGGTTCCTCCCCGTCGTCGAAGCCGTCGGTGAGCGCTCGTACTTTTCTGACTCGGAGAACTGGGGACCGTTCGTCGAGGCGGGGCAGTACGCTCGTGCCCGGCCGAAGCTCAGTAACTTCAGTGAGTTCAACGACCGGATGGTCCAAGCCATTCAGGAAGCACTGGCAGACCGGAAGTCACCGCAGAAAGCGCTCAATGATGCCCAGAGTGATCTCGAAGATGCCATGGAGTGACAGCAAGGGATGAGTTTAGCAGAGGAATACACCGAGGCGTCCGATAACTCACATCTTGAACGAGGGGTGGCGTACGTCCAGCGCAACAGCCGGGCGTACCTCCTCATTGCACCTGCAGCCGTGTTCCTGCTGGCCGTCGTCGGGTATCCGATTATCGAGACGTTTCGGCTGTCACTCTACCAGTCACCTGCCGACTCAAACATCGAGACGTTCGTCGGACTCCAACACTACGTCGAAATATTCGACAGCGACATCTTCTACCGCCTGCTCTGGCAGACCGGTCGCTGGGTCGTCGCCGGTGTTGCGGGCAAGACGCTGCTTGGACTGCTGATAGCCGTTCACCTCAAGGGAGATATCCGCGGTCGGAAGTTCTTCCGGACAGCGTTTCTCATCCCGTGGGGGATTCCCTACGCTATCTCTGCGGTCGTGTTCCGCTGGATAGAGCACCCACAGTTTGGCTACCTCAACGCGATCTTGCTGAAACTCGGCATCATCGAACAGGGAGTCGGTATCCTCGGGAACCCGAGTATCGCATGGCTCGGTGTCGTTGTCGCCGATATCTGGATCGGAACGCCGTTCATGGCGATTATTTTCCTTGCCGGCCTGCAGTCGATACCGCAGGAGCTGTACGAGGCAGCCGCCATCGACGGTGCCGAGAAGTGGCATCAGTTCCGGTACATCACGCTCCCGCAACTGAAGAGCGTCGTCCTGATTGCCACGCTACTGTCGACGATATGGACGTTCGTCAGTTTCGACGTTATCTGGACGATGACCGGCGGCGGGCCGATCAGCTCGACGGCGACGCTCGTCATCCACATCTATCAGGTAGGGCTCCAGAACGGGAACCTCGGACGCGGAGCCGCCTACAGCGTCATCGGGTTCCTGTTCCTGTTCGTCTTCGCTATCATCTACCTGCGCATCTACACGCGCGGGGGTGACGAGCTATGACGATGGCAGGCCACGACCGGAGCAATCTCCGCAAAGTCCGCCTCTACGGCGTGCTGATAGCGCTGCTCGGGCTCATGATGTTGCCGTTCTATGCGATGTTCTCGAGCACGCTCAAACCGGAATCGGAGATTTTCGCTGCACCGGCGACACTGGTTCCCAGCGACCCCAGCATTCAGGCGTATCTGCAGGTCTGGACACAGACCGACGTGTTGCTCTGGGTCGGAAACAGCTTCATCATCTCGGTTGGGACGGTCGTCCTGACGCTTCTGTTGGCGATACCGGCCGCGTACTCGTGTGCCCGGAACGACTTCGTGGGGAAACGAACCTTCCTCCTCTCCGTGCTGGTCGTCCAGATGTTCGCGCCGGTCGTGCTAATCGTCGGCCTCTTCGACGTTATCACCCAGATGGGGCTGTTCAACACCTATCTCGCTGTGATCGTCCCGGCAGCGGCGTTCACGCTGCCGTTCAACGTCTGGATGCTGTACGGGTATTTCAAGACAATACCCGTCGCGCTCGAAGAATCGGCGCGTATCGACGGCGCGAGCCAACTGCAGATCCTGACGAAGATCGTGCTCCCGCTGACGAAGCCGGCGCTGGTCGCCAGTATCACCTACACCTTCCTCTACGCGTGGAATCGGTTGCTGTTCGTGCTCACCTTCCTCACGGACAGTGCGAAGTACAATATCCCGCGTGGAGTCTTCTCGATGGTCGGCGCGTTGCAGACCGACTGGCGGATGATGCTCACCGTGTCTGTGATCGGGATTATCCCGCTCCTGATTCTGTTCGCCTTCCTCGAGGAGTATATCGTCGCAGGGATGACGGCCGGCGCGGTCAAGGAGTAACCGCCTCTACTTTTATTACCGCCGCGATAGTTGATCGCGTATGGAATTTGCGATGTGGGCGTACCCGTGGGACCTTCTGGACGAAGGTCCGACAGAGGTGGAAACGCGACTGCGTGACATCGGTATTGACGAGCTAAACCTCGCAACGAACTATCATACAGTACAGGCATTCACGCCACACAATCCGGAGCGACGGACGCTGTTTGCCCGTGCGAGTTCGTATTTCCAGCCCGGCCCGGAGTATGGCGACCTCGAACCAGTGCCGTACGAGCGGATGGACGGCGACTGGATCGCAGACGCCGCCGACGGCCTATCGGAACTGACACTCAATTCATGGACAGTCGGCTGCCACAACTCACGGCTCGGGATGGCCAATCCCGAGTACACGCTGGAATCGGCACACGGTGACGACCTGATCTTCGGCCTGTGTCCGTCCCAGCCAGCGGTCCAGACGTATCTCTCGGCACTCGTTTCGGATCTGGCGTCCCGCGACGAGTTCGCTCGTATCGAACTGGAGACGTTCGATTACTTCTACGGAACGGGCTTTGGATGGCACCACCAGAAGATTCACGCGCAGTTAGGCACACTCGGCGAGTTCTTGCTTGGGTTGTGTTTCTGTCCACACTGTCGTAAGAATGCGACGGCCGCAGGTGTCGACACTGAACGGGCGCGCTCGACTGTCGCTGACACGCTAGACGAGATTGTTGCCGGCGATGTGGCACACGACCGTTCGCCGGAGGGCTGGCTCGGGGAGCACGAGACCGTCGCCGCATACGTCGATGTCCGAGAGCAGACGCTGGCGTCACTGTACGCCACACTGGCTGACGCCGCTGGAACGACGCCGCTTGGCTACTACGTCGGCGCGCCGGAACCCGGCCGCGAGTGGATCGTCGGGGCCGACCTGCAAGCGCTCTCGGACCACGTCGATTACTACTGCCTTCCGGCCTACGAATCAACGAGCGAAGCGGTCATCGAAGCGTACAATGCCGTCGAGACGGTGGTCGACGACGTGCCACTGCACGTTGGTCTCCTGCCGGGACATCCAGCCATCAACGACGAAGCTACCGTGGTCGATATCGTGCGGACCCTCGATTCGAAGGGCGTGCCGCGGCTCTCGTTTTACAACTACGGACTGTTACCGAAGCAGTCACTAGAGTGGGTCGGAACCGCCATCGATTCGGTGAGCTGAGAGGGGGAAGCGGTAGTTTGATATCGGTTCACGAACGACAGGTTTGCATGGAGATAACCGGCGTGTCAGCGGTGACTGTAGACGTACCGTTGGCCGACCTAGATGCGCATCTCGGAATCGGGCCGTACGTGACCAATCACGGGAAGCTACATTCGATGGAGCGCGTCCTCGTCCGTGTCGACACAGATGAGGGGATTAGCGGCTGGGGCGAGATGCGTGTCTTCCTGTCACCGGCGGCCACTGAGTCGATTATCGAAGACGGCGTTGGACCGATGATTGAAGGCCAGTCGCCGTTCGAAATCGAGCGGCTCCGCCGACAGGTGTTCGTCGAGTACACGAACGTCGATATGTTCTTTGCGGCGGTCGAAACAGCCTGCTGGGACATCGTCGGCAAAGCCCTCGACAAGCCGGTGTACGAGCTTCTCGGCGGGTGGACGGCACCGACACAGGGCACTCAGCAACACCGGCAAAACGTCGACGGCAACAGTGCTGCACCTGCTGCTGTCCCCGTTGCGTTCTGCCTTGGCATCCTCTCGCCCGAAGAGTCCCGTCTCAAGGCCCGAGAAGCGCTCGAAGCTGGCTTCACTGTCCTCAAGACGAAGGCCGGTCGGGACTGGCGACAGGATGTCGAGCGGATCAAAGCCATGCACGACGAAGTCGACGGGCAGCTAGAGTTCCGACTCGACCCGAATCAGGGCTGGACGCTGGACCAAGCAGTTCGGGTCGGCGCGATGCTCGAAGACGAGAATATCTACCTGCAGTACATGGAACAACCGATCCGAGTCGATTCACACAGATCGCTAGCCCGACTCCGGCAACGACTCCGCCAACCAATCGCACCGAACGAGGATACGTACATCTCGCATAATCTGCAATCGCTTGTGGAAGCTGGCGCGATGGATGTCGGCGTTATCGATCTGACTCCAGCCGGCGGCATCAGTGGTATTCGACAGCAGGCCGCCATCCTCGAAGACGCCGGGGTTCCCTTCACGCACCACTGTGCGTTCGACCTTGGGGTTCGGACTGCTGCGATTCTTCATGCGTTCACCGGCATCCCGGGCTTTTCGTTGCCCCCGGATTCGACGTATTACGGCTGGGAGGCAGACATCATCGAGACGCCGTTCGAGGTCAGCGACGGCTGCCTTCCGGCCCCGGAGGGTCCCGGCCTCGGTGTCACTGTGGACATGGCCGCTATCGAGGAGTATCGAATCACATGAGGGGACAAGAGCAACTTTCAAGAGGGCAGCTAACGTGGGTGCTCGTGTCATGGTAGAGCTATCATTAGCGGACCGGCCAGCCATTGTGACTGGAGCGTCGCGGGGTATCGGGCGAGAGATCGCGGCCCGATTCGCCGAATCGGGTGGTGATGTCGTCGTCTGCTCGCGCACCTACGAGGACGTTGAAGCAGTTGCGACGGAGCTGACCGACACACATGACGGTCGTGTTGTCCCGGTCGAATGTGACGTGACAGATCGGGACGCAGTGCAGGACCTCGTCGACACAACCATCGAGGAATTCGGGGATATTCGGGTGCTCGTGAACAACGCTGGTGGCGCGGACGAGTCCGCCAATCTGTTACACCGCTGTGACGAGGAGACCTTCGAGTCGATGCTTGACCTGAACCTGAAAAGCCAGTTCCTCCTGAGCAAAGAGGTGCTGCCGGCGATGGTCGCCGCTGGCGGCGGGTCGATGATCCATATGGGCTCGGTCAACGGCCTGTTCGGCATCGGGCTCTCCGGCTACTCCGAGGCCAAAAGCGGACTACTGGCACTCTCTCGGAACATCGCCGCCCACTACGGGCAGCACGGCATCCGCTCGAACGTTATTTCAGCGGCGACCATCGAAACGGCGAACAGGCGGGCAGAGATGGAAAACACGGAAGAACGGACCGGTGAGACAAGCGCACGAGAGCGCTGGCTCGACCAGTACCCGCTCGGTCGGTTCGGCACGCCGAGAGAAGTCGCCGATACGACCCTGTTCCTTGCCTCCGAGCTGTCGAGTTTCGTTACCGGTGAGAATCTGGTGCTCGATGGGGGGCTGACGACGAGCCTGCCGACATCGTTCATCAACGAAGTCTACGACGCGGACGACCAGCCGACTACCAATTGACTCACAACCCATGAAAGAGCTAACGACTGACGACGCACCGGATAGTATCGGCCCGTACTCACAGGGAATCGCAAGCGGCGACCGGATTTACGTTTCCGGACAGGGGCCAGTCGACCCGGACTCCGGCGAGGTAATCCAAGGGACGCCCGCTGAACAGACTCGACGCACGCTCCGGAACGTCGCGGCCGTTCTGGAGGCCGGTGGCGCTTCGCTCGACGATGTCGTGAAAGCGACGGTATTCGTGAAGGATATGCGGTACTACGACGAGGTGAACGAGGTGTACGGTGAACTCATGTCACCCCCCTATCCCGCACGCAGTGCTGTAGAGGTCGTTAAATTGCCAGTCGATATCGATGTCGAGATAGAAGTCATTGCGGAACGATAGTATGTCGCATCTAGTAGTGTTCGACCTCGACGGGACGCTCACTCGACAGCGCGGTGGGTTCGAGCTGTTGCACACCCTCTACGGAACGACACCGGAAGCCGAGACGCTGATGGATCGGTTCGAGGCGGGTCAAATCACGTTTGCAGAGTGGTGTCGAGGAGCGGTCGACGTGTGGCGTGCGAACGATGTTACCCGGTCAGATATCACTCGTGCGACCCGGGCTGTCAAGCCGAAAGCGGGAGCGGTCGAGCTCCTCGAACACCTCCAGCAAGCTGATATCCGATTCGGCATCCTCAGTGCCGGCGTTGCGAACCTCGCCACACAATTCGACCCATACGATCCAGCGTTTGTTCACGGAAACTGGATTCAGTTCGAGGATGACCGGGTTTCGGGCATCGATGTCCATGTTGGCCCGGATGAAAAGGGGAAAGTACTTCGAAAAATCCGAGTCGAGCAGGGCCCTACGTCAATCACCTATATTGGCGATTCGCACACTGACACCGAGGCCTTCATCGAGGCAGATACCGCGGTGTTGTTCGACCCGGACGAGCGGATTCCCGAAGCAGCAATCGACGCAGCAGATACAGTCATAGAGTGTGAAGATATAGCGGAGGTCCAAACGCTCCTCCCGGCAATTTAGTCTTGCACCACCCGAGGAAGATATCTATACCCAAATTACGCATTTTCTTAGTATCTCTTGTGGTATATGGGTCCAGAAACGCCGAATTTCGTTCCATAAACTGCATATTATATTTACGTGCTCTTCTTGACGAGCCTTGCTTCCGGTGTGAGTTGGACTGCTGTCGAAATCACGTACTGGTGCACTGGTCCCGGTTGGGAATCACGCAGATAGATCCAGCATACCCGTCAGCACTGCATCAGGTATGTGCCAGTGCAGTGGCACCATCCAGCAATTTGCAACGGGCTTCGACGGCTCTTTTACCGTCGGGTGGTGATCAATAACTGAATGAGTCGCTATCGAACGACCGGTTGTTTTCTCCTTCTGGCTGCAATCTGGGGTACTGCATTCATGGCGACAGATGTCGGCCTCGCCGACCTGCCGCCGGTACCGTTCGCCGCCGCACGCTTCGACATCGCTTCCGTTCTCCTGTTTACCGCGTTAGCTGTCACAGGTTCCTTAGAACGGCCACAGACCCACGACGATTACGTGTACGTCCTCGCTGGCGGGACGCTTATGATCGGCATACATCACGTATTCCTGTTCACCGGGCAACAGTACGTCACCGGGGCCGTCGCCGCCGTGCTACTCGGTCTCGTTCCAGTCGTGACGCCCGCACTCACGAAACTCGCATCCAGCGATGACACGTTCACTGCAAACACTGGTGTTGGCGTAGTACTCGGGTTCACCGGCGTCGTCGTGATTGCTAACCCTGACCCGGCGGATCTCCTCGGCAGCACCATCGGAATCGCGCTCGTGTTCGCGTCGGCGCTGGCGTTTGCCATCCCGGCCGTCGTCACGCACGACACCAGCCCGTCGATGTCATTTCTGGCCACACAGGCGTGGCTGATGGCTATTGGGGCGGTTGTCCTCCACATCACCGTGCTCGTGCTCCCCGGACAGTCGTTTGCAGACGCATCGTGGACGCCGTCCGCGTTTGCGGCGCTGTTGTATCTGGCCGTCGTTGCCGGTATCGGTGGCTTCCTGCTGTACTTCCGGTTACTCGACCAGTTGGGCCCTATCGAGATGAGCTTCATCGAGTACGTCATCCCTCTGTTCGCCGCACTCGCCGGCTGGCTCGTCCTCGGGCAACCGGTCACGCTCGCTACCATCGGTGGATTCGGATGCATCCTGATGGGCTTCCTCGCGGCAAAATGGCGGACGTTACGAGCAGAACTGCGTCGAGTCGCCGAGCCGAAACCCAGTCCACCAGCCGACTGACCGAAAACAGGCAACAGGCCGTCACTGAACTCGGGCCGCCCTGTCCAGTCCAAGAAAGCGAGCAGTCAAGCTAGAAACGGTAAGAATGGCCGACAGACAGGAGTGATAGCGGCGTCGCCCTTCTGGAAACAAGCGAATTCTAGCCGTCATTCCGCTATCTTTTCGGAGAATCAGCGGCATGGGTTGCGGTTTACCGACAAACCCGTCTGTAAACGAAATCTTGTAAGCGACAGGCCCATCATAGCCGCGTGCACATACTGGTGGTGCTGACGGGTTTTTATAAGACTACCCGTTGCTGTGTAGTATGATACAACCCATTCGCACGCTATGGAGTCGGTATCGATCCATCCCACTCATTTGGCGTATCTTTGTCGCCTTCGTACTGGGAGCAGGTGCCGGTATCGCGTTCGGGGAGCAGATGGCCGTGGTCAAACCGTTGGGCGACCTCTTCCTTCGACTGCTCAATATGCTGGTCATCCCGATCATTGTCTTCACGCTGCTTACCGGTATTCGGCAGCTCTCGCCCGCGAAACTAGGGAAAATCGGCGGTGCGACAGTCGGACTCTACGCTCTGACAACGACTCTCGCAGGCATCATCGGCCTCGCAGTTGCAAACGTACTCCAACCCGGCCGCGGGCTCGAATTCAGCGGCGGTGAGGCACAATCGAAAGCGCCGCCGTCGTTGCTGGACGTGGTTCTCGGTATCGTGCCGAACAATCCCGTCGCGGCACTTGCAGAGGGGAACCTGCTGGCGACAGTCTTCTTCGTCATCGTGTTCGGCATCGCGCTGACGTACGTCCGCGCCCAGCAAGACGCGCTCGCGGATAGCGTCGATTCGGTGTTCGAGGCCTTCGAAGTTGGTGCTGAAGCGATGTTTGTCATCGTTCGAGGCGTCCTCGAGTTCGGTGTGCTCGGTGTATTCGCGTTGATGGCCTCCGGTATCGGAACTGAGGGTATCGGGCTGTTCTCCTCACTGGGCGAGCTCGTGTTGGCAGTCACCATCGCAATCATCATTCACATCGGTTTCACCTATCTCGTTCTCTTGATGGGCTTGGTTGTCGACGTGTCACCGATTGCGTTCCTCAGCGGGGCGAAAGACGCGATGGTGACCGCGTTCGCGACTCGGTCATCAAGCGGGACGCTGCCTGTCACGATGCGCAACGCGGACGAAGACCTGCGAATCGCCGAGCGGGTGTATTCGTTTACGCTCCCGGTCGGTGCAACGGCGAACATGGATGGGGCCGCCATCCGACAGGCAGTAACCGTGATGTTCGCCGCGAACGTCGTCGGACAGCCACTGGTGCTTACTGAACAGGTCTTCGTCTTGATCGTGGCTGTCCTCATCAGTATCGGCACCGCCGGCGTTCCGGGGGCGGGTATCGTCATGCTCACTGTAATTCTCACGCAGGTCGGCCTCCCGCTGGAGGTCGTAGGGTTCGTCGCCGGCGTCGACCCGATCCTCGGACGGATTGCGACGATGAACAACGTCACCGGCGACCTCGCAGTTTCGACCGTTGTCGGGAAATGGAACGACGGACTCGATCTCGATGAGGGAGTCTGGTCGCGGCACCTGAGCGGAGCCGCCGAGTTCGTTCCCGGTGACGACTAGGGGTATCAACGCCGGGAAATCAAGTGTGTGAGTTGTAGAGACTAATGCTGGTACAGTTGTTATTTTAACCCAGGGTGTCATAGAACGGTTACCACACCAAAGAGCAGGGTGAATGCTGAGGTGGTATGGACTCAGCGACCCTGCAAGATGATCCTTCGGTAGAGTCGTTCTTCAATGTCGCGGAGACGGAGACGTTAGCGTTGCTTGAGCATCTCTCCTTCGAGTTTCTCGCAGAGTTCGACGTGTTCGCCCCGGCGGAGACGGGGCGAACACGAGAGCACGAGCCACCAGAGCTGATGCGTGGCTTCCTCCATTGCTACTACAAGGACATCTACGGCATTCGTCCGGTTGAGCGGGAGCTTCAGAACACGGTAGTTTGGCTGAGCTGTGGCTTCGATCGACCGCCGTCAAGAGACGCGGTCGATCGCTTTCTCACCGATCTCGAACACGTCGTTGGCAAGGTCTTCGACCACCTCGTCGAGCAGGCCGTCTGGCGCGGCCTGCTCGACTTGACCTACTGCATTGATTCGACCGACGTGAGAGCGATGCCTGCCGATCAAGACGCTTCGAAGTGCTACGATCCCACCGACGACGAGTACTACTACGGCTACGGCTGTACGATCGTCTCGACCGGGCAAAAGATCCCAATTGCAGCCGAGTTCACCGAGAGCAAACAAGCGCCAGAGGAGACGGCGATGCGCGTCACGCGTGACGCGCTCGCCGT
This sequence comes from Haloarcula sp. CBA1129, assembly GCF_008729015.1. NCBI lineage: Archaea > Methanobacteriati > Methanobacteriota > Halobacteria > Halobacteriales > Haloarculaceae > Haloarcula > Haloarcula sp. CBA1129. Next base: position 170,502 of record NZ_RKSM01000003.1, read on the forward strand.
CACCAAGCCGAGATGGATGATTGGCGATAGCGCCTACGACACGCTCGACTGGCACGACCACCTGCTGGCCGCAGGGGTCGTGCCAGTCGCTCCGTACAACGCGCGAAACACCGACGATCCGAAAGACATCGAGTACAGGGTCGAAGACCGTATTGAGGAACACAGCAAGGACGTTCAGCTGAAGCAATCAACCTTAGACGAGACGTACAACCGCCGCACTGGAGTCGAACGAACCAACGAATCAGTCAAGGACTGCGGCCTCGGGCGAACGCACGCCCGAGGCCGCGTCCACGCCCGAGCACAGGTGTTTCTCGCCCTGTGTCTTCGTCTCGTCGTCGCAATCACCAACTACGAACGCGGAGACAATCCGGGAAGTACGCTCATCACGGTGTGAGAAGAGTTCTATGACACCCTCTATAAAAAAGGCAACACAGCTCGCGACTGTACTTCTCATAACAGTGTGGGCGTCCACCAGTCTCGGTACACCAGCCAGAGACGCTCGCCCGGCGCGGTAGTAGTAGCTATCGCGTTTCAGAAGCCGAGCGGTACCAGTTCCCGTTTATTTAGTTCGTTTCCGTTCCTGTGTCGGGTGGTCTGTGACGTACACTTTCGTATCGTCCGGAACGTCGTCGGTGACCCAAGAGTTCGCACCGATGCTGACGTGATCGCCGACACTGATAGCGCCCAGAACTTTCGTGCCCGCACCGATGACGACGTGGTCGCCGATATCCGGGTGGCGTTTGTACCCCTTTTTCAATCTGTGCTCGTCGCTCTCGTCGGCCTCGAAGTGGAGTGCGCCAAGCGTCACGTCCTGATAGAGCCGAACCCACTCCCCGACAGTCGCAGTTTCGCCGATGACGACACCGGTTCCGTGATCGATGAAAAAGTAGTCGCCGATTTCAGCGCCGGGGTGGATGTCGATACCAGTCTCAGTCTTGGCGTACTCGGTGAGTTCGCGGGCGTACTCGGAGGCCCCGGCATCATAAAGTGTGTGTGCGACCCGTTGTACGAGTATCGCCATGAATCCCGGATAGGACCGGATTATCTCCATATATGTCTTTGCTGCCGGGTCACCCTTGAACGCGGCCTCGACGTCCTTTTTGAGCCGTGTACGGATCGTTGGGAGTTGGTCGATGACAGCGTCGACTGTTTCGGCGGGATCCGATCCGGAGTACGGTCTAATACCAGCAAAAAAGAGGCCACCAAGGGTGTCGAGACGGTCCAGAACGGCGAGTTCGTCTCTAACGAGTTCGGCGGCGTTCCAGCAGGTCGGAAAGAACAGTCGTTTGAGGATGTCGACTTCCGGTCGTCGGTGTTCCCGGCGCGGAAACTCCATTTGTGTCTGGGTCGGGAACGGGTCTTCGTCGGCCCGGTACGCCTCGAACAGGTTCTCGTGTGTGTCGCCCGTGTAACAGTAGTCCATATCGGATGGTTGGTCTGAACGACCTTAGTCTTGAAACAACAACTGTATTTTCGGCTATGTGTTGTGTTCTTGTTGGCACTGCTGCCTCGGAAACGGGCAGAACCGCACACTGAAAGGTAGCTATTTGACACTGGCCTGTCACCGAGTCTGTATGAACGGCGAGTGCTACTTCTGTCACGGCATTGTCTCCGCACCTGAAGAGGGTCACATCTGGCTGCGTGAGCACGACAGCCACGAGGTGTACATGCACGAACAGTGTGCCAGCGGACACAACGTCATAGAAGGGGGACAGGGCTCAGCGGGTGAGCTCCTGATTACTTGCCCGGAATGTGGTGAAGTCGAAGCCGTCTAGCAACGCGCGCAGGTAGCCCTGCGAACGGGCAGCAGCCCCAGCCTACGGAAGTGTAATACCGACGCCGGACTGCAGGCTGGCCGCTCTCACAGTGTTGTACATCAGCATCGCGATGGTGAGCGGGCCGACGCCGCCCGGAACCGGCGTGATGGCGTCCGCCTTCGTCTTCGCACTCTCGAAGTCCACGTCCCCGACGAGTTTGTACCCTTTGTCCGTGTCAGCGTCGACCCGGTTGATACCGACATCGATGACTGTCGTACCCTCTGAAAGCATCGATCCGTCTATCACTTCTGGAACCCCAGCGGCGGCGATCACGATGTCCGCGTCGCGGGTCTTTGCGGCGAGATCCTCAGTTCGGGAGTGACACACGGTCGTCGTCGCGTTCCCGCCCGGCCCGTACTGGATGAGTAGATTCGCCATCGGTTTGCCGACGATGTCCGACCGGCCGACGACGACGGCGTCTTTCCCCTCCGTCTCGATACCAGTCTCGGCGAGGATCTTCTGGATTCCGTGAGGCGTGCAGGGCTTGTATCGCGCGTTCCCCGCGACGAGTCGACCGACGTTCTCGGGATGGAACCCGTCGACGTCTTTCATCGGGTCGATGCGCTCCAATACGTCGCGCTTGGTCACGTGGTCGGGGACCGGCATCTGCACGAGGATTCCGTGGACGGCCGGATCCGCGTTCAGTTCGTCGATGGTCGTAAACAGCGTCTCGGCCGGTTCGTCCGCGCTGATCTCGTGATGGAACCCCTCGATACCGATCTCCTCACAGGCCTGTTGTTTCATCGAGACGTATGTTTCACTCGCGCCGTCGTCGCTCATCAGGACTGTCGCCAGCCCCGGTGTGATGCCCTCGCTAACGAGTGTATCCGTACACGCTGCGACGCCCTCTTTGATCTGGTCGCCGATTTCGTTACCGTCGATTATTGTAGTCATTATTGCTGAGTTCGCTGTCGGCCCGGAAACCCCCGGGCAGGCGTCCAGAGCGGGACTTCCTGCTGGTCGGTCTGCTGTCGGGCCAGTCAAGCGTTCGATACCCGCCTCAAACCCAGAGAGCTTAGTGGGTAATGGGGAATAGCCAAGCCTTTGAAGTGACATCGGCTATTCGTCCAGTGAGCAACCACAAGCGGTCGACAAGTCGACAGTATTTCCGGCAGAGGTTCGGGGGACCGAAGGTTTTTGTCCAGACCCATGCTTGGTCTACGCAACCACACCGAGAGGCGTTGGCCTCTCGTCCGGGAGCAACTGCACTATGACTGAGATTCGGTTCAGCACCGACGAAGAATCGTTCATCGAAACCGCGAGGACTGCAGCGGACGGCGCTCGTGTACCGGTCGAAGCGCGCGTCACAGTCCCTGATCCGTTCGAGGCGTATCGCCGCGCTCGGGATGGAAACACAGATGGATTCTACCTTGAGACGACCGGTGGGCAGTCCGGCTGGGGGTACTTCGGCGTCGACCCGGTCGAACAGGTCGAGGTCCCTTCGGGGGCGGCGCCCGCACAGGACGGCGGGAGTCCGAGCATCGAAACCATCGACGAGCTACTCGAAGGTGAGCAACTGGAACGCGGTGACTGTACGGTTCCATACCCGTGTGGCGCGTTCGGCTGGCTGTCGTACGACGTGGCGCGGGAGCTCGAAGACATCCCGGAGACGACTGTTTCGGATGGCCTCCCGCGGCTCCAACTGGGCGTGTTCGACTGTGTCGCCGCGTGGGAGGAGCCACACGACGGGCCGGTCGAACTGCACGTGACGGCATGTCCAGTCGTCGACGGGTCGCCCGAGGCGGTGTACGAGCGCGGCTGTGAGATGGCCCGCGAACTGGCACAGAACGCCATCCGCGGGGAGACACACGTCCAGCCCCAGCCGACGGCTGCAAGTCAGGCAACGTTCGAGAGCGAGTGCGGCGAGGCGGCCTTCGCCGACCGCGTCCGACAGATAAAACAGTACGTCAGGGACGGCGACACGTTCCAGACGAACGTCTCACACCGCCTCACCGCTCCGGCGGCCGTCCACCCGGTCGACACCTTCGACGCTGTCCGCAGGGTGAACCCCGCCCCGTACTCGGCCCTGCTTGAGTTTCCCGGCGTCGACCTCGTCAGTGCCAGCCCGGAGCTGTTACTTGACGTAGATGGCGACCAGTTGCTCACAGAGCCGATTGCCGGGACGCGCCCCCGAGGCGCGACGCCGGCCGAGGACGAGGAACTGGAGGCAGACCTCTGTGACGACGAGAAGGAGCGGGCCGAGCACGCGATGTTGGTCGACCTCGAACGCAACGACCTCGGCAAAGTCAGCGAGTACGGGACCGTCGACGTCGCCGAGTACCGCCGCGTCGACCGGTATTCCGAAGTGATGCACCTTGTCTCTCTCATCGAGGGAGAACTGCGCGACGACGTGAGCATCGCTGATGCGGTCGCTGCGGTGTTCCCCGGCGGAACTATCACCGGCGCGCCGAAACCGCGGACGATGGAGATTATCGACGAGGTGGAGACGACGCGGCGGGGCCCCTACACCGGCAGTATCGGGGTGTTCGGTTTCGACGAGCGAGCAACGCTGAACATCACCATCAGGACGCTGGTTCACTACGACGGCGAGTACCGCCTCCGCGTCGGGAGCGGCATCGTCCACGACTCCGTCCCGGAAGCGGAGTATCAAGAGACGCTGGACAAGGCCCGGGCGCTCGTCACCGCCGTCGATGAGGCGCTCGGCGAACAGGGGTCGTTTGCGGTCGAATCCGGGACCGAGCAGATGGAGGGGATGCGATGATACTCATCATCGACAACTACGACTCCTTCGCCTACAATCTGGTCCAGTACGTCGGGGAGTTCGATGACGGTACCGTCCGCCGAAATGACGCTATCGACGTGGCCGGCATCCGCGACCTCGACCCGGACGGTATCATCGTCTCGCCGGGCCCCGGGACGCCGGCGGAGGCCGGCGTGTCAATCGACGTCTTCGCCGAGACAGCGTACCCGGCGCTTGGCGTTTGCTTGGGCCATCAGGCGCTCTGTGCTGCCCACGGAACCCCTGTCGGCCATGCACCAGACGTGGTCCATGGGAAACCCTCTGAAATCCGTCACGACGGAACAAGGCTGTACGACGGGGTCGACGACCCGTTCGAGGTCGGTCGGTATCACTCGCTAGCTGTCGAGGCCACAGAGCTCCCGGACGCGCTTGATGAAACAGCCCACACGAACGACGAGCAGGGCATCGTGATGGGCGTCCAGCACGCCGAAAAACCACACATCGGCGTCCAGTTCCACCCGGAGAGTATCCTCACCGACGCCGGGAAACAACTCATCGAGAACTTCTGTACCGCGATTGCTGGGGCCTGACATTCTCGGGATGGCGCGACCTACTTCTTTTCTGGCGGGTCGACATCATGATGTGTCTGGATGTCCGGCAGTTTCCTGACGGCACGCCTGAGGAGAGACGTGTGGCCCTGTTCGTCCCGGTACCAAGTCACTGTCAGCCCACCGACCGCCACGAGCGATATCACGGCGAACGGGCCACCGGTCAGGACAGCCAGAGCCTGAAGCGTCTCGGCACCCCCGAGCAGTAACACTGAAACGGCGACTGCACCCTGAAAGACGCCCCAGAAGCCGATATGCGTCGCCGATGGCGCTACCCCCCGCCGCGTCGCCAGCACCGAGACAACGAGCGTCGAGGTGTCCGCCGAAGTGGCCATGAACACGATGATGAGCGCGAGAAACAGGAACATCAGGAGCTGTCCCAGCGGTAACGACGCGAACAGCGGGAATCCGGCGACGGCCTCCGACCCGCCGCGTTGTGCGATGGCGGCGAGGACGTCTGCCTGTCCCGTCTGCTGGACGAACAGCGACGTCCCACCGAGCAGCAGGAACCAGACCATCGTCGCCGTCGAGGTTGCGACGACGCTCGTGAATATCACCGTCCTGACACGCCGGCCACGGGAGAGCGCGGCGACGAACAGCCCCGCGAAGGGAGCCCAAGAGAACCACCACGACCAGTTCCAGACGGTCCACTCTGCCACCCATTGCCCGCCCGTGTAGAGGCTCAACGGCACGAACTCCAAGACGTATGTTCCGAGTGCCTGCGTCCCCCGCTGGAGGATAAACGACCGGGGGCCGACCGCGACGACGAGGAGCGCGAACAGGCCGAACAGGACGACGTTGAGGCCGGCGATGCGGCGGATACCGCGGTGAATCCCTGTCGCGCTGGAGACAACGAATATCAGCGTCAGGCCGCCGACAAACAGGACTGGTCCGATGTCGCCGGTTGCCACGTCCCACTGGTAATTGATACCGGCGAGGAACTGTTCACTGACGAGTGCGACCGAGGTGGCAATGCCTCCGATAGTGGCGAAGACGGCCAGCGTGTCGACGAGTGTGGTCCACACCGAATCCAGTCCGTCAACGCCGAGTACCGGTGCCAGTACCGTCGAGACCCGGAGCGGCGCGTCCCGCGTGAATGCGAAGTACGCTATCGGGACGCCGATGACGGCGTACGCGCTCCAAGCCGAGACGCCCCAGTGAAAGAGTGTGTACACCAGTGCGCCGTTGATAGCTGCCGGCGATTGAGCGGTTGCGCCGACGTAGGGCGGCGGCTGGTCGTAGTGAAACAGGGCCTCCGTCGGCCCCCAGAACACCAGCCCGGCCGCGATGCCGGCGGTAAACACGAGCGTAAAGTACGTCGGGTAGGTGTAGCTGGGCTCCGTGTCCGGACCGCCCAGCTTGATGTCGCCCCAAGGACCCACCAGCAGGAACAGGCAGTAACAGACCGAGAGAAAGACGGCGGCGAGAAACAACGGACCACCAGCAGTCAACACCGTGGCCGCCGCGGCGTCTACAGCGCTTGTCGTCCGTGTTGGGAACGCGATCTGGAGCCCGAAGAACGCGGCGAACACGAGCACCGGGAACGCGAGGACAGCCGACTCGTGCTGCGTGAGGAACTCCCGGACGGCCCGCCGGACATCGGTCCGACGAACGCGGAGCAGAACATCGGCCGCGGCCGGCGCGGTGCTGTCCTCGGAGTAGGGCAACAGTGCGATGTAACACAGCCCCGAACTGAAAAACACGAGGGCAACGGTCAGCCACGCCGGGCCGGTGACGGCCTCGCCGACGAGCGTCGGAAAGAAAAAGCCCGCAAGCACGAGCGCCCCGGACGCGGCACAGAGTGGCACCAGTAGCCGACCGATGGTCTCCGCAAGGCCACTGGCGTCCGAGGGTGCCATACCCCGATATTCAGGATCGGATACATATATTACTATCCCACAGTACGGTTGGAACCGCTGTCAGAGCGGCCGATACCGCCGCTTGTGGGCTTGGGCGTTCAGTCGCGGGCGTCTCCGCTCCCCCCGTCGTCCGCGGCGATGTCGTCCAGTACTGGTTCGCTTGACCCGCGATCCAGCACCGACCGACCGAGGAGCCGACCGCCGATAGAGCGGGGATTGATAACTTCGTCAGCCCCGACCGCGCGGAACTTTTCGACGTGTTTCTCGGCAGTCGCCGCCGCAACTGTTCGGATGTCCGGATTGACGTTTTTCGTCGCAATGACGGCTAGTACGTCGCGTGCATCGTCGTTGCTTCCAACCACGACGCCGCGCGCGGTCCCGACGCGTGCGTCCCTGAGGACGTCCTCGTCGGTGGGGTCGCCGGTGAGCAGATTCACGCCCTCGCCCTGCAGCGACGCGACCGTGTCCTCGTCGGGCGTGACGACGACGACCTCCGTCTCGTCGTCGAGTTCCTCAAGCAGCGATGCCGTAACGTCGCCGTACCCGAGGACTACGATGTGGTCCTCGAGAAGTGTGAGTTCTGATGCGGTCATGACTCCGAAGGCTGTCGCCATTCTGGATTCGATAGCCGGCCCGATGAGCGCGCCCACGGCAACAGTGAACGCACCGGTCCCGAACAGGATGATAGAGAGCGAGAACCACCGGGCCTCCGCGGTCACTGGGGTGATGTCGCCGTACCCGACCGTCGCGATGGTGACGACGACGTAGTACACGGCGTCGCCCCAACTGTCGAGTTCGAGGAACTGGCCACGCAGCCCGTAGGCACCGACGGTCCCGTAGAGTACGACCCCGAAAATCGCCGACAGCGACGCGATCTGAATCGGCGAGAGGTCAAGAGACTGGTCGAACCGGTGGCGGTTTCGGACCAGCAACGGGTACGTGACCAGCGTCATCAGCAACAACGGGATGTCAGTGGGCTGGAACGTGGCAAGCGGCAGCAGTATCAGGCCCAACAGGACGACGGTCGCAACACGCCAAGAGAGCCGTTTCCGCCGCTGGAGCCCGACCGTCACGATGCCCAGTATGAAGGCGAAAAACACCCCGCCGAACCGAACAAAAGCTACGGGGAGATCGACGACTGCAGTCAGGGGGCCATCGAGAGCAAGCGACGCGTGACTGAGGTTCGAAAGCCCGGTCACGAACGCGAGGAGCGTGACGACACCAGTCAGGATCACCGTCGGTTTCGCGCCGGAGAACTCGTCCCACTCGACGAACGGAATCCTGTCGGCCGGATAGAACACGTCTTCTAGGGTCTGCTCTGACGAACCCTCAGGGGCGTTAGCCATTAGCATACTGTTGTCGGAGTCGATATAAAAAACACCCGACAAGCGGACACCGGACTCAAGAGGGTCGGTCGCTTACAACCGTTTCGATGGGTCGACTGCACACGATTAGATGTCGCTTTTCGGCCGGGGCGGACACTATTGACTGGAGCCGGCACATGCGGGGGCCGAGCAGATGAACGCCGCCGTGCTGTTCGGACTCGGGACGATGATCGCTTGGGGATTCTGGATAGCGCTCGGAAACATCGCGTCAAGTACGATGGACCCCGAAACAGCGGCGTTCGTGTCGTACGCGACCGCAACTGTCGCAACTGGGATATACGTCGTCGCCTCGGACGCATCGTTCGTCGTCACGAACCGAGGATTGGTGTTCGCGGGTGCGGCGGGTGTCGCAGCGGCCGTCGGCGTGGTCTCAACATTCGTCGGCGTGACTGTGGGGCCCACGTCGATTGTGTCCACTATCGGTGGGATGTACTTCATCACTGCCGCGGTCATCGGCGTCATCGCGTTCGGAGAGTCGATGACGCTGACGAAAGCCGCCGGCATCGGTCTGGCGCTGATAGCGATTGTCATCATCAACCAGTGACCGGACACAACTGGTAAGCGTTCGAGAATGTTGTGCGAGCGTGACCTGTCACGGCAGGGGTTTATCAGATGGGGGCAGGTACGGCCGGATATGAAGCGTGTAATCAGTACCGACGAGGCCCCGGCCGCGGTCGGCGCGTACAGTCAGGCAACCACAAACGGGGACCTCCTCATTACTGCCGGACAGCTCCCGCTGACGACAGACGGCGAACTGCTCGACGACGAGCCAGTCGCCGACCAGACGCGACAGTGTCTCCGTAACGTCGAGGCGATTCTGGAGTCGGAAGGCCTCTCGCTGGACCACGTGCTCAAGACGACCGTCTACCTCGACGATATCGACGACTTCGACGCGTTCAACGAGGCGTACAGCGAATTCTTCGAGTCGGAACCACCGGCACGGAGTGCCGTCGGCGTGGGTGCGGTCCCGAAAGGTGCAGCGGTCGAAATCGAAGCCATCGCGACCACTGAATAACGAGCGCGTTCGGTTCTGTCCTTATCGCAGTTCCATCTGCTCGGCCCGCTCCGCGGCGAGGGTCGTCAGTTCGTCGACGCTGCTGTCCGAGCGGTCCGCGAGGACGCGAAGCAGCATTCCGAGCTGTATCGCCGCCGCCTCACGAAGTTCGGCCGCCTCCTCGGTGTCATTGCCGAAGTAGTACTCGTGGCGGCCGTCTTCGTGGATGAGACCGGTGTACACCGAGCGCAGATCGTCCTCGGTCACTGCGGCCGACGCCTCCGTCTTGACCTCCTCGAATCGTGGGTTCATGGTTTCGGTTCGGGCAACGGCCTGCTGCCTCATTGTTTCGACGGACCGAATCGACCAGCACTGTCCAATCAGTGCATAAGCAGGTGATATGTTGTGGGATTCGTGGATACCGGTGCAACCGGTGGCTATCACGGACCGCTCGGCAGGGGTTTTTAGTCGTTCAGCACGACGCACAGAGTATGACACAGGAAACCACGGCCCTCGCTCATCCGACCGTCGTCCGGGTGTCAACGGACGGGCAGTCACAGCGCGGGGACCGGGTCCGCTCCGCGGCGCGGACAGCGGCGGGTTCGGTGCCGGTCGTCCGGACGGGACCGACAGGCATCACAGCGGCCACGCCGCTGGTGATGGTCACGAGTGGCGGACGGACAGCCTTCTACGGTGACCCGTCACCGTCGACCGTCCGCGAAGCGGTCACGGAGTTAGAAGACGGAACAGTACCGACAGCCGACGCGGACACCGTCGTCGAGCACGACCCGGAAACGGCGTCCATTCCCGTCCCGGAACACGGCCCGCTCTCGGTCGGCCGTCGCGACGTGCTGGGCCCCTGTGGCTGGATCGCGCCGCTGGAACCAGCCGACTGGTCGTTCGTCTCAACCGAGCCGACTGCCGATGTCACTGCGGGGGCCGAGCTGCTGGGGCGCGGCCGCGGGGACGCTGCCGCTGACAAACCGGTCGCTGATGCGTGGGAAACGGCCAGCTCGACCGACGGCGACCCGGTAGTCGTCTGTAACGCCAACAACGCCAGTGGTCTCCCGACGGGCGACGAAACGCTGCTGTCCGGGGCACCGATGGCAGTTCTGGACGGCATCGCGGCGGTGGCCGAGTACGTGGACGCCGAGGACGCCGTCGTCTACGTCAACGAGTCGGAGACGGCCTTGCAGGCGGACCTCCGGGAGGCAATCGACGCAGCCGCCGACACCCTGCCCGTCGTTCCACAACTGGTGGCCGGCCCGGACGAGTTCCGCGCCGGCGAACCGACGGCGGCACTCGAAGCGTTGGAAGGGGCCGACCGCATCGAACCGCGGCTCCAGCCGCCCTCGCCGGCCAAGCACGGCCTCTACGGCCGCCCGACAGTCATCCATACCCCGCGGACGTTCGCGCAGGTCCAGCGGGCCATCGCCGAGCCCGATAGTGTCGACGCCGACGCCGCGGACCCCGGAACCCGAATCGTCACTGTCGCCGGCGACGTTGCCGACCGGGCGACAGTCGAACTCGGGTCAAGCGCCAGCCTCTCGGCGGCCAGCGAGGGAGTCGAGATGGACGGTTCGTTCAAAATGGCCTGTGTCGGCGGCGTCCTCGGCGGCATCACTCGGAGCCTCGACGTCGCGCCGACCGCCCAGTCGCTTCGGGCTGCCGGTCTCGGAACCGACGGCGTCGTCGAACTGTTCGACACCGACCGCTGTGCCGTCGAGACGGTCGGCAAACGGGCCCGGTTCGCGTCGATGGAGAACAGCGGCCGCTGTGTCCCCGGTCGCGAGGGAACGAAGCAGCTCGCCGAACTGCTGCGCGAGATATATGACGGCTCGTTCGAAAGCGACAAGATACGCGAACTCGGCCGTGTGATGCGCCAGTCGAGCAACTGCCAGATCGGCGCGCACGCGCCGCGGCCGGTGACCACCGCCATCGACGAGTTCGAACCCGAGTTCCGCGCCCACACAGACGGCCACTGTCCCAGCGGCACCTGCACGGAGAAACTATGAGCACAGACAAGTCGATTCCACGAGTTCCCGACCTACACGACCCACAGCCTGAGACACCCGTCACCCGCGAGTTCGAGACCGGAACCGCCAACGACCCCGACGTGGGGACCGACGCGGACGAACCGACATCACTCACCGTCGACGGCGAGCCAGTCACTGTCGACCCGGGCTCGACCATCATCGACGCCTTACAGGACCTCGACGACGACATCGTCAGCGTCGACCCCGGCGCGGAGGGCGTCGAAGACGACGCCGACGTGCCGGCACTGTGTTACTACGACCGCGACGGGGACTGCAGCGACGAGGTCGGCCCGCGAAGCGAGTGTCGCACCTGCATGGTCGAGACCGAGCAACACGGTCTCGTCCCGTCGTGTTCGTTCCCTGCTGAAGACGGTCTCACCGTTTCAACGGACACTCCCGACGCCGAAGAAGCCCGCAGTGTCAACCTCGACCTCGTGCTGTCGAACCACAACCTCCGGTGTACCACCTGCAACGGCAACGGCCGCTGTGAACTGCAGGACGCCGCCATCAGCGAGGGCGTCGACCATCCCCGCTACGGTGTCTTCGACGAGCGCGACCAGTACGAACCCATCGACGACACCTCCTCGTTCATCCAGATTGACCGCAACAAGTGTATCCTCTGTAACCGCTGTGTGGACGCCTGCAACGACGTGCAAGTCGAGGGCGTCCTTCGCATCGAAGGCCACGGCGAGGACACCCGTATCGGCTTCCAGTCCGACGCCGAGACGATGCACGACTCGGAGTGTGTCTCCTGTGGCCACTGCGCGACGGTGTGTCCGACTGGCTCGCTCACCGAGAAGGGAATCGGCGGCCAAGCGACGCTTCCACTGCCGGGCTTCACTCAGCGAAACTCCATCGGGAAGGTCATCGAACACGAGGACGCCGAAACTATCGACGACACCACCGCCCCGAACCGCGGGTTCGAACCCGGCGACCCGAGAGCGGCGAAAGGGAAGAAAGGCCTCGCCAAGTTCGCGTCAGCGGCGAAACGCCGGGCCGGCGACATCGCCAAGGACTACGGTAAGAAGGCGTTCCTCGCCGGCGAACACACCGCCGAGAGCATCGCGGCGAACACAATGCCAGAGGGTCGACTGTTCGACATCGCCGACAAGGTCAGCGACTACCGCCTCTCGAAAATCGACACGGAAGAGACCACCTGCGGGTTCTGTGCTGTCGGCTGCCGGTTCGAGATGTGGGGCAAAGACGGCGACTCGCTCGGCGTCGTCCCAGTTGAGGACCCCGACGACGCGCCCGCGAACAACTTCTCGACCTGCGTGAAAGGGAAGTTCGGCCACGAGTTCGCCAACAGCAAACAGCGGGTCACCGAACCGATGGTCCGCAACGACGACGGGGAACTCGAACCCACAAGCTGGGACGAGGCACTCGACTACGTGGCCGAACGCTTCACCGAGATTCAGGACGAGCACGGCATCGACGCGCTGGGCTGTCTCGCCTCCTCGAAAGGGAGCAACGAGGAGGCTTACCTCGTCCAGAAGTTCGCCCGGCAGGTGCTGGGGACGAAGAACATCGACAACTGCGCCCGGCTCTGTCACTCCTCGACCGTCGCAGCGCTCCAGCAGACGCTCGGCTACGGCGCGATGACCAACCGCATCAACGAGGACATCGGGGAAGCCGACGCCTACCTCATCAGCGGTTCCAACACCACGGAATCGCATCCGGTGCTCGCCACGCGCATCAAGCAGAACGTCCGCGAGGGAGCCGACCTCGTCGTGTTCGACCCGCGGAAAATCGGCATCGCCGAGCACGCCGACCAGTACACCCGGACCAACCCCGGCTACGACGTGGCTTGGCTCAACGGCTTGATTCGGTACATCATCGAAAACGACCTCCACGACGAGGACTTCATCGATCGCAACACGAAGAACTTCGAGGAAGTCAGAGAGAAAGTCCAAGCGTTCACGCCCGAGAAGGTCGAGGAGCTGGCGGGCGTGTCGCCGGATGACCTCGCTTCGGCGGCCGAGACCCTCGCCGAAGCCGACAGCGTCGTGTTCGGCTGGGCGATGGGAATGACCCAGCAGAGCCACGGGACGGAGAACCTCATCGCGATGGCCGACCTCGCACTCGTCTTGGGTCAAGTCGGCAAGCCCGGCGCCGGCCTGTCGCCGTTCCGCGGCCAGAACAACGTCCAAGGCGGCGGTGGCGACATGGGAACCCTGCCCGGAAGTCTCCCGGGCTATCAGAACCCGGCAGACGACGAGGTCGGTGAGAAGTTCGCGGACGCCTGGGGCGAGCGGCCCCCCGAAGAGCCCGGCCTCAAAGTGCCGGAGATGCTCGCCGAGGCCCACGCGGGGAACCTCCGCGGGATGTACGTCGTCGGCGAGAACCCGGCGCTCTCCGAGCCCGACATCCAGCACGCTGCCGAGGCGCTGGCAGACATGGAGTTCCTCGTAGTGCAGGACATCTTCATGACCGAGACGGCAGACTACGCCGACGTGGTGCTGCCCGCTGCCACGTCGCCGGAGAAACACGGTACTTTCACGAACACCGAGCGGCGCATTCAGCGGGTCCGGCCCACGTCGGAGCCGCCGGGCGAGGCCCGCCAAGACTGGGAGATAACGCAAGCGCTGGCCCGGCGGCTGGGCTACGACTGGGACTACGATCACCCGCGGGAGGTCATGGACGAGATCAATTCCCTTGCGCCCATCTACGGCGGCGTCACGTACGACCGCCTCGAATCCGGTGACCAGCACGGCCTGCAGTGGCCTTGCTGGGACGAGGACCACGAGGGCACGCCGTACCTGTACGACTACGAGGACGGGAATTTCAATTTCGAGGACGGAAAGGCCCGCTTCGTCCCCGCCGACGGCGGCCACCCCGGCGAGATTCCGGACGAAGAGTACCCGCTGACGCTCACGTCCGGGCGCGTGCTGTATCACTGGCACACGGGCCAGATTACCCGCCGCGTCGAGGGGCTGATGAGCCACGTCGGCGAGAGCTTCGTCGAGGTGCATCCCGAGACGGCCGAGAAGCTCGGCATCGCCGATGAGGAGTACGTTCGGGTCGAGTCCCGACGGGGCGACATCGTCGTCAAGGCACAGGTCACGGACCGGGTCGGCCCGGGGACGCTGTTCATTCCGATGCACTTCGCCGCCGGTGCGGTCAACAAACTCACCGGCGAAACGTTCGACCCGACCGCCGGCATCCCCGAGTACAAAGTGTCGAGCGTCCGCGTGGAAGTGCTGGGCCCGGAAACGGACGAGACAGTACTGCGGACGCCCGACGCTGGTGGGAAACAGATCCGGAAGCGAGGCGCTGGCGACGACTGAGTTGGCCCGGATAGTTGGCCATGATTCCGCGTTCCGATTCGGTTCGAACCAAAGGTACCTCCTAATACCTCCGCGATGTAACTAAATAGAGATATATGAGCAGACGATTCTGCATTTCGATTTACTGTCAGTGAACTGTGTGCCCACCTTGTGCGTAAATGAATTCGAGATGGCGGAAATAGATAAGAAAACGCGATTTCTATCGGTATATTTAGCCCCCGTGGCTCAGTCCCGCGGTCCGACCGGCCGATCCGCGATTTCATCAAGAAGGTCGAGAAGCGACTCGGTCGCCAGTTCCAGCAGCGTCTCGCCGCGTTCGGCGCTTCCCTCGCGAGGGTCGCCGACGACGCCGTTCTCCGTGAACTCGTCGGAGTCAAACGCGAGGTTGACGCCGCTTTGCCACTCTCCCCAGCCGTCGCTGCCGCCGTCTGCGGCCTCGTCGAGTCGGTCCTCGTGGACTGTCTCTGGATTCGTCCGCTGGAGCACCGAGGTCTCAAGCGGCCCGCCATGGCCCATATCAGCGCTGTGGTCACCGACCGCGTTGAACCACGTAAACGGGACGGTAAAGGCCTCGTCGTGGCGGGTTATATTTCCGGATACTTCTCGCAGTGCGTCGATGTTGCCGCCGTGGCCGTTGACCAGTACCACGTGGTCCCAGCCGTGGCTCGCGAGGCTCCGGACGATGTCCCGGACGTAGGACCGGAACGTCGACTCGGAGGTCCACAGCGTGCCGGTAAACGCTCGATGTTCCTCGGCGACGCCAACGGGAACTGCCGGTGCGACGACAACGGGGTCGTCGTAGCGCTCGGCACCGCGTTCGGCGATAGCTTCGGCGTCGAGCGTGTCCGTCCCGAGCGGTGCGTGTGGGCCGTGTTGCTCCGTACTCCCGACGGGGAGAAGGGCCAGATTCGTCTCGACGTCCGCCATATCGGTCCACGTCTCCGTCTGCAGATCCATAGTGAAATCTCTGTACGGGACGGAATAAAGCCCGGTCTCTCCCCACCTGTTACGGTTGAGTGCTATGTGCCAACGAAATCGAATACGCACGGACGGCCCAGACCCATTCAAATGGGGAGCGACTGGTCAGTCCCCGGTCGAGGCGGAGATCGTCCGCTGTGACCAAATAAGCGGTGTCTCGTCAGAGTCTCCTAGCCGAACAGTGAGGGAGACCAGCGAGACGATGGCGGCGTACTCGATCACGCTGGCCACCAGATGTAGCTCGGACGGGATGCTCACCGAGACGATGATCGGCGGGTGGTTCATCGACGCATGGAACAGGGCGACGAGCCAGAGGTTGCCCGTCAGTGCATATACGCACCCGTAGGCGAGTCCCATCAGTGTCAGCCCGAGGAGTCTGACTGCAAGCGCGGACCCGACACCGTGCCCCGATGCGAGAAACCACCGCGGGAGGTGAAACAGGGCGAACAAGAGTGCGACGAGACCGATGCCAGACAGCGCTGCACGCCGAGTCGCACCACCGGCCAGCCTCGTGAATTTCTGCTGCAGGTACGTGCGAAAGAGGAGTTCTTCCGGGATCGCAGTGAACAGAAGCGAACTGAAAAGCGCCGCAAGATACAGCAGCGGGTGGGACGCAGTTCTCGACAGCGAGGCCTCGAACCCGGAGATGCCACCCATTGCGAGGGCGACCGCAACAAGGTTGTACAGCCCCCAGAACGCGGTGACCACCCCAATCACGGGTACCAGTGTGCGAACAGGCGGGAGCAGAGGGCGCAGTGAGCCGGTCTCGATTCTGAGCACACCAATCGTGAGTGCAACAAGGAAGACACCCCAGATCATTCCCAAGACGGGCGGCGGCGACGCGCCGGCGGAGATGGTCACCAGTCCGGAGAGCACGACAATCACCAAGAGGTACGTTACAACGGGAACCAGCGGCCCGCCGCTGAATCTCGGCAGGCCAATGTCAGGGCGCAACATCCAGTCGGAGTCCAATGGCGAGCCCAAAATTAGCTTCTATCTCGTATTCGGGATGAATCCGTCGACGACAAGTATCGAGTCATGGCAGTTGTTTACAACCCTCGTTGCTCGATGTTTAAAACCAGTTTTTAGTCTCTGATAGTTTTAGTATGCTCCCGGCCGACAGTTCAAACGCCGGCGACCGCCTGAGACGGTTCCCGGCTGCCAGCGCCCTCCCCGTGCGCCGCGGTTTCCACGAATCGGAATCCATCCCAGTCCGGTTGTCCACACGACAGCGGGTACAACCCGCCCTCCCCGTTGTCGAGTGCTCAGTTCACAGTGGGTCGGTGCTACTGTTGGACCCACATCACAGAGCAAAAGTACTCATGAAACGACGTGTACGTCGATTAGACTGTTGCGATGTAAATATGCCTGCGTCGAGATGCAGAGACGACGTGGTCTGCGATGTGTCTCACCGAGGAGTCGGACATCTCGGTACGGCACTCGATACCCGGGCAATGTTCGCTACGAGACCGACGCTCCACATCCCGGCGGTAGTATCGCGGAAGGTGGTCAGCAGTGCGTGATCGGACCGTATTGTTACTGGCCGTCGTCGCAATCGTCTCACTCACTGGTAGCATCGCGACGCTCGCAGTGACAGAGTCGGCAGACTCCCGCCTCGATCAGACCGATGACACATCAGTATCGGTGTCGGACGGAGCAACCGGCCGGTTCGCACGTCTCCACGCAGCCGGCGTCACAGGTTCAAACGTCTCGGTCGGCATCGTCGATCCGACCGGATTCGACACGGAGTCGAAAACGATTGCCGGGCAGGTCGCCGAAACGCGGGGCTTCGGTGTTGGGCCCGTACACAATACCCGCGAGACACACGGAACCGCGACGGCCGCCGTCGTGTCACGGACCGCACCGGACGCAGACCTGTATCTCGCCCGGGTCGACAGCGTCGACAGTTATCGACAGGCAGTTGAGTGGCTTGTTCGAGAGGACATCGACGTGATTGTCGCCCCCGTTTCCTTCTACGGGCAGCCGGGCGATGGAACCGGACCAGTCGCTCGGAGCGCGACACAAGCGACGGAGAGTGGCTCAGTGTTCGTTGCCCCAGCCGGTAATCTCGCGCAATCCCACTGGTCAGGACAGTACACATCCGAAGTCGTCCAGAATCGGACAGTCGCGTTTACCAGCGAGAGCCGAGAGAATTACATCCGGGGCGGGACCGAAATCACGGTCTGGCTCTCGTGGGACAGAGACCACGCGGGCGAGGAGTACACAGTCGAACTGTATCGGACGAACGGAACCGACGCCCGCCTCGTCGCCCGCTCACAGCCCTACCGCGGCGACGATGTGCCAAACGAGCGTATCGTTGCCGACGTCAGACCCGGCGACTACTACCTCGTCGTTCGAGGCCCAGCATCGCCGACTGGCGCACGACTCCGACTCGTGTCACCGACGCACGACCTCCAGCACACGACGACTCGGAACAGCATTGTCGCCCCGGGCACGGCCCGAGAAGTCATCACTGTCGGGGCATACAACAGCCGTGTCGACCAGCTCGAACCGTTCAGTTCACGAGGCCCGACAGTCGATAATCGGGTCGGCGTCGACATCGTGGCACCTGACAGACAGTTCGCCGACGCCGCACCAGACGGTTTCGTCGGCTCTTCGGCCGCAGTCCCATACGTCGGTGGCACCGCGGCCCTACTACTGGACGCAAACGATTCGCTGTCTCCCCACGAAACCGAACGCCTGCTGGAACGGACCACGAGAGACGTGGGACAGTCGGGGCTCGACAACGGGACCGGCCACGGGACGGTCAACCCGGTCCGTGCGGTCCGGACTGCACAGAACCGTACCGATGGTTAAATCTCGTTTTAACCCAGCCATAGGACTTTGAGGAACCCCGTAGCATGTATTCGACAGTGCCGCCATGTCGAGCCTCATCGAAACGATACAGGAGCGGACCGGGACAACAGACGAATCACCGCGGGTACTCGATGTTTCGGGGACTGAAACCGACGACGTGCTCGACGCGCTCGCGTCGGACACCAGTCGGTCGCTGTTCCGCACGCTCTACGACGAGCCGGGCACCCCGTCCGAGATAGCGGACCGGTGTGACACGTCGGTCCAGAACGTCCACTACCACGTCTCGAATCTCAAAGACGCAGAGCTTATCGAGCCGGTCGAAACGGTCTACTCCTCGAAAGGCAACGAGATGACCGTGTACGGTCCCGCCAGCGATCCGATCGTTCTAGTTGGCGACCATGACTTAGCGCCGCGCATCCAGCAATCGATGGCCAACGTTGTCTCGGGGCTGGGGCTGATCGGCTTTGCGAGTCTCTTCGTTCAATGGGGTGCAGAAAGACTAGCGGACTCACCCGCTGGCGGCGGGGTCTTGGCTCCAGCGAGTCCGCAGACAGGGCCGATCAGTGGAACCAGTACACTCGCGTGGTTCGTTTTCGAAGTCGTCGAGCCGGGCGTGTTGTTTTTCTGTCTCTGTCTCACCGTTCTGGGTATCGCTGCGTTGCTGGCCGATCAGTGACTCCGAATAAGTGAGGTCACAGGAGCGATACCGCTGCCGTGGATAACCTCTGCTCAAAAGAACATTGTTCACTGTCCCAGCACCAGACCTACAGTTGGAGGTGAGTCAGTGAGAGGTGGTGTCCGGATGAAAAATGCACCGCGAACAGTCTCGGTATCGTTTCAAAACCGATGGGTAGACGACTGTCACAGCCTCAGTTCATGATAGATCGCAAGCAGATCCCCACACCAGCGATAGCGAGGACGCCGCCGACGGCGAGAGCGCCAGCACCGATGCCGAAGTCACTGTTCTGTGACTGCTGTGTGGCTGGCGTTTCGCCGGTAACTGAATCGACACCATCTGAAGCCGCGTCCGCGGACGTGGTGTTGCTGTCGACAATGACTAGTGTTTCGATTGCATCGGGCTGACCAGCCGTTTCAGTCCCACGAAACAGCGACATGTCGTAGTTGGCCGCAGCGAGTTGCGAATCCAGCGCGACTTCCGAACCGGATTCGACTGCCACAGCGTCGGCATCCGCCGCAGTTTCGAGTGTGGGTTCGTCGTGTCCAGCTGCCGTGGTGTCAAACAGGAGAACGACACGGGAATCGCCGTTCCCGTCGCGAACGGTCGCATTGATCTCGTAGTTGGTGTCCGGGCTCCCGATAGAAACAGTGGCTGCGTCAGCAGTTGCGAGAACGATGGGAATCCGGCCAGTGTCGCCCTGTTTGATTTGGGACACCGTCTCCTCGAAACCGAAGTCATCCGTCTCCTCGACCTCGAACTCCTCGTTTGCCGTCCCGTTTGCTTCGATGACGAGGGTTCCAACAGTCGGCGTGCCATCCGTTGTCTGGCCGTCGAACAGACGGTAGGTGTACGCGGCAGGGGCAAGCGTCGAGGGGAGGTCCGGCTCTGGCGCAGTCACGCTCACGGAGTCACCGTCGTCCGCAACACTGAGTGTCTCCGAATCCATGCCGGCAGCCGCAGTGTCGAACAGAACCAGCACCTCACCGTCATTGTCGTCGTCACTGACGGTCGCGTTGATCTGGTAATTGACCGCCTCGCTACCGACGGACAGGGTTTTCTTCCCGCCGTCAGCCATCGACACCGGAATTTCAGCGGTCTCGCCCTGAGAGACGGTGACGACGTTTTCGTCGCTGTCAGCCTGTTTCGGGGTCTCTGTTTCCGGGACCGTATCAGTACAGTCGCCGTCACACTGGGCGATGGTCTCAGTCCGTTCAAACAGCGTGTCGCCGTCGACATGAGCAGACAGTTCATAGGACGTGTTCGCTGGCACGCTATCCAGATCGAACTGGGCGACGAATGTCCCATTGGGTTGCACGCTGACCTGACGTTGGTAAAGGAACGGGTTCGACGCATCGGCCGACTTGACCTGAACGGTCATCTCAGTTCCGGGTTCCAACGCGGTCTCTCCAGTGACCACCTGTTGTTCATCGGCGTGCAGCGGAAGGCTGTCCTCTGAGACCGTAGCTTGCTGCTCAGCGGCGGCCAGTCCCGGACCCGCCGCCGCTGCGGCGATAAGCACCGCGGCCAGTGCTACCGACCGAACGCTCACAGAATCACCTCCTGTGGAGCGGGTACCTGTGTGTACATTCGAGATCTATACTGCCGACAGTACCGTATCGCAGGTGGAGGGCAATTCGCTGGCATACGACTGGCAGTTAGGGTGGGAGTGAAAAACCGGCTCCGATAGCTTAAAACTACGTTGAACTCGCGATGCTGACTGGACCGAGGAGTCGGTGGGTCCGATATGACGTAACCGGTAGTATCTGTTAGGCCGTTTCGACGGAACACTGTGCCAGTTACCCACAGACGCAATCGTTTTCGGGGAAGAGACGGCAGAGCACAGAGAGTTAGGTGAGATGCAGTATTTTTATGGTAATTTCCGTATGAATGACTAGTATGCGAACGGTCCTCGCAAACCAGCTCTCCAACGTCCGGGTCGTGAGTACCGATGGCCGCGAAGTCGGCACACTGCAAAACATTACGCTCGATACAACTACAGGAGAACTTCAGACGATTGTCATCAACAGCGACGTTCCAGAGATATTCGGCGTTGAACGGGATCACGACGGCGACATTCGATTGCCGGCGTCCCTCATCGAATCGATGCGGGATCACCTGACCATTCAGCCGCCTGCAGAACAGAGTGTCGCAGATAGCGATACCGTGGACTCATAGGCAACCCGTCGGCTGTGCAAACGGGCCGGAACGAATGCAGTTGTTAGCTGTGTGTATTCAGTTGTCGGTGACTAACGGGGAGAGCGGCTACAGGACTTCAGGGTGGCTTGTGCGAGGGCAGACCGCTCCGTGCTGTAGTTCCAAAGACTGGTCACGACTCGCAACGCATGCCGACTGAACACCGATGAGGCAGGCGACTGGTCACCGTAACATCGCGTCGGCGTACTCACTCGCCGTCTGTCGGGCCGTTTCGAGTTCCCCGGTGTCGTCTAGCATCACGGCCCGGGTCCGGGCACCGTCGATGATCGTCAGCAACGAACGGGTAACGTGACCTGCATCGACATCGTTGAACACACCCTCGTCGATGCCGTGATTGATGACCGCCTTGAGCATATAGCGGATGTACTCATCGTTCTGGCGGAACCGGTCGCTGAACGCTTCCTTATACGGTGCTTGACTCCGCATCTCAAGCAGCGCAACCGAGAGATCTGGGTTTTCCTGAGGTTTAACGAGCAGTTCATCGAGCAAGAGGTCCAGTCGTGCTTCGGGGTCCGTTGTCTCGACGTCGTGAATCGAATCGACGAACCGCTCCAGCAGATAATCGAGAAAGGCCGCAAGAAGGTCGTCTTTCGTGTCGTAATAGTAGTGCACTGCAGCCGTCGATTTGCCGTACTCGTCTGCGATCCGTTGTATCGTGAGATCAGCGTACCCGTGCTCACGCAACGCCCGGTAGGTCGCTTGCATTATCTCCTCGGTCTGGTCCGAGAAGGAACGGTCCGATGGTCCAGCCATTGTGTACCGGTTCCTCCCATGGTTGGATAATCGTTGTGACCCGCATACTATTGCCCAAATGAATTATTAGTCAGTTAGTATCGCTGATACCCAAATGGTGCTAATAATCGTCCTGAATTCATATTTCGGACTCCAAAGCGTTTTTGACTAACCAGTTAGTAAGCATATCACAGCCGCTATGGATGACGATACAGCCACGGAAATTCTTGAGGCGACGTACCGCGCCCTCTGCCAGCACGGGTACGCCGCGCTCACGGTCAAAGACATCGCTGCTGAGGCAGACCGGAGCAAAGCGTCTATTCATTACTACTACGACAGCAAAGAGCACCTTTTTACCGAGTTTCTGGACTTCTTGTACGAACGATACACTGCAAAGATAACGGATGTTGACGGGAGTACGCCGCGGGAAGAACTCGATTCGCTGTTGAACACAGTTCTCACTGATGGACGAACGACGCCCGGGAAAGAGTTCAGAACGGCAATGCTCGAACTAAAGGCGCAGGCCCCATACAACGACGCGGTCCGGACACAACTCGCCAAGTTCGATGCCGTTCTCTTCGACCAGTTACGGGAAATCATCGCGGCCGGCGTCGAAACCGGTCAGTTCGACGACGCGGTCGACCCGGCCATCGCAGCTGAGTTTCTCGTGACGACCATTACTGGAGCCCATACCCGCCATGTCGCCACAGACCGTTCGATAGACCGGTTCAACGAGACGATTGTACGGTACACTGAGGCCCATCTCCTGACAGACACGCCAGCGGAGGCGACGCGCTAATGGGGATTCGAAGTCGCGTTAGTGCTCTGTTCAGAGGCCCCGAGGAGTTCGACCTCACGTCGGGTGGCATCGGGAAGCCGCTGTTTTTCCTCTCGATGCCGATTGTCATCACGAATCTCTTTCAGACCGCGTACAACCTCGCGGACACGTTCTGGCTCGGCCAGTATAGCACGGACGCGCTGGCGGCGATCAGCTTCGCCTTCCCGATGGTGTTTCTCCTCATCTCTCTCGGAATGGGGATATCCGTGGCCGGCAGCGTGCTCGTCGCACAGTTTACCGGCGCGGACGAGGAGCGCGAGGCCGAGTACGCTGCCTCTCAGACGGTCACGTTCGCCGTCATCATCTCGTTCGTTCTCGGTATTGTGGGCTATTTCGGCGTTGATACGTTTCTCAGCCTGATGGGCGCGTCCGAGGACGTCCTCCCGATGGCGACCAGTTACATGGAGGTCATCTCGCTTGGCCTGCTGTTCATGTTCGGCTTCTTCGTCTTCGTCGCGCTCATGCGGGGCTATGGCGACACGATAACGCCGATGCTGGTCATGTTCGGCTCGGTCGTCCTCAACATCATCATCGACCCGTTCCTGATATTCGGCTGGACGGTCGTCGAGAACGCGCCACTGGTCGGGACGGTCTCGTTCCCCGAACTCGGGATCGAAGGGGCCGCTATCGCGACCGTGTTCTCGCGGGCGCTGGCGCTGGTGGTCGGGCTGGCGATCATGTTTCGAGGGAACCGCGGCGTCCAGATTCACCTCCGCGATATGGCACCGGATCTTTCCTATCTCCGCCGTCTCGTCCGCATCGGTCTCCCCGCCTCCATCGAGGGAACGGGTCGTGCGCTGTCGATGAATCTGCTGTTGGTCATCGTCGCGATGTTCCCGGATACGGTCGTGGCCGCCTACGGCATCGGGACGCGCGTGTTCTCGGTCGTCTTCCTGCCGGCTATCGCGGTTGCCCGCGGCGTCGAGACGATGACCGGCCAGAACATGGGTGCCGACAAACCGGACCGGGCAGCGAAAGCAGCTGGCCTTGCGGCGACGGTGCTGTTCGGCGTGCTCACCGTGGCTGGCATCCTCGTCTGGTTCACCGCCGCACCGATAGCTGACCTGTTCACGACAAACCCCGAGGTCGTCGACATCACGACACAGTTCCTTCGCTACGTGGCTTTGTCATTCGGGTTCATCGGAATCATGCGGGCCTACACCGGGAGCTTCCGCGGTGCCGGGAAAACGCTCACGGCCGCGGCCATCTCCGTGTTGATGCTTGGGATCATTCGCTTCCCGATTGCGTGGTTCGCCACTGTGCCGTTCGGAGAGGCCGGGATCTGGCTTTCGTTTGCCGTCTCGAACGTCGCGGGGGCGATCATCGCGTACGGCTGGTATCGACGCGGAACGTGGCGGGACAGCAACCTCACCGAGGCCCAAGTCGACATTGACGAGACAGGCGTCGAGATGTCGGCAGAGGGCGACTGACAGCGGTAGCAGCGAGCGCGCGTGACACCATTCGGGTGAACCAATGCTTTCAGTGGAGCCATCGTTACTACTGTTATGCCCCCAGCATCGAATCGCAGTCAGGAGCCCTCGTCGCCGCTGTTTGCAGCTATCTACGACCCGGCAACGGCGCTCGTCGAGCGGACGCTCTTGCGGCCACATCGCGAGTATCTGGTGGCGAATCTGGATGGAACGGTTCTGGACATCGGTGCTGGAACCGGCGCGATGTTTCCGTATTTTGATGCCGTTGCGGCCGCGTCGACGGAGTTTCACGCGACCGAACCGGACCCACATATGCGGCGGCAGGCAGCGGAGAAGGCGAACGCGCAGGCCACGTCGATTCGCATCGAGTCGGCACCGGCGGAAGCCCTCCCGTACGACGACGCCACGTTCGACGTTGTCATCGCCTCGATGGTGTTCTGTACGATTCCGGATATCGAGGCCGCGATGAGCGAGATCACCCGGGTACTCAAACCCGGCGGCGAACTGCGGTTCTTCGAGCACGTCATCGACGATGGATGGCGAGCGGGGATACAGTCAACCCTCGCACCGCTTTGGAAGCGTCTCGCAGGCGGTTGTCACCTGACCCGACAAACAGGGTCGCGGCTCGTCGCTAACCAGTCGTTCGACGTCGTCGAAATCAAGCGACTCAATCTCGGCGTCACACCGATCCGACCGTTCGTTCGGGGACGGCTCCGCAAACGAGCCGTATCTCCGACGCGGTAATTCGGTGGCAGCTAGCTCTGGCTCTGGGTGACAGACCCCTCCTCGTTCGGCTGGATGACGACGAACCCATCGTCGCCGGTGAACTCCATCTGTATCGATTCCCCGGAGGTCTGGCCGATTTCGAACGTCTTGTTCATCTCGATAGACGGCGAGAGGTTCGAACTCCACGCAACGGTCGCATCCGGGTCGGTGAAGACCGGCGGCGTCATCACCAGTGGGTCGCCGTGGGTTGTCAGCGCGACTTCGCCGGGGCCGGTAAGATACACGTTCGTCAGGCCGCCAGCGGCCATGCCGGAGAGGCTGCCGACAGTGTTGATTTCGTAGTCGATAGTTGATTCGAACGCGAGCACGTCGGTACCGTTGACCGATATCGACTCCCCGTCATCGAGGCGAAGCACCTGTACCTTCTTGCCGTTCTCGGCTACGTAGAGATGGCCGCTCCCTTCGGCCTCCATGACCGGCGTCCCTTCGCCGCTCACGGCCTCCTTGACGAAGCCCGTGATACCGCCTTCCGCCGAGGACTTGCCAGTGAACGTGACCTCGCCGGTGTACGCGACCATCGAGCCGGCTTTGACCATCACCGTTCCGTCGAGCGGGATATCGAGCAGCCTGTTGTTCTCTTTCTGGAACCCATCGCCGCCGTCTTCGGGGGCGTTAGAGCGCACAAATTCCTGTAAATCCATAGTACATCGAGACACTGGATCGGCCATGGTCATAGGCTTCGTGAAGGATTAAAACACGTTTTGTGCGAATGGGTTACATGCTGATGGGCCGCAGCTACCGGACAGCGACGGAGCCGAGTTTGGTATATCCGAATAGCTATTCCAGATAGCTATATAGTCGTTCGGGGAGCCCAGTAACGCCGGCTTTCGTTTTGAGAGAGCGTCGCTCCCCATCGGTGTCCGAACAGCGTAGTTGTACACGACGCTGTCCGGGCCTTTGCGGCGAGATTACCGACGAAGACGAGAGGGTCCGCGGTAGGATCCAAACGATCCAAGAGCCGTTCGAGCGTCGGGCGACAGCCGTGGACGTCGTCGACAACGTAGATCTCCGCCCATTCGTGGCCGTGGATTCACTGGTGTGGCGCGCGAGGTCGGGATGAAACGTCGGTGGTGGTTCGAGAGCGTCGAGTCAGCCCTCGACAGCATCTCTGGTGTGTTCGGCATCCAACCCGAACAACAGTCCGGCGAGAAACAGCAGTTCGTTACCCTGATAGTACTGTTCGATTACGAAGTTGATCAGGCCGATATCCGGTGTCGTCGCTCCCAACAGCACCAGAACGAGCGCGAGAGCGGCAGCAAGTCCGGCGACCCACCGTACGACGATACCTGAGAGCAGCCCCACGATGAAGACAACAACAGCAGTGAACAGACTCATGTCTTGCTCCAGCGTGTTGCAGTTGTTGATCTGACAGTATCTTCCATAGGGTGAACAACAGTTCCACTGTATATAGTTCTACTAGCAGCAGGGAAGAGAGAGTCACATCACTCGATTTCGGCAGCGACACGCGCCAGACAGCCCTCACCCGGTTCGAAGTACGAGTAGTGGTCGGCGACGAGGTCAGAGACGTTCACGTCTTGGTAGCCGTCGGGAAGTGTCCCCACGTCACGAGTTCCAGCGTGGCCGACGGCGTGTGTCCGGTCCGACGCTCGGTAAATCCACGAGAGGACCCTGTCGTTGTGGCTGTAGAAATTCGACACCGGCGCGTCAACGGTTCCGATAGCGTCGCCGTAACGGCCACCCTGCACCACGCTATTGTATGGGATAGCACCGCCGAGCAACGACACTGAAGCGAGGGCGTCGGTCGCCCCTCGCTCGGCGAGTGCCCGGAGCGTCTCGCCGGTCACCCGCGCGCCGAGCGAATGAGCGAGCAAATGGATGGGCCGTCCGTCGGTTTCAGCCCACTCGACCAGCCACTGGGCGAGAGGAGTACTGTTCGCCTCGGCGTTGGCCTTCGCCTGCTCCCAGTCGACGTTAGAATCCCAGCTGTATGCGACGACCGGTGCGGACGTGGTCCCTTCGAGCGCTACCTGTGCGGTATAGGCATTGTCGAGGGCCGTCTCGGCGTCGGTACTGAATCCGTGGACGAACAGGAACACGGCCGACGCGTCGTCGAACGACCACGTACCATCAGTCTCGAAGGCCGGCTCATCCGCTGGGTCGAGGAGCCCGCGCGTAGTGACGACTGGCTGTGAGTCCGGCGCACTGTAGTCGCCGGAATCGCCTCGCAACGACCAGTACACGTAGGCACCACCGCCGCCGATCAGACCGAGCCCACTCCCGAGACCGAGAAGCAGCCGTCGTCTTGTCACGCCGTTTTGACTGTCCATTGCTGGTAGCTTGTGGGTAGGTCACAGGTGTACCGATAAGTCAGTTGAGATTGTCGCGCTCGGAAACGAAATACAACCCAAAAGCTGTGTCACAGCCCACAGGCTCATGTCCCGGCGGGCAGTCATCGGAGCCATGACAACTTGGGACGAGCGATACCGAACGGGCGCGTACCCACAGTGCCCGGACCCACATTCGGTGTTAGACCGATACCTGCCGACCTTCCCGGAGGGGCGGGCGCTGGACATCGCAACCGGGACTGGGCGGAACGCGCTTCCGGTCGCAGCGGCCGGGTACCGCGTCGATGCGGTCGACCAGTCACGCGAGGGGCTTCGTATCGCTCGGGAGAACGCACACACAGCGGGCGTCGAAGACGATATCGAGTGGCTACAGGCGGACCTCGACTCGTTTACGTATCCGGCGTCCACGTACGACCTCATTACGATCAGCTTCTATCGTCCCGTCGACCGCCTCCCCGACATCATCGAAGCGCTGGCCGACGGCGGCTGTCTGTTCATCCAGCACCACCTCCGGACGAGCGACGACGTGGACGGCGGCCCCTCCGGGGACCGGTATCGGTTCGCTTCGAACGAACTGCTCAGGGCCGGACTCGGGCTGACCGTGTTGCACTACGACGAGCGCACCACAACGACGGGTGAGACAACCGCCGCCACCGCCCAACTGGTCGCCAGAAAGTCCCACGGAAGCAGACAGTCGTATCCGGATATCTCGGAGTAAGATAGCAGATGGAGACAAGAGTCAAACAACGCTCCACAGGCTATTGGTTTCAGGCAGTGTACCCTGAATAAACTGCACAGCAGATCTGCGGATTGACTGGAATATCAAACAGAGAAAAGACTAGGCGCTACTCATTCTTGGATACTGAATTCAATCTCAGCCTCGTTTATCGTGACGATAATGTTTGACCCCATCTGGAGGTCGTATTCTTCGATATTGAATGGATACTCCTGTTCACGCCCATCACCAAGGGAGATTGTGAGCGTATAGTCGCCAGTCTCGGAGATACCCGGATACACATTTTTTCTGCCGCTGGGAGTGACTGCTGTTTCGCCTTCAAACACGACTGAGTCCCCTGTCACGACTGATACCGCCACTGTGGCTTGTTCCGAAGTCTCATTATCGAGTACGACGAAAATGTCTTCTGCAACATCCGGGTCGGTCTCTGCGGCACAGCCAGCAAATGGAATCAGTAAGGGCAAGAACGACAGCAGTGATCGTCGCTTCATCACTCGACGAGCGACCTGCCAGCAGTAAATGTCTTGTCTGTACTGACTGCTTCAAAGTGGGTGTGACGACGATATAGAACACCGTAGATGAGACCGTGGAACCACGAATAAGGAGACCGCAGATGGGAAGCCGAACTGATTCGAGGATCAGTCCCCGGACGGTTCTTCTCCGCCGTCAGCAAGCGCCGGCAGTCGCTCGCGCTCGAACCACGCGAACTCTCGTGGGAACTGTTCCGTCGCCGCCAAGTCCCAAGGGTCGCCATCCGTGACCAGTGGCCCCTCAAGCCACGAGCTCACGAGGTTCCAGACGAAGATGAGCTGGCCGATAACCAGAAGGACGACGCCCAGCGTCGCCAGTTGGTGCAGGAGCGTAAACAGGTCCACCGGGCCGGCAGTCACGGAGTACGTGGCGTACCGCCGGGGCATTCCGGCGTAGCCCAGCAGCACCATCGGGAAGAACGTGACGTTGGTCCCAATAAGTGTCAGCCAGAAGTGCCACTTCGCCAGCGACCGCTGATACCACCGACCGGTGTACAGCGGGAACCAGTAGTAGATGCCCGCGAAGACGGCGAAGGCGATTCCGCCCATGATGACGTAGTGGAAGTGGGCAACGACGTGGTAGGTGTCGTGGAGAATGAGGTCCACGGGAATGGCAGCCTCGAAGACGCCGGTGACGCCGCCGATGATGAAGTTCCCGACGAACCCGACACAGAAGAGGAACGGCGCGGTCGGCCGCAACGCGCCGTTCCACATCGTCGCCATCCAGTTGAACGTCTTCACCGCGCTCGGGATGGCGATAGCGATAGAAACGGCCATGAACGAAGCCCGAAGTCGGGGGTCCATTCCGGTCGCGAACATGTGATGGGCCCAGACGCCAAAGGAAAGGACCCCAAGCGCCAGCGTGGAGTAGACGACAAACTTGAAGCCGAACAGCTTCCGTCCGCAGAACTTCGGCAGAATATAACTCACGAGCCCCATCGGCGGGAGGACGAGAATATACACCTCGGGGTGGCCGAAGAACCAGAACAGGTGCTGCCACAGCAGCGGGCCGCCGCCGTCGAGCGCGAAGAACGTCGTTCCGAGGTTGCGGTCGAGCAGGAGCATGACCAGTGCACTGCCCAGCAGTGGAAAGGCAAACAGAATCTGTGCAGACTGGACCAGAACAGTCCACGAAAAGATATCAAGGGTCGCCCACGTCACGTCCTCGCTTCGCTCGGTGAAAATAGTCGCAATGAAGTTGATCGCCCCCATCGTCGCCGCGACACCCGAGAGGTGGAGGCCGAGGAGCATCAGGTCCACGCCGGGGTTCTGCTGTTCTATCGACAGCGGCGTGTACATCGTCCAAGCGGTCTGTGCCGGTTCGATGTTTTCGAGGAACGGCCCGCCGAGGACGCCGCCCCAGATGAGCAGGGCGGCCGGTGGTAGCAGCCAGAACGCGATGGCGTTGATTCGCGGGAAGGCCATGTCGTCGGCCCCGATGAGCAGCGGGATCAGATAGTTCGAAAACGCCGCCAGCATAGGCGTTCCAAACAGGAACAGCATCGTGATGCCGTGGGTCGTCAGGAGCCCGTTGTACGCGTTCGTGCTGAGGAAGTCCTCAGCGGGGTACATCAGTTCGAACCGCATCAGGACGACGGCGATACCGCCCCAAGCGAACGCGACGACCGCGAACACGCCGTAGAGAAGCCCGATATCTTTGTGATCGACTGTCGTCAGCCACCGGAGAATCCCGCTCGGTTTCTCCGCATGGGTCCGTTCGTGAGCCCCGTGGCCGCCACCTATCGCAATCGTGTACGACCGCCAGTCTTCGATCCGTGCGAGTATCCCAGCGATACCGACGAGCAGTCCCGCCATCAGGACTGTCGTCGCCAATGCGCCTACAGACACCATTTGGAGGGTCTTTATACGGACCATCCGTGGTTCTTGTCCGGAAGATGTTCGGAAGCAGTTTATATACACCCCGGGTGCGAACGGTGGCAGCCACAGACGAAGGGGTTCGGGGCGGAGACTTTCCGTCGTGCGGTCGGAACTCCGTCCGATGAACCCGCAGTACCGAAACCGACAGCGAGGGACTGCCTCAAGCGCCAACAACCGATCGGGACTGTATCGACTTGAGACGGGCTTCGTACCGACAGTTGCTCGTGAGTACACTCACAGTGAGGATTCACGATGACGGCGACTGACTTCGACGCCGCCCGGGCGTACGACGACGACCAGTTCTCGGCGGTCGAAGTGTTCCGCAGCGACCGAATGAAAGTCGTCTGTGGCTACTTCGAGCCCGGACAGTTCATCCCGGTGCATGCGCCCGCAAGCGACGTAGCGATACACGTCCAGTCCGGGACCGGTCTGGTCCGTGACGGGGACACAGAGCGGGCGGTCGAACCGGGCGACGTGGTGGTCGTCGATGCTGACACCGACCGCGGTGTCAAAGCGGACGGAGATGGGCGGCTAGAAGCGTTACTGGTGACCGCACCGCCGCCGACCGATGCAGAACACGACCCGGTCCGGAAAGGGCTCAAGCAAAACGAGTTCGACCCGTAAGGCCCGAGTCGAGTTGGTTCCATAGTCGACAACGGCCGACATCAGTCGACGACGTAGGAGCGGTGTGACCCACGGGTTCGTACGTCGACGAAATGGTGGCGGGTCGCATCGCCAACGTCGCCGGTGGCGGACTGAGTCGCGGCGGCTTCACCGTATACCTCGTCCGCCGGGAGCAGGTCGCGGTCAGCCAGCTGGTCAACGACAGCGGTAGGTACCGGTTCGCCGTCGCGGACATCGACGATGAGTAGCCGGTCTGTGAAGCTCTTTGCGAGGAACGCGTCGGTAATCGCCGCATTATCGGTCAGCTCCCCAGCCATCGTGCGGAGTTCCGCCTGCCGGTCAGTCATCGATAGCCGGTAGGTCCGCCGCATCGAAAGCCGTGCCTGCGAACATCTTCCTCCCGAGAGTCACAGCTCGTCTATGATTTCACTGGCGAACGTCGTCATCGCCGCCTCCGACTCCGCCGCCCGAAGCCCGACGATAACGTGGGCAAGGCCGTAATCTTCGAGTCGCCTGAAATACTCTCGAAACCACTCGACGCCAGCCCGATAGCCCTGATGGAGCGGTTCTGGCTCTGCCGTCGGGTCACCGGCGAATTCGACCTGCACGGCAATCGTGAACGGCTTCTCCGACGCGTGGCTCCGCCACGTGTCCAGATACGATTCCAGCGTCGAATCGGGGAGGTGATAGAATATCCAGCCGTCGCCGTTCTCGGCGATCCACTCCGTCGACTGTCTCGCGTTACCAGTCGGAAAAAGCGGGAGCGTGTCCGTCGTCGGTTTGGGGAGGACATCGAGTTCGCCGTCGAGGCGGCCCCAAGAACCGTCGAGAGACGGGTACTCCTCGTGCCAGAGCGCGCGGAGCGCGTCGACGCTTTCGCGGACGAGCTGCCCTCGGTTCTCCGGCTCGACACCGAACGCCGGGTACTCCGGGTCGCGGTCGCCCGAGGCGACGCCCAGCACGAGACGGCCGTTGGAGAGCCGGTCGATAGTCGCAGCCGACTTCGCTACGTGGATGGGATGGCGAAGCGGGAGAACGATACTTGCGGTGCCAAGCGCCACCGACTCGGTGTGAGCTGCGACGTGGGACAGCAGTGACCACGGGTCGAAGGCCCCGCCGGCGTCCCCGAACCGCGGCCAGTACGTCGGTACGTCCCGTGCCCAGAGCGCGTCGAAGCCGACTGTTTCGGCGTGGTTTGCGAGCCGGAGTTCCGCGTCGATATCCGGTGTCGACTCCGTTTCGCCCGTGAGCGGAAAGCCGACACCGAACGAGAGGCCGTCCCGTTCGAACAGCCGCCGATAGCCGGCGTTCGCGTGGTCCACGTCAGTCATCACGAGGGCTTCCCGCTGGAGGCGTATGAGCACACGGGTGGGTTGCTTACTACGGGCCGTCTTCCGGGGTTTCGACTGTGATGGTTTCCGACGCCCCACTCCCGGGGAGTTGCCAATCGATATTTTCCGCGCGCTTCGGGAACGATGGCTTCGCTACGACTTCCAGCGTTCGGTCGGCGGCTGCCGGCGTAACAGGCGCAGCAATCATCAGTCGGGCCACGTCGGCCCGCGAAACACTCCCCCAGAGCTTCGCTCCGGGCTCGGCGACTGAGACGGTGTCAGTTCGCGGCCCGTTCGTGAGCACGCCCGGACGGAGAATCGTATGTCGAACCGGGGCGTCGCGAATCGCGGCCTCAGCTTCTGCTTTCGCACGCTGTATCGGCTGGATGACGACATCGAAGGCCGCCGCGAGCGGACTGGCTGGCTCGTCACCGACGCCGATAGCGGATTCCATGACGAACGCCTCGACACCGGCATCGACAGCCGCATCGAGGAGATTGATTGTCCCCGCGCCGTCGACGTACTGGTCCCGGGACCAGACAGCCGTGATGTTCGAGCCGACGGCGCTCAGGACGACATCGACATCCGATAGCGCATCGGCGAGCGCGGTCGGGTTCAGCAAGTCGTCGACGACAACCTCGTCAGCACCGGCCGCCTGCAGGTCGTCTGTTTTCGACGGCGTGCTGGTCAGTACTCGGACCGTCGGCACGCGCGGACTGAGAAGTCTAATCGTCGCCCGCCCGGTCCCGCCGCTGGCTCCGGCGACGAACACTGTCTCCACGTCAGACGGTTCCATATCGTAGCTATGGGCTTGCCGGTACATGACTGGCGTGGCCTGTCTCACTAACTGCGCAGTGACGCTATGACGAACGTCAGAATCCGGCGTGTCGAGACACCACTGGCGTCGTCCTGTCGACTTGCTCAGTCGTCACACGGTGGCGTCTGCTGGGACGACGATGACTGGTCGAAACGCCGATAGAGCCGGCGCAGTTCCATGCGGATAGTCACGCGCTCGATGAGGGCAAAGCCCGCAACGACGACGAGGAAGCCGACGAACGTCCACAGAGACACCGACGAGCCGAGCAGCACCCAGCCCATGAGCGCGGCGAATATCGGCACGACATACGCGACCAGATTCGCACGAACTGGGCCGATGCGCTTGATGAGGCCGAAGTAGATAGCGTACGCGACCGCCGTCGACGGGATTCCCACAGCGATGATGCTCGCAATCGTTTCAGGACCGATCCCGATCACGGCTGTCGGCGGCTCCCCGAGTAGCAGGCTCGCGACGTGGAGCAACACCGCGCCGACAGCCATCGCCCACGCAGTCAGCGGCGTGCTGTCCATCTCCGGGCCGACGCGCTGGAGGAGCACACTGCCCAGAGCCACGGCCGCGGCCGCGCCGAGGACGAGTAGCTGTCCGATAGCGCTCGCGTCGGTAAACGTCGACGGCGACGGCTGCACGATGAGGATAACGCCGCTCAGCGCGATACCGATACCGAGCGCGCCGAGCCACGAGAGCCGGTCGCCCAGCAGCCACCAAGCGAACACGGGAGCGAGTATCGGGTTCAGGCCGTACATCACGGACGCCGCTGCGGGCGTCGTCGCGCCTTGGCCGAGGAACAGCAGGCCGTTGTTGAGCGCGATTAGGAACAGCGCTGCCATCCCGATACCCACGACATCTCCACGAGTCCGCGGGAGCCACGTTGACCGGGGCCGGGTGAAGACAATGTAGCCGAGCAGCGTCACTGCCGCCAAGTCGAACCGGAGGCCAGCAAACAGCACCGGTGGCAGCTCACGGAGCCCAGTTTTGATTGCGACGAACGAGCCACCGAACAACACAGCGAGCAGAACGAACAGCGCGGTGTCGCGGTAGCGGGCCGGAATTGAGGGACGGGCGGGAAGCGTAGACCGCAGTGTGGTCCGGGTCAGTGGGACCACCCATGAGAGCGAAACTGTTTCATTACCTGTTCAACGGGTCGAAATGTGAAGAGGGCTGTGAGAGACATGGTGTCACGGGCCGACAGTCGCATCCGCAAAGCCTACCGAGAAAGTCCGAAAGCGCTCAGTCCCACGCGGCTGGCGACCAGTCCGGATCAACGCGTCGGTCGACCGTCTCAATACTGTCGATACGGTCGATTTCGCCGTCTGTCAGCGACAGGTCGAGGCTTGCTAGGTTGTCCGTGATGTGGGCCTCGCTCGTGGCCTTCGGGATCGCTGTCACGCCCTTCTCGCGGAGCCATGCGAGGCTGACCTGTGCCTCACTGGCGTCGTGGTCGTCAGCGATGGCTTCGATGACATCGTGGCCGAACACTTCACCGCGTGCCAGCGGGGAGTACGCGACCAGTTCGTAGTCCTGCTCTGCCGCGTGCTCGCGAAGTTCCGACTGCTGGAGGAACGGGTGCGTCTCGACCTGATTTGCGAACACCGGTGCATCGAGCACGTCCATCGCCGTTTCGACGTGGTGCGGTTCGAAGTTCGAGACACCGACGTTGTCGATCAGACCGCGGTCGACGAGTTCGTCAAACGCCGGGAGCGTCTCTTCAGGCTCGTACTCGCCCGCCGCCCAGTGGACGTACAGCAGGTCCACCGAATCGACGCCGAGTTTGTCGAGGCTCTCCTCGGTCGTCTCAATCACGTCGTCATGCGAGAGGTTCGAGATCCACACCTTCGTCGCCAGAAAGATATCGTCGCGGTCAACGTCAGCCGCGGCGATACCATCACCGACGGCGCTTTCATTGTCGTATATCTGTGCAGTGTCGATATGTCGGTAGCCGGCCTCAAGCGCCGTCTGGACGCTCTCGGCGCACTGTTCTGCGTCTTCATTCTGCCACGTACCGAGACCGAGCATCGGCATGCCACTCGCTCGCGGACCGCCATCTGTCTGTTGCTGAGTCATTATCAGATACTGATGCTTGCGCCTTTAAGCCGTTTGGGAGGCGGCGGGTAGCGCCGACTATCGCGCGCTCTGTAGAGAGGCGGGCTATCACGGTAGCACGGAGCCGTTCAGAAACCGTACGAACCGAAAATCCAGAGCGCGACGATGGGCGATGCAGCGAGGAACGCTCCAAGGACGACCGTCCCCAGAACCGTGTCCCACCCCAAGCCCCGCACTGGTCTCTCGTACCGCCACAACTGGACCGTGACGTAGACACCGGCGATGACCACGCCGCCGAGCAACAAGAACGGCGGAAACCCGAGCGATGGAAACAACGTGAAGCCGACCGCCGGAAACGGGTCCGAGCCACTCGAAGCCGCGAAATCGAGACCGATGCCGACAGCGCCGACGGCGGTGGCCGCAACGACATACGAGGTGCCGGCGATGACGTGCCGGAGTGCCGCCGTCAGCGCGAACGGCTCTGCGTCGGTCGGCAACACCTCCGGGGCCGCGTAACTACCGATGCCGGTGTAGAGGAACGGGACAGTTAGAACACCGACGGCGACGGCATACGGAAGGACCGACGAGATAGCGACAATGAGAACCGCCGTGGTCAGGGCGTATGTGCGTCCGGTTGCTGCCCCGAGAACCAGAGGCGGCACGAACAGCACAGCAGCCACCACGACGGCAAACAGGCAGATCGGAACGGAGTAGGGTCGGAACCGCCCAGCAAAACCGGAAGGAGACATGCAGTGCCGTTTCGGACCCAAGTGCATAGGGTTTCGGCTCCCCGGTGAGAGAGGTGTCCCCGTTCTCTTCCGTTCTACTGCAGGTCCGTGACACGATACTGTCATTATCACGGACGAGACGCGCCATCGGCACCGGCGAGCCGTTGGCCCGCGTGCTCGAAAGAATCATCGGAGATTTCGCCACCCGGGGTGGCGAATACCGTAACGAAGTTACCTCCAACAGTATGAATCGCGAGGCCCCCCGTTGTCCGCTGTATCGCAGTCAAGCGCCCGTACACCTCTCTGCTAACTGGCTGCTTATCAGCGTCGAGCCGAAAGTATCGCTATGTCAGACACAATGCAAGCGGCAGTCGTGCCTGAGCCGGGGGCTGACTTCGAGGTCGTCGAGCGAGACATCCCCGACCCGGACCCCGGCGAGGTACGGGTCGCTGTCGACGCCTGTGGCATCTGTCACAGCGACGTGTTCACGAAGGAGGGCACCAACCCGGTCGTCTCCTATCCGCGGGTTCCCGGCCACGAGGTGGCTGGACACGTAGATGCCGTCGGCGACGCTGTCGACGCTTGGGACGTGGGTGACAGAGTTGGCGTCGGCTGGCACGGCGGTCACTGTTCGACGTGTGAGCAATGTCGACAAGGGAACTTCCTCCAGTGTGAAAACGGCGAAATCACCGGATTGAGCTACGACGGCGGGTACGCCGAGTACATGACTGCACCGTCGGAAGCCCTCGCAAAGATTCCGGAGGCGCTGGATGCGGCGGCCGCGGCACCGCTGCTCTGTGCGGGTGTGACGACGTTCAACGCGCTGCGGAACAGCGATGCGAACGTCGGGGATCTGGTCGCCGTGCAGGGCGTCGGCGGACTCGGCCACCTCGGCATCCAGTACGCTCACGCGGCCGGCTTCGAGACGGCCGCCATTTCCCGAACGCCGGAAAAAGAGTCGCTGGCGAAAGAGCTTGGAGCCGACCACTTCATCAACGCGGCGGATGTGGACGCCGGTCAGCGGCTGCAGGAGCTTGGTGGGGCCGACGTGGTGCTGGCGACAGCACCGTCCAGCGACGCCATCAGTTCCATCGTCAGCGGGATCGGTGTCGACGGTTCTGTTGTGGTTGTGGGCGTCCCCGGCGAGCCAGTAGAAGTCAGCGCACAGCAACTCGTCCAGAGCCGGGGCGGTGTCGAGGGCTGGGCCTCCGGACACGCACGCGACTCACAGGACACACTGGAGTTCAGTTCGCTCCGCGATATCGCGCCGAAAATCGAGACCTACCCGCTGAAAGACGTCAATGAGGCATATGGGCAGATGATAGACAACGAAGCGCGGTTCCGGGCCGTACTGGAGCTGTAGTCGGGTCCGTCGCGATACCGGCGAAATACGTGTTCTGCGGCCCCAAGCCGACGCTACGCACGCCTACGGTGAATCCCCGGAGAGCAACGCCTTTGTCTGTGGGTCAAGAACCCGTATTCCAATGGACGGCACCGCCGACGACCGCGTGTACTACGTCATCAGCGACCTCCACATCGGCGGCGACGAGCAGCTAGAAGAGGTGGAATTTCTCGACGAACTGCTCGATTTTCTGTCACGGCTAGAGACCACCGACGAGGACGTCGAGTTACTCATTAACGGCGACGCGTTTGGGCTGTGGGAGTTTACCGGCATGTCGGGACTGGAGAAGTTCGACGCCCTCGAAGAGACCTATCCGTCGCTGTTCGAGCAACTACGAAAGACCGGTGAGAACATCCAGATCACCCTGATACCGGGGAATCACGACCACGAACTCGCAGCCTACGACGAGTACGTAGAGCGGTTCGCGGCGTACAACGTCACGCTCGTCCAGTCGAAGTCGATTACCCGGCCGGTGGGAGAGGAGGCCATTCACCTCGAACACGGCAATCAGCAGGACCCTAACAACCGCATCGAGGACTGGGGCGAGACCAACGTGACGCCGCTTGGCTACTACTACAACACACTGGTGACGAGTCGGGCCGGCCAGCTCTCGGACCGAGGTCGGTACAACTGGCTCAAGGACGTGCAGGCTGTGACGCCGACGGAGCGGGTCCCGGTGTGGATGCTCTCGAAGTACTTTTACCGGGAGATGAATCCTCTGTTACGGTACGCGCTGGTCCCGTTCCTGTTGCTGTTCAACATCAGCGCCATCCTTGCAGTTCTGGCGGCGCTGAACCTGCTCGGCGTCTGGTCCGCGCCGGTCGAAACGACAACGTCGTTTCTGGGCCAGTTCGGCACGGTCGGGACCGCTATCTGGGTGCTGCTCGTCGTGAACGCCTCACTGGCTGGCCTCCTGTTGCTCGTGGGCATTCCGTTGTATCTTCTGCGGCGGGACATCAAGAAGACCATCAACCGCTTTGGCGTCTTCGAGACCGATCTCACGGTCGATACCCGGACACCATACAAGGAAGCCGCCCGGGAAGTATTCGAAGAGAAGGAAGACGTTGTTGTCTTCTGTTACGGCCATACGCACCGTCCGAGCGTGCAGTCGGTCGACGGCGGCTTGGTCGTCAACAGCGGGACGTGGCTCAAGCGCCTCCACCGTCGGGACGGGATCATCGGGCTCCTCCCTCCGGTGTTTTACCCGTCCTACCAGCTCTGTGCGGTGCGTATCACCGCCGAGGACGGGCAAGTGGTCGTCGACTACGAGGAAGTCCAAAAACCGAGCCCCAGTCCGGAGGAACTGACACTCACCGAACGCCTGCTGACGATCGGCCGGACACCCAACCCCGAACTCCCCGACCGTGCGGTTGTGGAAACCGAACAGTCGGTGCCCGCGCCGGAACCGGCCGAGTGAGGAGGAGGGCTGGTCCAGACGAGGGCGTGGCCGCCTTGGCACCCTGAATCAGCGAGTGGCATGACGACCCGTTTCGGTGCTTCTGGTTGGGGACGCTCGCTTTCCTTCGTGTGTGAATGGGACCTCTCAAGCGCCGGACGGGGACAGGCCGTTTGCTCCCGGATCGGAGCGCTCTGCAGAAAAGTCTATTACATACGACTGTAATGGCTACGTATGAGCAATACCGCGGACGATGGTCGGGCTGACGGTTCGCCACCGTCCACGGAAGAGTTCACACCGGAGCGAGTGCTCTCGGTGTTTCAAGATCGGGCGGATCAGGCGAAGCCGTTGACGGCAACCGATGTGATGGACGCACTCGGCTGTTCCCGGAAAACGGCACACAACAAGCTCGACGTACTCGTGGAGCGA
Source organism: Haloarcula sp. CBA1129 (assembly GCF_008729015.1). Taxonomy (NCBI): domain Archaea; kingdom Methanobacteriati; phylum Methanobacteriota; class Halobacteria; order Halobacteriales; family Haloarculaceae; genus Haloarcula; species Haloarcula sp. CBA1129. The sequence goes on from NZ_RKSM01000003.1 coordinate 209,901, forward strand.
GGGGATCTGGAGACGCGAAAGGTCGGCGCGCGGAGTCGGGTTTGGTGGATCCCGTTCTCCCAGCTCGTCGGCACGGGCACGGACCCACAACAGGACCGAGAGCCACCGGTCGAGCACAGTATCGCCGACGCGGACCTGCCGGGGACGGGGGCGGTGCTCGACGACCGACGCGCGGCGCTGAAGGCTGCGTACGACTACCTCCGTGAAAACCCCGACACGGATGCCGGGAAGCTCATTACCGAGGTTTTTCAGGACCATCCGGCGGGCTATAAGACCGCTGACGAGTGGTGGGACGCTATCGGGCCTGCGCTTGAGGACCTCCCACAGATTGACTTGGCTGCCGATCATGAACACGTCTGGCACTACGTCGGTGGGTGAGTTCACCGATGCCAGAGGAAAAGCCGACGGAACAGTCGGACGTAGCGGAAGACGCGGGGTCGGAGACATCGGAAGTGTACGCCTCTCGCACGGAGCAGCGCTATCCGATCTCCTCGTACACCCCGGTCGCATACGACAACCTCGAGGCGGCACCGGAGAGCGACGACCATCCAGACACCGGGACCGGCGGGCGGTTCAGAGAACTCTCCCTGCCGAAAGTACCGAAGCTCCGCCACGTCGTCGGTCCCAGCGCGATCATGCTCGGGGCGTCACTTGGCAGCGGTGAGACGCTGTTCTGGCCGCATCTAGTCGCCAGCTACGGGTGGGGGCTGTACTGGCTGTTCCTCGTGGCCGTCTGCCTCCACTTCGTCGTCAACACAGAGATACAGCGGTGGACACTTGCGACCGGTGAGAGCGTGTTTCGGGCGTTCGAGCGCGTACATCCGGTCCTCCCGCTGGCCATGCTACTCGGCGGGTTCGTCAGTCTCGGCTGGCCGGGGTGGGCCGCGAGCGCCGCACAGATCGGTGCGCAGGGGCTCGCACTCGGCACGTACGACCTCGCCGGCGTCGAGATCGTCGGCTGGCGACTGTTCGGTATCGCGCTCATGGTGTTCATCTGGGTCACCTATCAGGTGACGCCGCTGATGTACAACGTCGTCGAGAGCCTCCAGCTCATTCTGGTGGCACTGTCCATTGCGTTCACGCTGCTGCTGTTCGTTCTCATCGGGTCGGTCGACGTGCTATTCAGTGTCCCGGGGAGTCTGACAGAGGTTGGTGACTACTCGCCGGTCGGGACCATCGCCGTGTTGGTCGGGGCGCTGGCCTACGCCGGGGCGGGCGGCTACCTCAATCTCTCACAGAGCCTCTGGATACGCGAGAAAGGCTACGGGATGGGCCGATACCAAGGCCGGATCAAGAACCCCTTCGCCGGCGACGACCCCGAGACGGTCCACGAGGACGGGTTCACGTTCATCCCAGACACGCAAAACCTCAAACGGTGGCGGGGCTGGTGGCGCGTGACACAGCTCGAACACCTGTTGACCTTCCTGCTGGGCCTCCTCCTCGTCACGACGATGCTAGTCGTCATCGCAGTGTCACAGGCTCCGGGGGCGACGAGCGACGCGGTCGACATGTGGCTCATCGAGATCGCCCCGTCAGTCGGTGGATTCACGACGAGCGTCATCTACGTCACGCTGTTTCTGGCCCTGTTTACGACCGAATATGCGATCATCGAGTCGTTCGTCCGGAACAGCTCCGACATCATTTACGAGCTGTACGGTCGGGACGCGGGCTGGAGTCTGCCGCGGCTGTTCTGGGGGTTGCTGACCGTTTTCTGTGGCTGGGGGATTCTCATTCTTAGCCTCCCAATATCGATATCCGACCCCTTCGGGCTGCTGGTCGTGGGGGCGGCGATGTCCGGGCTGTTGATGTGGCCGTACATCGTCATCGTCCAGCTCGTCAACACAGTCCGGCTGCCGGAGCATACGATGCCGGGCTGGGGCCGCATCGTCGCGATGTGGGTCGCAGCGGCGTTTTTCGGCTATTTCAGCGTCCTCCTAATCGGGACTGGGCTGGCGACACGGCTGGGGCTGGGGACGTTTACTGTCCAGACGGCGGTGCTCGGGAGCGCACCGGCTGGGTACGCCCTCTGGGCGATCTACCTGCTCGTGCAGGCATATACGATGTATCGGGTCGGGCGTGCGAAGGTCGCGGCGGACGGAACGGTCACTGACGCCGCCACCGCGAAAGGGTGGTTCTCGTGACCGACGAGCTTCGCGTCCATTTGCACTACACGATGCGAGGCGCGTATCCGCTCCGTCTGCTCGACGTGTTGTTCTGTACGGAGCAGGCCTATTTCGTCGAATACGACTATCTGACACCTGTCGACCTGCTGCTTGGAGCGCCGGACCAGCGGGCCGCAGCGTTCGCCACAGAGGTGGTCGAGGAGGGTGTCCACACAGCCCTCGAGACCGCCGAAGCAGTCGAGAAACAGTCATATGACGCACTCGAACGCGTCGACATCCACTCGGGCGGCCGAATCGGTCGGCCGAAAATCACAGCGCACCCCCGCGCCGGCTCAGCGACCACGGTCAGGGTGCACGGCCGGTTCGACGCTGAACCCTTCACGCAGGCGCTTCGGTCGACGGTTGACGGGCACGACGTGACAGTCCGACAGCGAGACGGTCTCGGAATCTGAACCGAAACGCGCGGTATCCACGGCCCGAGACTCCACTTATCGTATCGCCGCCGCGACCAGCTCGATGGGATGTGGCGGTTCCGTGTCGCCGTCGCCGAAGTCGTCGATCTGGGACCGGCAGGACGCGCCCGGAGCGACTACCTGCCCGGCGGGCGAGTCATCGATCTGACCCAGCAGGAGGTCCGCGATGCCCTCGCTCATCGAGTAGTGTTCGGCTTCGTACCCGAAACTGCCGGCCATGCCACAACAGCCCGAATCAAGCGGATCAACGGTGTACCCGGCACGGCGGAGGACGCCGACAGCGTGGTGGTCCTTCTTCGTCGCCTTCTGGTGACAGTGGCCGTGATATGCAAGCGAGTCGCCCGACTCGTCAAAAGAGATGTTCTCCCCCAGCCGGAACGTGTCGAGGTACTCGCAGACGCCGTACGTGTTCGCCGCGACGCGCTCGACATCGTCGCCCGAGAGCAGGTCCCGATAGTCGACCTGGTACATGACCGCATCGGAGGGTTCGATGGTGACTACGTCCCAGCCGTCGCGGATTCGCGGGGCGAGCGCGTCGACGTTTGCCCGCGCCGTCTCGCGAGCGTGGTCCAGCATACTTTTCGAGAACGCGGGACGGCCGCTATCGGTCACGCCGTCAGGCACGACCACGTGGACGCCCGCTGCCTCCAGCACCTGTACGGCCGCTTTCCCGACATCTGGGTGACTGTAGTTCGTGTACGGGTCGGCGAGCAAGAGCGCCTTCCGGTCGGCTTTGTTCGCCGCGACCAGTGCCCCGCCGCGATCCGCCCACCAGTCCCGGAACGTGGTCCGGTGGAAGGCTGGCAGCGTGCGCTCCTGTGTGATACCGACCGTGTTCTCCATGAGGAACCCCGAGCCCGGCAACTCCATCAGCCAGTTCGACACCGGGGCGAAGGTGCTCCCAAGCGAGAGCACCGTCTCGACGTTGGCGAACAGTCGGTCACGGAGCGAGATACCCTCGCGCTGGTGGTGTTCGTGGACCACCTCGGCTTTGAGCTTCGCCATGTCGACGCCGCTCGGACAGTCCTTCTTGCAGCCCTTACAGCCGATACAGAGGTCGAGCACCTCGGTGACGAACTCCTCCTCGAAGGGGTCGTCGGGGAGGTCGCCGTCCATCGCCGACCGAAGCATATTCGCCCGGCCGCGAGTGCTGGTGATCTCCTCCTCGGCGGCGCGGTAGGTCGGGCACATGACGCCGCCAGTGGTCTCCTGATGGCCGGTACAGCCCGCACAGCCGTGACAGAGTTCGACCATTCCTTGGAGCCCGTTCTCGTTGTCCCAGTCGAGCGTGGGCTCGAAGCCCGCGTCGAACGCGTAGTCCGGGTCGTATCGGAGGTTTTCGGCCGGGTCGTGGTCGCCACAGATGTTGCCCGGGTTCAGCCGCCAGTCGGGATCGAACGCCGACTTCAGGTCGCGGAACGTCTCCCAGAGGTCGTCGCCGTACAGTTTGCGGTTCCACTGGGTCCGAGCACGGCCGTCGCCGTGTTCACCCGACACGGACCCGTCGTACTGGACGACGAGGTCCGTGATGGCGTCGGAGATTGCTTCCATCGTCTCGATGCCGTCCTCTGATTTCAGGTTCAACAGTGGCCTGATATGCAGGACGCCGGGACCCGCGTGGGCGTAGTAGGAGGCGAAGGTTTCGTGCTCGTCGAACAGGTCCCGGATGTCGGCGACGTACTCCGGGAGGTTCTCGGCTGGGACCGCGGTGTCCTCGACGAACGGCCAGTGCTTGTCGTCGCCCGTCCGCGAGAGCAGAATCGGCAGGCCGGCCTTGCGCATCTTCCAGAACTTCGCCTGCCGGTCCGCGTCGTAGGCTTCCAGTGCGTCGACGGCATTGACCGGGGCGTCGGTGACCGAACCCGCCCCGTCGCGCGGCGACTCCCGAGCGTCGTAGTCCGGCAACCGGTCGGCGAGCAGGTCGGCGACCTTCTGTGCGCCGTCGTCGGCCGAATCCGCGTAGAACTCGACGAGCAGCGTCGAGTCCGTCTTTTCGGGGAGCATGCCGACGACATCGGCGAACTCCGGTGTCTCCGCGGCGAGGTCAAGGAGCACGTCGTCCATCACCTCGACGGCCGAGGGGTCGTGGTCGAGAATCGGGGCGACATCCTCCATCGCGGAGATGATGTCGTCGTAGGTCAGCATGGCGACGGCCGTGGCGTCGGGAACGGGTTCAAGCGAGACAGTTGCCTCGGTGACGACCGCGAGGGTCCCCTCGCTCCCGGCGAGCAACCGTGCGAGGTTGACCTCGCCGCGCTCTTCCGCGCTATCGATCAGTTCGTCCAGATTGTACCCGGAAACGTTGCGTTTGAGTTCCGGATATCTCGCGTCGATCTCTTCGGCGTCTTCTGCAAGAATCTTGGCGACTTCGGCATAGATCCGAGTTTCGAGGTCGGCGTCCGGGCCGGCCTCAGCCGCTCGCGATTCGAGGTCTGCGACATCGACCCAGCCAAACGTGGTCTGAGTACCGTCAGCAAGAACGACCTCGCACTCCTCGATGTAGGCGTCCGTCTTGCCGTATTTCAGCGAATGTGCGCCGGTCGTGTTGTTTCCGATTGCACCGCCGAGGACGCTCTTGTCGCCCCACGCAGGGTCCGGCGCGAACTTCAGCCCGTGGGGTTCGAGCCGGTCGTTGAGTCGGGCGATGGTGATACCGACCTGTGCGCGGGCCCGCCGGGCCTCCGGGTCGACCGACAGCGTCTCGTCCATGTGCCGCTTGAAATCGAGGACGACCGCCTCGTTGACGGCCTGCCCGGCAAGACTGGTCCCGCCGCCCCGTGGAAGCACCGGGATTCCCTCCTCGGCGCAGTACTCCATCACCGCGACCACGTCGTCGGTCGAGACCGGCGAGACGACGCCGATAGGGAGCTGCTCGTACGCGCTGGCGTCGGTGGCGAACAGCTCGCGGGTGTACGTATCGAACCGCACGTCGCCGTCTACGCGGCGCTCCAGAGCCGCCACGAGGTCCGGTCGGTGGACGCTGTCGCTCTGGTAATCGTAGTTCGCACTCGGGTCTGTCGCCGGGTCACGCTGCTTGGGGGGTCGGGAGTCGTAAGCCATGAATGAGAGAGGAAGATGGATTGAGTTAGAATGCGGCCGGTGCGACGACGTAGGCCAGAATGAGCGTCAGTATGCCAGTGAACACGCCGTAGTACAGCACCGGAATCAGTTCGAGACGGATGACGCGTCCCTCCTCGCCGATGAGGCCGACCACCGTGAGGGCGGCGACCACGTTGTGGATGGCGATGAGGTTCCCGATAGCACCGCCGACCGCCTGTGCGGCGACGACGATCTGGGTCGGCGCGCCGATCTGCTGGGCGGCTTGGAACTGGAACAGCCCGAACAGGATGTCGCTGACCGTGTTCGAACCGGCGATGAACGCGCCGAACGCGCCGATGAAGCCCGAGAAGAACGGGAACATCTGTCCGGTCGTATTCGCCGTGATCTCCGACAGCAGACCGAGCATCCCGGAGTTGATCGGCGCAGCTTCAAGCACGACGGCACTGCCGGTCCGCTGCATTATCATGACCGTCGCGACAGCGAACCACAACGCGACGACAGCCGGCGCAATGTTCCGGAGCGCCTCGCTCCACGAGGCCTTGATTCCGTCAGTGTCCATCCCGTGAAGCGCGTACGTGACGACGGCCACGAGAACGAAGAGGCTCCCGGGGAGGTAGAACAACTCGACGCCTTCCGAGAACGGCGTCCCGAGGATGTTGTTCCACATGAGAACGCCGTTCGTCGCCAAGAACTCCTGAACCGGAGCAACGACGCGAGTCACGACGAGCAACGCAGCGACGAGGAGGTACGGCAGCCAAGCCATACCCAGCGACATATCCTGTGAGTGGGCCTCCTCGAAGGTTGCCGTACCGCCGTCGGCCGCGACAGTCCCCTCACGGCTCCCACCCGACGTGGTGCCGACGCCTTCTCCGGGTTCGATGCTACCGATCCAGTGGTCCGGCCACTGGTCCTGCGGGCCGAAGTCCCACTCGTCGTCCGGAAGGAAGTATCCAGCACGAAGCGTGGTCGTGACCACGAGCAGCCCGACCATCGCCCCCAGCAGTGCCGGGAACGTCGGACCGAGGAAGTACGCGGTGGCGACGTACGGAATCGCAAAGGAGGCCCACGCGAACAGGCACAGCGGCAGCACTTCAAGCGCCGGCTTGATAGACCGCTCCTCGCCGAAGAAGCGCGTCATCATCGCCACACCGATGAACGGGATGGCGATACCGACGATGGCGTGGATGAGCGCCGCCCACACACCGATCTGGGCGACGTACGCACCGACGCTCTCGAAGCCACCCTGCTGGAGCACCTGCTGAGAGGCGCCCGTGCCCTCTGCGAACACCACGTCGCGCAGTCCGATAATCAGCGGCGTCCCGACCGCGCCGAACGTGATTGCGAGGATGTTCCCTGTGAGTGCAACGACCACCGCGGCCAGCGGCGGGAAGCCAAGGCCGACCAGCAGCGGGCCGACGATGGCCGCGGGCGTCCCGAAACCGGCCGCGCCCTCGATGAACGACCCCATGAGGAAGACGAGCAGAATGACCTGCACGCGTCGGTCGTCGCTTATCGAGGAGAACCCGGCGTTGATGACCTCGAACGCACCGGACTGTTTCAGCGTGTACAGCAGGAGTATCGCTCCGAAGACGATGACCAGAATTCTAGTCGCTGTCAGCGCGCCGCGTATCGACGCGGCAGCGATCAGTGTGGGCGACATCTGCCAGCCGACAAAGGCAGCGATAGCCGCAATCGCCCATGCAATGGGCATCGTCCGTGTCGCAGGCTGGTACAGCCCGACCATCAGCACCGCAATCGTCGCCAGCGGCAACAGTGCCAGAAGCACAAGCGTGTGTTCAGACATTGGTTCTCACCTCCGGGACCTGCTCGGCCGAGCTGGTCGGACTGTCACCAGTCAGCCGCTCCGGAAGACCATATCTTGATCTCATTTCGGAGCCACCTCGATACGTGGCTCTACCGCTCGAAACCGTCCGATACCGTGGTTTCTGATGGGGTGCATCAGTCACGTCGTCTGGCAGGGAGTATTTATACCTATCTACTGTTTACATTATTGTCCACCCAGAATAACGCCGAGATAGAAGCGAGAAGCGCTGAAACTACAAAAATCGGGGGCTATTCTGTACGAACGAATGGAACGGCATACAGTCGTGTGTATCCGGTATAGCGGGGCTTTACTCCGCGATTTCACTCGACTGTACTCCAACAGGAAACCCATACAGTCGTCTGTATTTGCGGGACTCAGGGCCGCAGTCACAGCCCTGTGGATACGGCTGGAACGCGGATCGTATCGGGTTCAGGATCGAAGCTGTCATAGCTCCTGCGTAGCGGCGCTGGCGCGCGGTGGAGCGCAACAGATTCTCTGGACGGAACTGTACAGAACAGTATCTGAGAAAGAGAGTGGTGTTCGAGATGAGTTCTTGCGAACACTCCATCGACGCCAAAACCGAGGGCGTCCACTCGTCGTACGGATTGCCGCTTGGCGAACGCCGTTACGGCGGAAGTGGAAACCACGGGTATGACACGTGTCACAGTCTGGAACGAGTACGTCCACGAGCAGGAGCACGAAGCGGTCGCGGACCTGTACCCCGACGGGATTCACGGCGCTATCGCCACGGCACTGCAGGAACGCGGGTTCGACACGGAGACCGCGACACTCCAAGAGCCCGAGCACGGCCTCACTGAGGATGTACTAGCAGAAACGGACGTTCTTACTTGGTGGGGCCACGCCGCGCACGACCGGGTCGACGACGAGGTGGTTTCCAGAGTGAAAGAGCGCGTCCTCGACGGCATGGGACTCATCGTCCTCCACTCGGGCCACTACTCGAAGATTTTTCGCGAACTGATGGGGACGACCTGCAGTCTGAAATGGCGCGAGGCCGCCGAAACCGAGCGATTGTGGGTCGTCGAACCCGGCCACCCCATCGCCGATGGCGTCGACGAGTACATCGAGCTTCCGGAGACCGAGATGTACGGCGAGCGGTTTGACATCCCCGCACCGGACACGCTCGTGTTCAACTCATGGTTCGAGGGCGGGGAGGTGTTCCGGTCAGGGTGTTGTTACCGCCGCGGGGCGGGCCGGATTTTCTATTTCCGCCCGGGCCACGAGACGTATCCGATCTACCACAACGAAGACATCCAGCAGGTCCTCGCCAATGCCTGCGAGTGGGCCGCCGCTGGAGACGGTCCGGAGCCATCGTTTGGCAACGCAGACCCGATCGAAGCTATCGACGAAAGCGACGAGCGGTCAGTCCACTGATTTCGGCGTCTGGTTTAGCAAAATCGTATTTAACAGAGGTCTAATACGCCCTATTACAACGCATACGTACAGCAGTGGCCCCTGCGCAGTCAGTGCGGGAACACGGACTGTGTTTTATTCCGCCATAGGTCAGCGCTTCCAAGATGGCCTATATCAAGCTGTAGCCCGGTCCGAAGGGTCGATTCGAGACGATCGAACAGCGGGTCAAGCGACGTCTCGACCGGCGACAGCACCCGCCACCGATACGTACCGCCGCTGCGCTCCGATTCGAAGACGACACCGGCGCCGATGTAGTCGGTGACGACAGCAGGCACGGTACAACACCGGTCAGTCTGGGCATGATACGTATATACAGTGCTGGCGGCCGGTCGCCGGTCGAGAACCGCATATTCCCGCGTCCCGGAACAGCAGTGTTCGTCGAGACACTCGTTACAGCGTTCCTCGTCGAGAAACACCGCATCGAACGCAGTGATGGCGTCAGTGGGGCCGTCTACATGGTCGATGCGCCACATCGCGTTTTCAGTCACGGTACACGTAGCGTTCCGGAGTCGCAGGGTGGGATACTCATGAAACAAATCCATTACCGGATCAGCACCCACAGTGAACTGGATGTTGAACTCGAACTCCTTCACAGCGAACACACTGCTCTGTGATGCCATAGTGAATCAGCCCCTAATATGGCTGGTCAGCTTCAGAGCATCAAACCGACTGCAGGGGGTGTCCTAAAGGCAGCAGTGCCACAAATTACGCAGTTGCTTAGCACCGTCTGGCCCGAGTTTACAGAGCGGAGAGTGCAGTCTGTACTCGGCCGCCAACGGCCAGAAGCGTGGTGTGTAGTGGGTAACAATGAGATAGGCACGTCCGGAACCGTTTCGGAGCCTACTCCTCGGGACCGAACACCGCGTCCGCGTCGGCGGGCGTATCGAAGTCGTGGAAGTGCTCCCCTTTCTCCTTCGTGAGAATATTCAGGGCCGCCGCCGCGCCGTCGCCCGCAGAGATGACGGCCTGCCACTCCTCGGCTCTGACCATGCCTCCCGTCGCGTAGGCGTCGTCAACGCTCGTCTCCATCGTCACGTCAACATCGACAACATCTTCGTCAGTCATCTCACAGCCAAGGGATTCGGCGAGGGTACGGTTAGCACCTGTCGCGAGGACGAGGTAGTCTGCATGATGCGTATCATCCTCGGTTGTAATCTCGAAACCACCGTCCGTTTGCTCCACGCCGAGGGTGTCATAGAACGAGTAGCACACCAAAGAGCAGGGTGAACGCTGAGGTGGATGAGTCCAGCGACCCTGCAAGATGATCCTTCGGTAGAGTCGTTCTTCAATGTCGTGGAGACGGAAACGTTAGCGTTGTTTGAGCACCTCTCCTTCGAGTTTCTCGAAGGGTTCGACGTGTTCGCCCCGGCAAAGACGGGGCGAACACGAGACCACGAACCACCAGAGCTGATGCGTGGCTTTCTCCACTGCTACTACAAGGACATTTACGGCATTCGTCCGGTTGAGCGGGAGCTTCGGAACACGGTTGTTTGGCTGAGCTGTGGCTTCGATCGACCGCCGTCGAGAGACGCGGTCGATCGCTTTCTCACCGACCTCGAACACGTCGTCAACGAGGTCTTTGACCGACTCGTCGAGCAGGCCGCCCGACGCGGCCTGCTCGACTTGACCTACTGTATCGATTCAACCGACGTGAGGGCGATGCCCACCGATCCAGACGCGTCGAAGTGCTACGATCCAACCGACGACGAGTACTACTACGGCTACGGTTGCACGATCGTCTCGACCGGGCAAAAGATCCCGATTGCAGCCGAGTTCACCGAGAGCAAACAAGCACCGGAAGAGACGGCGATGCGCGTCACACGTGACGCGCTCGCCGTTGAGCAACCAATCTGGATGGTTGGTGACAGCGCCTACGACACGCTCGACTGGCACGACCACCTGCTGACCGCAGGGGTCGTGCCAGTCGCTCCGTACAACGCGCGAAACACTGATGACCCGAAAGACATCGAGTACAGGATCGAAGACCGCATCGAGGAACACAGTGAGGGCGTCCAGCTGAAGCAATCAATCCTAGACGAGACGTACAACCGCCGTACTGGCGTCGAACGAACCAACGAATCAGTGAAGGACTGCGGCCTCGGGCGAACGCACGCCCGAGGCCGCGTCCACGCACGATCGCAGGTGTTTCTTGCTCTGTGCCTTCGCCTCGTCGTCGCTATCACCAACTACGAACGCGGAGACAATCCGGGAAGCACGATCATCACGGTGTGACAAGAGTTCTATGACACCCTCCCACGCCGGTTACCTCAGTACCCTGCTTTCGGTCAACGCCGAAACTGTCGACCTGTGTCCGGGCTGTTTCCATGAACGCGGACCCGTCCTGAGAGCCGACCCCGAGATAATTGAACAGGTGCGCTTTGTGCATCCAAGTTCCGTCAGTGTCGAAGACTGTCGTTTCCAGACCGTTTTTTTGCGCAAACAGTGCAGCACTCAGGCCGGCGGGGCCACCGCCGACAACGTGGACATCTGCCATGCTCCCAAATTTTGTCTCGCCACTGGTAATTGTTGTCATCTAATACAACTGGCGAAGAGGACGTACTGAAACAGCATGAGAACGGTTTTGCACAGCCACCCCGAAATAAGCGTATGCGCGCAGCCATCTATCGTGGGCCCGGTGAGATCACCGTCGAAGAGGTTCCCCAGCCGGAGATCGAATCGCCAACTGACGCGATTGTACGCGTGACCCACACCGCCGTCTGTGGCTCCGACCTGTGGTTCTATCGTGGCCAGAGCGACCGAGAGGAGGGGTCCCGCGTCGGCCACGAACCGATGGGTATCGTCGAGGAAGTCGGCGAGGGCGTGCGCTCAGTCGAACCCGGCGACCGGGTGTTCGCTCCGTTTCTCATCAGCTGTGGCCGGTGTGAGTTCTGCCGGAAGGGACTGCACACGTCGTGTGTCAACGGCGACTCATGGGGCGGGGACAACGGCGGCGGGCAAGGCGAGTACGTCCGAGCGACAGAAGCTGACGGCACGCTCGTCCGGGTCCCCGACCGCCACGCCGACGACGAGGACACACTGGAAGCGATTCTCCCGCTGACTGACGTGATGGGCACCGGCCACCACGCCGCGGTCAGCGCCGGCGTCGACGAGGGCGACACCTGTATCGTCGTCGGCGACGGAGCCGTCGGACTGTGTGGCGTGCTCGCGGCTCGCCGCCTCGGTGCGGAACGTATCGTCGCGATGGGCCATCACGAGGACCGTCTCGAACTCGCGGAATCGTTCGGCGCGACGGACACTATCTCCGCCCGCGGGCAGGATGCCGTGGATGCGGCAGAGGAGCTGACCAACGGCGGTGCGAATCACGTCATGGAGTGTGTCGGTGCGGCCTCGGCGATGGAGACCGCCATCGATGTCTGTCGCCCGGGCGGGACGGTCGGCTACGTCGGTGTCCCACACGGCGTCGACGACTCCGGACTGGATGTATTCTCGCTGTTTGGCGACAACATCGCGCTCAATGGCGGTGTTGCGCCGGTTCGTGCCTACGCCGACGAACTGCTAGCTGACGTGCTACAGGGCACACTCGATCCGTCACCGATCTTCACAAAGACCGTCGACCTCGACGGCGTTCCCGAGGGGTATCGGGCGATGGACGAGCGCGAAGCGATCAAAGTGCTCGTCAAACTGTAGTTGGTCAACCCCTGCTGTCACCCACACAGACCACGGAATAACTCAGCATCCGTTTTGCGACTCGTTCCAGAGCAGTGTCCACCAACCAAGCTCCGGGGTTGTCAGTGCGACCGTTCTGTCCTAAGCAACTGCAGGCCCCTGAAGGCCACTATACTAGTTTCCCGCACGACCGACAGCGAGGACGGTCAGCCGACGGGTCGTAGGCTAGCGCAACGTCGTTGCAGTGACGACAATATCGGTCGGAACCAGTGGTGTAGGAGTGCGTGTTTCCTTCGTGTACTAACATATGAGATAGAATGACACGGTAGTATAAATTCTTTCTGGACAAACAAGCCACTATATCCTTATATACCATATATACTGGCAGTGATTGCTATTGTATTAGACCGTTCATCCAAATCTTCGAGGGCGGTTCTGGCTCTCTTCACCCCTGTACAACTGGAAAGTGGTAAATCACAGTTAGAGATCGCCGTTCACAATATCGGTGACCCGCTGTCGGTCGAACAGTTGCTCCTCCTCCGGGGTATTGCCGAGGCCATGCCACTCGCCGAACACCTCGGGGTAGAACTGCTTGGCGGCGACTTCCGTCTGGAAGAGGTTAATTATCGGGCCTTGGTACGAGGTCCCGCCGCGGTAGAGTCGGTCGTTCCGGACCGCCGAAAGCTGCTGGCCGATGGGATCCTCGCGTATCGTGGCCATTCGGTCTTCGAACTCCCCGGTCGAGACGTGCGAGAAGCCGTACTGGAACAGCAGGATGTCGGGATCGGCAGCGAGGAGTTGCTCGTAGTCCCATTCGGCGTAGCTCCCGTCGATAACATCGTCGAACGCACCACGCATCCCCAAGTCACGGTACTGCTTGTGCCCGTTCCCATCGTTGACGGGGTAGGCGTAGAACGACCCGCCCTCGAAGTCGGAGTTGACCGAGAGGAGGCCGACCGTCGGCCGTTTGTCCTCGACCGGGAGCCTGTCGTCGATTTCCGTGAGCAGCGAATCGTGGATTTCAGCGAACGCCGCGTAGCGTTCGTGTTCCTGAAACGTGTCGGCGATTAGTTCAAAGGCCTCGTACAGTGAGTAGTACCGGTAGTCGTGCCAATCATCGGTCCGTCGCCGGATGCTGTTCCCGATGATTGGGCCGATGTTGCTTGCGACCTCCGTGAAATCCGCAGTTGTCCAGGTGTCATCAAGCACCTGAACGAAGTTCGGGTCGAACAGGTGGACGTCACAGTCCATCTCGTAGAACGCCTCCTTGTCGAGACCCCCTTCACTCATCAGCTGTGGGATATCATCAAAGGTCACGTTGACATCCGGGACAGCGTCGAAAAACGCCATCGGCCAGTTCTCGGTGAAGATCAGCCCCGCAAGGCTCTCAAATTGGCCCAGCGCGATAGCCATGTCGCCGTAGGTGCTGAAGTAGGCCATCCACCGCTCCGGGGCCGAATCGAACCGTACTGCACCCATCGGCTCCATCGTAACCGTGTACGAGTCCGCTGTCGTCGGTGTCGTCGTTGAATCGGTCGTTTCGGCGGCGGTCGGTGTGTCACTGTCTGGTGATACCGGCGTCGACTGTGAGTCAGCATCGCCGGTACAGCCGGCGAGCAACCCACCACTGATGATTGCACCGCCGTATTTCAGATAGGCTCTGCGTGTCCGTGCGTCGGCTGCGGTGTCGTTGTCGCTCATGACTCGAACGCCCCGTTGATGATGTCTGCGACCCGCTGGCGGTCAAACAGCTGTTCTTCGGCAGGGATCTCAGGATACGGCCCGTCAGTGTAGGTCGGCCACTCGCCGAACTGCTCAGGGTACAGTTGCTTCGCGGTCATCTCCAACTGGAAGAGATGCAGAATCGGTCCCTGATATCTCGCCCCCTGTGGGTAGATGCGGTCGTTCTGTACCGCCGTGATTTCCGACCCAACCGGGTCGGATTTGAACACTTCTCGTCGCTCCGGAAGACTCGTACTCGGCTCGAACCCACCGAGATGCAGGATCACGTCTGGGTCCGCCGCAAGCAACGTCTCGAAGTCGACCACGGAGTTCGTCTCGACCGACCCCTCGAAGGCGTCCCGTGCACCGAACGGGCGGGTATGTGCAGTCAGGAATCCGGGATTGTCCAGCGTGTACGCGTAGATCTCGTCAAGGTCAGCCGCGGCGAGCAGCACCGCCGACGGGCGCTCCGACTCGGGCGGCAGGTTTGCGTCGATGGTCGAGCGCATCTCGTCGTGAATCGCCGCGAGCGCCTCGTAGCGGGCCTGCTCCTGAAACGCCTCGGCCACGAGTTCGAACTGCTCCCAGAGAGTGTAGTACTCGTAGTTCTCCCATCCAGACGGGGGTTCGGCATGCCGGTCACTCAGTGAGTTTCCGAACCAAGGTGAGACGTTGGTGGCAATCTCCTCGAAGTCCTCCCGGCCCCAGCTGTCCTGTTTGGCGATCCAAGCTGGGTCTGCCAGATGGATATCACTGTCCAGCTCGTACAGTTTCTCCTTGCTCGGTTCCCATGAGGAGTACAACCCAGTCCAGTCCAGTGACACGCCCGGCAGTCGTTCGACGAACTGGTTCCACAGTCCACTGTAGTAGTCCGGGGCGTGCATTGCCGTGACAGTGTCTCCACGGCCCAGAGCGAACGCCATGTCGGCGTGATGTGTGAGCCGCGTGAAGACAGTCTCCGGCGGTGATTCAAATGTGACGTCTCCGGTTGGCGACATCGACACGGAGTACGACTCATCTCCGGGAGCCGTGTCCGTTGCCGTCACAGACTCCGTCGATGTGACACCGGCTGCCTGCTCAGCGTCACCGCTGCAGCCTGCAAGCAATCCGGCGCTGAGAACGGCCCCTCCGTACTTCACGTACTCTCTCCGTGTCGGTGTGTCGGTGGCGTCGTCACCCATATTTTAGGCTAGCCTAAAAATCATATAGATGTTCCGATTCCCCGACCCAGAAGATGGTCTGTCAATCGCTGAATCCGGCGTCCGTGTCAAAAGCCCGGCGCGCAGAGATCGGTATCGTGGTCGTCGGCTCCCCTATTCGGCCACGATCTCCTCGCTGCGGTCCGGTTCGGCACTTTCGTCACCAGACGGATATTCGTCGCCGTCGTGGCGGGCACGGATCGGATTCACTCGCGGCCCGTGTGGCGTGGCCGAGACCTCCGCCTCGATCTCGAATACATCCGCGAGTAATTGCTCCGTCACGACGGCTTCTGGCTCCCCCCGGGCCTGTATTTCGCCGTCTTTGAGTGCGACCATCTTGTCGGCGAGGCGGGCCGCCTGTTCGATGTCATGGAGGACCACCACGATGGTGATGTCGCTTTCGTCCCGAAGCGTCTCGATGATCTCCATTACCTCAAGCTGATGGTGGAGGTCGAGGAACGTCGTCGGTTCGTCGAGCAACAGTACGTCGGTGTCCTGTGCGAGGACCATCGCAATCCAAGCGAGTTGTTTCTGGCCACCACTGAGGCTGCCGACTTCACGCTCACGGAGATGTCCACAGCCAGCCAGATCAATCGCCCGCTCAACAGCCGCCTCGTCCTCTTCGGTGACACTGTCGAAGAACCCACGATGTGGGTAGCGGCCGTGATACACCAGATCCTCGACCGAGATGCTGTTTGGCGACGTACTCTCCTGAGAGAGCAGGCCGAGCTTGCGAGCAATCGCTTTAGTTTCGAGTGTCTGGATGTCTTGCCCATCTAGCAGTACCGAGCCCGCGTCCGGTTCGAGCTGATTGGCGAGACCTTTCAGCAGCGTGCTCTTGCCCGACCCGTTCGGGCCGACGAGTGCGGTCACGGCCCCGGGTTTGGCAGTGATCGATTCACCGTCGATGACCGGTTCATCTGTGCTGGAATACGAAAGTTCCACATCATCACCGATCAACGGCCAGTCCCGGCGGCCGGGGACAGACCCAGCAGCGGTGTCATTGGGCGTGGCGATACCGTTCGAGTTAGAGTTGTCCTGTGACATTAGATTTCACCCATCTGTTCCTGTCGCCGCATCAGGTAGAGGAAGTACGGTCCACCGACGACGCCAGTGACGACGCCGACCGGGACCTGTGCGGGGTTCAGAGCCAGCCGTGCACCGACGTCCGCGACGACCATCAGCGCCGGACCGACGAACACGCAGCCGATGATGAGCCGGCGGTAGTCGCTCCCGACGATAAGTCGGACGATGTGTGGAACTACGAGGCCGAAAAACCCGATGATCCCTGCAACGGAGATCGCCGTACTGGCCGCCAGAATGGCGACCGCGGACAGCATGAACCGGACCCGCTCGACACTCATCCCGAGTGAGCTCGCAGTCTCCTCGCCGAGCAGGAGAAGGTTCAGCTGCCGTGCACCAGCCAGTGCGAGTAGCGTCGCGGCTAGTGTCGGGATGACAGCGATGCGGAACTCCTCCCAGCCAACGCCCGTCAGGGACCCCGTAATCCAGGCCAGTGCTGACTGGACAACGCCCAGATCGTCGGCGAAGAAGAACAGCCCCCGCTGGAGGGAGGTAAACACCATGTTTACGATGACACCGGCTAGAACCAGTCTGACCGGGCTCGTTCCCCCCTTCCACGCGATCATGTACACGAGCAGGAACGCGATGGAGCCGCCGACCGCCGCAAACAGCGGCAGAAACGGGGCGAGGCTACTGAACAGAACGAGAGTCAGCAGAACGGTGAGCCCCGCTCCGGAACTCACGCCTAGCACGAACGGGCTCGCCAGCTCGTTTCGTGTCACAGCTTGGAATATCGCCCCGGAGACGGCGAGACACATCCCTGCAAGCACCGCAACGAGTACCCGCGGCATCCGGATGTTCCAGACGATGAGCGTCCGCCTTGGCAGTTCGGGAAGCTCGGCCCCAAAAAAGAACGACTGCCATGCTTGGACACTGAGCCACACTTTCGGGTCAAACACGGCCTGCCAGGCCTGAACGATCGTCATCGAATACGCCCCGAAGCTTACCTGCAGGAGACCAGCCCCAAAGGCGACAGCAACGCTTGCGACACACAGCCCGAGCAGGGACCCGTCGGGGGTGTCGAGCCAGGATCTGGCTCGCGACCACGCATCGGTAGCTCCCCGCGTCTCGCTCGCCATTACTCGCTCACCTCCGCGCGTCCGTCGCTCGCGCCGAGGTAGTCCCGGATCCTTTCGTCGTCCATTGCATCGAGAACAGCGGTCTGATCAAGCCCCGAAACGACCGCTTCCGGGTCCAGGTAGCCCGCCAGTGTTTCCTGCCCCGTCTCAGTCCGGGTAGCTATCTCCTCAGACGTGATATACGACGACCGCCGTTCGTCGATGACCGCATCACGGACCCGCCGGAACCGAGCCGAATCCGGCTCGACAGGGGCATCCTCGGCGTACCGGTCGTCGAAATAGTCGACCCAAGTCGCCCGGTCGGTCCACTCGTCGTCAAGTTCGACCTCGCGGCGAACCCAGTCCACGCCGTCAGCGGCGGACTCCCACCAGCCGTCGTCTGTTCTCGTATCTGTGATCACCCGGCGTGCGACCCGTGCGCCTCGACCGGCTGCAATGATAGCCTGCATATCCGCCGCCTCGGACGGTGACGCAACATAGAGACGCGGGACCGGTGTCGTGCCGTCGGCGTCGGCGTACCCGCTGTCGAAGGTTTCGTGTTCCTCGCCGTCGTGCTCTATCGTCTCAAACATCGCCGCGTCGTCGTCAAGACCGCGCATATACTCGCCGTCGTAGCGGGTCGCCGCAATGACGCGACGGGACGTAGCTGTCTCCCCGTCCTGTGTCTCGACGACGAACCCCGCCCCGCCTGCAGTTCTGTCGAGTGATTCGACCAGCTCGGAGACGATGGTACAACCGGCGGTTTCGGCGTGGTCCTGTATCCGGTCGTACAGCGTCTCTATGTCGATGCCGGCCGGAAAGCCGAGGTAGTTTTCGAGGTACGCACACCGCTTGAGCGACGACCGACCGCGGTCGTAGATGACTGTATCGAGGTCTGCTCTGGCCGTGAACACCCCCGCCGAACAACCGGCTGGACCGCCTCCGACGATGATGACATCATGGTCGAACGACGTCTCCGTCCGGGTCCCCGTCGTCGCCATGTTTAGGACGCTCCGTCCGGTGTCGGTGTCACTGACAACCGGTGTGGTAGTGCCGAAGTGTCAGTCGATTCTGTTAGCATACTGTTTAGGCCAGCCTAAATGAATAAAGGGTTTTCGAATTTTAGGCGGACCGAACTTTACCTCGGCGGTTCCGTGCTCGTTGCCAGATCGCCGCTCACAGCTTCACTCGTCGGAGGCCACGCTGAGTTCGGGGAAATACCGGCCGTGAAAGTCGAACGGAGCTGCGTGGGGGAGCGATGCTCTGGCGCGCTCCTCAAACGTCCGGCCGTCGAGTACGAGCAGCCGGGAACGCTCGGCGTCCGCGTCCAGTGCAACGACTAGCACCACGCCATCATCCTCAGCGGCGGTGTCCGGTGCAGGGACAAACACCGGCTCGCCGAAGTAGTCCCCGCCGTCGTCGAACGCCTCGACAGCGCCAGTGTCCGTGTCAAGCTTCAGCACACGATGGGCCCACTCGGTGACGGGGGTATCCATTCCCATCGCGTACACGTAGCGGTGCGGGCGACACCAACGAGACGGTGAAACAGTCGGCAGCGCGCTCCCGTCGCCATACAACATCTCGCGCGACACCGCCGGGTCGGCGTCACCGTATCTGTTCCCATCGGTTTCGGTGCCGAGGTCCACAGTGAACCGCTCGATTCGGCCGACGATAGCGCCCATCTCGCCGGCCCGGAGATTATCCAGATACAGCGAGTCGATAGTCGTCGCATCGGGGACTGTTTCGAGATCGAACACGAGTTCCCTGCCACCCGCTCGTTCGAACGCGTTGACGTGGTGGAAGCCGAATACGGCGTCAATGACCGGTTCAGCGACGACGGTTCCCGTAGTGCGCTCCATGACGATGATTCGGGTCCCGCGGTCAGGGTCCCACTCGAATTGCTCGATGAAGGGTGCCTGTCGACCGGGCTTGAGAAAGCGTCTCGGATCGAGGCGAAGCGGGAACTCCGTCAACACGACGTACCGTGGCGTGAGCGCGAAACTGTGCATATACGCCGGCTGGTCGGTGTCGACGCTCCCGACATGTCGCCGGGTCCGTTCCGGATGAGACTGCCACGGAGCCAGTCGGGAAGTGTCCCGGTCACGGAGATGGATGCCGCTGTCTCGTCGTATAGCGAGTGGAACCCGGGATGGGAAGACATACCATTACAATGTGTGGCAACGGCTAAGTCCTGACGCCCCTCCTTGGGGTCTCAGTCCTGCGTCGAGTACGCGTTCCCGCTGACGACGACACAGTCCTCCTGTGGCCCGTACGGGCGGTACGACTGCGAGCCCGTTCGGCGACGGCGTACCGACCGAAGCACGTCGGCTTTCACCCACGCGAAGCCGACGACGATGACAGCGAAGCCGATGATAGTCACCGGACCGAGTGTCTCCCCGAGCAGGAGCCAGCCGCTGATGGCCGTCACTGCCGGGACCACGTAGGAGACCAGACTGGTTTCAGCGGCCCCGACTGTGCTGATCAGGCGGAAGTAGAGGAGGAACCCGATTGCGCTGGCGACGATGCCAAGATATGCGATTGCCGCGAGCTGTTCGAGCCCAACTGTGACGGTTCCGAGTCGCTCCGAAGGGAGCCCTGCGCTGACGGCGTGCAGGATGCCCGCACCGAGCAGCGTCATCCAAGCTTGGAGGCTCACGAGCGGGAGCGAACTGGTGTAACGTTCCGTCAGGACTGCGCCGACGGCGAAGGCGACAGCCGAACTGATGAGCAGGGCGACGCCGAGTAGCCGGCCACCGACCGCTCCGGGAGTGGGGTTCGCGATGATGACCACACCGATGAACCCACAGACAGTGCCGATGAGTTCGTGCGGTCGAGCCCTGTAACTCGGGATCAGCGTCGATGCGAACGCCGGCGTCACAACCGGCGTGAGACTGAGCAGGATTGCGCCGAAGGAACTCGGGACGTACTGCTGTCCGAGAAACAGGAGTGCGAAGTGTGCACCGATGAGGACAGTGCCGCCGATGAGAATCAGCGACCAGTCATCGCGGGTCTGTGGGCGCAGTGACCGGCCCCGCCAGAGGGCATAGCCCAGCAGGACGACTGCAGCGATATCGTGTCGGACAGCTGCCAACAGCACCGGCGGGACGCTTTCGAGACCAGTCTTGATCGCCACAAAGGAAAGTCCCCAGATGAGTGCGAGCGCAGCAAACAGCAAGCCAATATGTCGTGTCGAGCGTGTCATTCCAGTAGAGACCAATCGTATGTGCTGGAGGAGTATGAAGCTTCTATCGCCACTGTGACGCACACACACGGCCCCTATCGCCGAATACGCCGTTCAGAAATTTCGACAAACAGTGTGTGTCCGAAGTACTATCGAAGCCAGTTGTACCGAGACGTATTGTTCTACTCGGGTACGGAACACAGAGTTCTCATTCGGTCACCGAACAGTCTCTCAGGTCACTGTCAGTAGCGCAAAAGCGAGGATGCTGCCCACGTCGGCAGCCACGAGTAGCTGCTCCGGGTCAGCGCCCAAGTGTATGGCCCGAGTCAGGTCGACACCGTGTCGAAATGCCAGCCCGGGTCAGTCCCGGTTTCGTCAATGTGCTCGGATCGGCACGCGGGACAACAGTCAGGGACCGCGGTTTCGGACCGAGGAACGTACACCGCGCCGTCACACTCCACACAGGCGTCCGCGACGACGGTCACGCAGTCGGCACAGAGATTGAAGTCGTCGACTGTGAGGTCTCGCAGGGGTTCGAGTTGTTTGTCCAAGAGGTACTCGTCGATAGCCGCCTGACAGTTTTGGCACAGTTGCATAGCGATCCAACTTGACGCATGATACCGTGACACAAATAGTTGCTGCCCGGTTATCGATTGTGAAGTTACCGGCGGGTCGCTATCCGATGACAGAACCGACGAGCAGTGACAGCTACAGGTGAGAGTTACGGTGCACGGAACACGCGAATGGTGTCCCGGGACGTGGGTTCCCGAATGAGTTGCGCGAACCCGAGTTCCGAGAACACCTGCTTCCAGTTGCGGTGATACAGCGGAAACTCGTCATTGACGTAGCTTACAGCAGTATCCTCGCGTCCACGTTCGGGGCTGTTACCCTCGTTTTCGGCGATTACGAGGAGGTCACCCGCAATGCGAGCGATCTCTTCAAACACCCACGCATCGTCCGGATGGATGTGCTGGAGCGTCTCAACCGAGTAGACGACATCGAAGGCGTCGTCCTCGAACTCGGTGACGATGTCCTCCAGCGCTCCGGTGTGGAACGTCCCCGAGTCCGCGAGCCGAGGGTAGTGCTCGGCCATCACGTCGAAGGATTCGTCGTTGATGTCGATACCCGTGAGATTCGCATAGCCGTTGTTCTTGAGGTGTGCCAGATGCCGGCCCGAACCACACCCCAGTTCGATGATCCGGGCGTCATCCTGAACGTAGTGGTCGAGCACGTTGCGCAGCGTCTTACTCACTTCGTTCGGTCCGATTTCAGCGTAGTACGCCGGCGAGAACTTCCCGGAGCGGGAGGCCCAGTCGTCGCGAACGTCGTCCGGGTCCATACCCATCGTACAGTGTTGCAGAATAAATGTACCACGAAGTGCGTGTCAGACGGCCGTGGGCGCAGTCGGGACGTCACAGTGCACAGTTCTACAAGTGGCCTCTCCGGCCAGACTCACAGCGCTGCCAGTGTCGCGGCCTACGGCTCGTACTGGAGCAATCGGTCGGCCCGCGTTTCAAGCTCCGTTTCGTCGATTTCTCCCGACGCGTACTGCTGTTTCAGCGTCTCCAGTGAGTCCGGCTCAGCGGTCACCTCACGCTGTAGCTGTACGTACAGCAGGACCCCTATCGCCACAGCAGCGATGACGAACGCTACGAACAGTAGCCACCAGCCACCCGGAGCCATGCCCATGCCCGTTGCCCCACCGTGGGGCCCCATCGGTCCGTGTTGGAGTAGCGTAGTTGTTGGCAGTAGCATCTGGGACACCTCTATGTATAGCTACGGGCCCCACAGCATAATGACGTACGCTGGTTCCCACGGACTGAGAACTCAGCACGGACCGAGCGGCCGTGAATGAAGCGCTGAGGGTGATTCTGGAGCAGTGGTATCAGTGGGTCGTGACACCTGTTTCACCCGACTCGGAATTCCCGTCCGTACCAGTCATCGATTCGAAGTTCATACGGCGTCGTCGTCGATGTATCGTCCCAGCTGACTGGGTTGGGGGCGAACTGTGTGTTGCTGGCCAGCGAGGCAAGTGCCGGCTCTACCTCGCCGTACGTCGCCTCTACCAGCTCACCCGTAACCACGACACTCCGCCACACGGATTTAGGTTCCGTCTCTTCATACACCGTGAATCCGACCGTGGCGTCCGCCGTCAGATAGCGGTGTTTTTGACTCTCCTCGCTCTCTGAGAGGTGAAACGCCAGACTATCCGTCGCCGGGTCGTACCCGAACGCGACCGGAACCGGATACGGGGCCGCCCCTGTCGGGCCAGACAGTGCCAGCACGCCGATTCCGTTGTCAGTGAGGACGTCGACGACCGCTTCGTCACGTAATTCTCGCATCCCGAATGCAATGTTAACTGGCAACTACTTGGAAAGCAGACCGCATTTTCACTCGGTGGGAACGTGAGAGTTACTTTTCAAATAATGGGTAACAGAACAGGTATGGGCACAGACTCGACGGGGAAGTTCGCCGAGTGGGATGAAGAACGGTACAGCACAAATGTCGAGCGGTTCGACGAGCAGCACAAGCGCCTGTTCGGGCTGCTGAACGACCTCCACACGGCGATGAACGAGGGCCATTCCGAGGAAGAAGTTGGTGACATTCTCCGGGAACTCGAACGATACACGGAGTATCATTTCGGTGACGAAGAGGAGTTCATGCAGAACTGTGGCTACGCCATGGACTGCAGCGACTGTTTCTACAACCACCGTGAAATGCACGAGGAGTTCGCTGGGAAAGTGCGAGAGCTTCGCGAGAAACACGAGAACGGAGAGTACGTCACGATGGAGGTCTTGACAGTTGCTCGGGATTGGCTCGATGCACATATCGCCGCTGGCGATGAGGACCAGAACTACGCTGACTACTTCGAGACGGAGGTCAGCGACGACTACGAGTACGAACCCGGCCAGCTCTATCATGACCGAACGGCATCAGAAGACCCGGTCCCAGTTGACCGCCAGAGCGAAGACGCCGGCGTGCGTCTCGACAGCGATATCTACGACGGCGGCTCGCTTTCAGTCCCGGAGGGGTCAGTAGCGGCTTGGTTCGAAGACATCGTGTCGGAACACGGAGACCGGACCGCAGCGCTCGTCAGAGATAACGGCGAGTTCGTCGAACGGAGTTTCGAGGAGATGGCCGAGCGGGCGAAAGCAGTCGCGGGCGGGCTCCTCTCGACGGAACTTCGCCCCGGGGACCGACTGGCCATCAGAGCACAGTCCCAGTACAAGTGGTCCGTGCTCGACTTGGCCTGTCATTTCGCCGGGCTTGTCCCGGTTGCACTCTACCCGTCTGCAAGCGACGACCGGGCAGCCCAGATTATCGAGCGGACCGGCGCAGTCGGACTCGTGGCAGCCGGAGGCGTGGCCGAGGACCT
Source organism: Haloarcula sp. CBA1129 (assembly GCF_008729015.1). Classification (NCBI taxonomy): domain Archaea; kingdom Methanobacteriati; phylum Methanobacteriota; class Halobacteria; order Halobacteriales; family Haloarculaceae; genus Haloarcula; species Haloarcula sp. CBA1129. The sequence continues at coordinate 234,059 of NZ_RKSM01000003.1, forward strand.
CACGATGGCAGTCGAAACTGTCCTCGAGTTCGACGATCTACCGACTGCTGAGGCGAGAGTGCTTCCCGGCCTCCAGACTGACGGAGACGAGGTTGCGACAGTCGCGTTCGACGTGGCTTCCCCTGCAGAGAAGGCCGGCTGCGCGCTGACACACCGGAATCTGCTGGCAGCAGCAGCGAGCCTCCGCGAGGAACTTCCTGCCGGTCCCGGGGCGACGGGGACCTGTTCGCTCCCGCTGGCACACATCTACCAACGTGTCGCGACGTACTACCTCTGGGCGACGGGAAGCGCCGTCGCCTACCTCGGAGCCGAGGCGTTCATCGACCAGCTCGCGGCGGTAAAGCCGGACGTGCTTGTCGGTGTCCCGAAGATGTACCAGCAGCTCTACGGGACGATACAGGACCGTCTCGGCGACATGGGCTGGATGAAGCGGAAGGTCGGCGGTCGAGTTGCATCCTACGGGCAGGGAATCGTCGAAGGACGGGGAACGCCGCTGAAATACAGGGCCGCCAAGCGGCTCGTGTACAAGCCGCTCCGGAAAGAGGCGGGATTATCGAACCTCAGATACGCCCTCTCCGGGACCGGCCAGCTCGACGATCATCTGCTGTACTTCTTCCGAGGGCTGGGCGTTCCGATATGCGAGCTCTACGGCTCCGTCGGAACAACTGGTGTCGGCGCACTGAACCCGGCGGAGTCCTTCGTGGAGGGGTCAATCGGCGACCCGATGCCGGGCGTGGAAATCGCTGTCTCCGAAAGCAGGGAAATACTGGTCCGTGGCCCGACTGTCCTCGGTGGGTTCCTCGACGGTGACCAAAGTGGCGCACAAACGCTCCGGGACGACTGGTACCACACCGGCGAAGTCGGTGAGGTGGGGCCGGACGGCGAGCTGTCGCTCGCCGAGTGAGCGCGTTCAGACGGTCGGCAAGCACTCCTGTTTACCGTTCGATCAAGTGAAATTGTGGTTCAGGCTATCTCAGACGACCCGGGACCCGAGTGCGACAAGTGGCACGAGAACGAGCAGATACGCGGCCGCCGAAATCGCCCAGTCGCGTCGGATATCCGCCATCCGAGTCGACGGGAGCCGGGACCGCGGGAGCACGACGAAGACGAAGAAACCGACCATTAGCGTGTAAAGGACAGCAGCAGCGACTACTGTCGCAAGTATCGACTGCCCACCTACGAGCCCTTCACTGGTGAGAAGCATCCAGACGAACAGCGGGCCAGTCAGCCAGCCAGCGATGTAATGGACCACGCTCGCGAGTCGCTCTGGGGCATCCTCTGGAACGGTGTTCGTCAACACACCTGACGCAATGAACGGCGCTGTTTCGCCTTCCGGCAGTCTGGCCATCACCAAGTCCATCGCGACCGTCGCGGCGACACTGGCAACAACACCGATAACAAACCGGAATGACACCGTAAGCGTCGTGACGAGAAGTGCCGACTGCATGTCTTTTTGACAGGACCGGGCCGTATTCTGTCTGGCGGTTCAGACCGACAGTGATACCGATTTGTTGGGTGCGAAAGCCTGTGAGGCCGTCCCCCGTAGTGACTTCATGCGCACACAAGACGCGGGACATCGGGCCGCGGCAGTAGCCGCCATTGCTGACCGCGATTACCGTCGCGCTGGAGACGAGTACACACGGGCCGGGTGGCGAGTTCTTTCGGACCCACGAGAAGGTCTCGGCCCCTTTAGCGCCGATGAGAAAGGATGGGTCGGCGACGGGCTCCAGTACCTCGCGACGAGCGCAGTCTGTTACCGGGTCGCTGGACAGGACACGCGCGCCACCCGCCGCGGCGTCGAAGGGGTCGCCGTAGCGAAAGATCTGGGCAACGGGCTCGAACACCCCGTTCAGCACGCCTGCCTCAAGGAGTTCGTCGGAGACTTCCGAGCAGTCGCAGGACTCGACGGTGTCGAGGCGGCGTACCGCGAAGCGGAATCGGCCTACAAGGACGCTGGAAGTGCTGTTGACAACCCGCAAGCGTGGGGGACGACGCCGCTGTTCGAGGCCGCTGCGACCCTCATCCAGCAAGTCGCCCGTGGCCCCGCTAACGGCGAAATCGCTCTTCCCTGGGAAGACCTCCATGGCGCGGATCCTGACGACCCCGGTAGCTTCCTCGCACAGCGAGCCATCGTCAAACGACAACGGTTCCCTAGTCTCATCGAGCAGGTGATCGACGACGGCTTCCTCCCCACGCCTCGCGGAACCACAGAGTACGACACCGACCACCACCGCTGTCCGCACTGTGACTCGACAGACGTGAACTGGGTCGCAGAGAGCGTTGTCTGCCTTCGGTGTTCCCGTCCGACGGCAGAAACAAACTGAGACAGAACGTCTGCTTCCAGAGATGTCGGTATACCGCATCTAAAGATTCAGATAGTCGCTTTTTAGCACTAAATAGCCAGATGTGAGATTGTCTGGGAGATATACCAAGAATACAGTATCTGCCGTATCTGTTTTGAGTGTATATGTATTTACTTGTGTTGATAGTACTTGAGGATTTTCGAAAGTAGATGTATATGGAGGTCTGGGAAAGTCACGTTGTCGGTTCGGTCGACTCGGGCAGTGAGGGCGAGTCGGGGCGTGCTTCGACCAGAAGTCGCCGATTAACAATGTGCTCAACGACAGTAGTGCTATCGAGAATTTCCGTCTCACCGTCGTGGGTTTCTGGCTCGCCGGCGTACCGCCGTATCTTGAACGAATCCATCGCGTTCCGGTTCTCCGAGACTGGCTCGATAACTTCGAGATACTCGTCGGTGGTAGTGTTGTGATAGGTTTCGTCTGTGGCAAAGCCAACGACGGGGACATCCACAGGCCACTCCCATGCGAACGCCCGAAGATACTGGTCGAACTGCCAGACGAGATGCGCCGGGTCGAGGTCGTCATCAAGCGCACCCACAGCGGCTGAATCGAGTGTCCGGTCCCAGTAATCGACGACGCAATCCTTGAGGTCTTCCTGTAGACAGTCGTCAACAAGCTTCTGTTCGATCGGATAGCCGATTTCGATGGCAACGATGGCGTGTCGGTCGAGATGGGTGAGACAGCGCTGGCACTCGATCTCAAACACAGACAGACCAAGTGGGTTATCCGCAGTCAGATGTGCCAGTTCGTTCCCACAACTGGGGCACCAGAGAAACAACACCCCATTGTCTGCACCGGTCAGCTCGCCTAGGACAGTCAGGTCATCAAATGCGGTGTCGGGCTCCTTCGTCCGGGACTCGGATGACGACTCCGGAACGGTCTCTGCGGCATCGTCCGCATATTTCGCCAGCTTTCGGTCTTTCAGCAGCGACTTGATAACCGAATCATGCGAGGAGTGGGACTCCGTGTCACGTATCTTCTCGATCTGTTCTTTCGTCCAATCTCGCACGCGGATAGTTGCCATTTAACACACGTTCAAACCGGGCTACAAAAACAGTTTCCATTGATGATGATAGTTAATCTTCGCGCGCACCCACCGCGTAGGGATCGTCAATGACTGGCTGCAGTGATACGGCGCTTGATTTCGGCGTTCGAGACACGTATCTGGTTGGCTGCCAGCCGATGGGTAACGAGGTCAAGCAGATCCAGTTCCGACAGTAGTCGCCGGGCATGTGTCTGGTTCAAATCGAGACGCTGGGTCACCTCGTCCAGAGAGGTGGACTGAGTAACAGTCTGTGCGAGTTCGGCCACAGTCACGTCCTGTGAGATGCCGAGTCCATCCGCGACGAGATTGTCGTCGCTGTCCTGAGAATCCGCCTCGGCGAGCAACGCAGCGACAGACCGGGCACCCAGTCCGTCCGGTTCTTCGGGCTGACTATTGTCGCCCGCCCTGTCGTCAGAAGGGTCTGACTCGCCAGAGGAGCTTGCATCGATATCGGTATCGGAATCTGCCTGCACGTCTGCAAGACTGAGTCCGCCTGCCTGTGGCGTCGTATCAGTCGGGTCGTGGATATCGTACTCCACCATATACCGACGGACCGTTTCGGAGGTCACGTCGGCGTCAAGCGCCTCGGTCATCTCCGGGAACGTATCGCAGGCGTCGTAGGCTGCCTGAAGTGCTTCGGGGTCTTTGTATGCTGGCACGGAATCCGACTGCGAGAGGGACTGTGCCAGTTCAGTGGACGCCTCCCCTTGATCTGACGGTGGCACCGGTATGTCAGTTCCGACTGGGACAGTCACCGTCACGTCGATCTCAATCCGCTTATCAGTCACATCGAACTCCTCAGCGTCGACAGAGACGTCATCGTGTATCGATACCCCGCCGAATACCGGCGTCGCGAGCGTCAGGTCAGCACTGATTTCGTCGTTATCCGCGGTCGTCTGGCCCCTGACTGAGACTGATTTGACCTCAGTGTCAGACGAATCGAGGCATTCGAGCACCTGCGTGAACGTCTCAAAGGCGTCACTGACTACCATATGACACCCACGCACACAGTCCCACTATTACATACGGGAACCGGAAACATTTGCGACCGTACACTGCAGAGACGGATTTCCCCCGTCAACCCCGCTATGGTCGAAATACCGTGTGTACAGAATGTGCACACTAACGGTAAAATCGAAATATCGGCCTTTGTTTTACACCCTTAGGGTGTAGTTATTTTAGTGGACACAGAGGGGCTTTCTGAGAGTTATCGAGGAAATAAGTATACACCCTAAGAGTGTATACTATGTAGCTCCAAATCTACAGCGATCCGGGACAGACCCGTCCGGCAGCTGACCTACAACCGCTCCCAGAGTTCGGCACTCGCATCGCCGACAGTAGCCATATCCGCACCATCGACTCCGGTGACGCCGGATTTCTGGTCGTACACGGTCTTCCCATCGATAATCGTCCGGGTAACGTCTGCACTGCTTGCAGCGCTGACGACGTAGTAGGGCGCACTCCCCTCCAACACGGGATTTGGCCCCAGATCCAGCGTGACAAAATCACCGCGTTTGCCGACCTCGATACTTCCAACGGCGTCGTCCATCCCTAGTACCGCCGCACTACCAATTGTCGCCCATTCAAGAGCGGTAGCCATGTCGAAGCCGCTCGGGTTGTGTTGCTTGAGTTTGTGGATGCCGACGGCCGAACGCATGGTCTCGAACATGTCCGGGTCCCACCCATCGTCACCGAGCCCGATTGTCATCTCGTTGGCTTGCATCGTTTCCACATCAGCGATACCGACGGCGTTGTTGATGTTGGAATAGGGATTGTGGGCGACGTTGACGTCGTTTTCTGCGAGGATTTCGATCTCGGACTCGGTCGAGTGGACGCAATGAGCGGCGATAATCTCGGCGTCGAAAAACCCCATATCCTCAAGCGCCGGCACCGGTCGTTTCCCGTAGTCGGCGATGGATTCGTGTACGTCGACCAGCCCTTCTTCGAGATGTATCTGGATAGGGCGGTCATCGTCGGTAGCCCGGTTGACGCACTCTTCAACGATATCTTCGGTGTTGGTGAACAGCGTGTGGAGGCAGTAGTGGCCGGACACGGTGTCATACTGGTCTTCCGCTTCATTGATGAATCGCCGATTTTCCGCGATTCCGTCTCTGGCCTGAGCCTCTGAGTTTCGGGCCGTTGCCTCGAAGCTAATCATCCCGCGGATCGGCGTCTGTGCGACGCCCTCTGCAACGGCGTCGAGACCGCCCGGCAGCGTGTTTGGCCCGGAGTAGTTGTCACAGAACGTGGTGACGCCGCTCTGAAGCATCTCCGCACACGACCCCAGTGCTGATAGGCGAGCGTCACGCTCGGTAAACGCCTCGTCGACGTTCCACCAGATGTCGACGAGCGATTCGTAGAAGCTCTCGGGTTCGGCAGCGAGCGGTGCGCCACGGATCGGCAGCGCGTACATGTGGGTATGGCAGTTCACCAGTCCCGGGATGACGACTTCGTCAGTAGCATCGATCACGTCAGCGCCCGACGCGTAGCCGTCTTCGATAGCGACGATGTCACCGTCCTCGACGACGACGTGTGCCTCCGACCGGACCGTGCGCTCATCGTCCATCGTGACGAGCGTCCCTGCGTTCAGTATCACAAGTGGGGGGATACCGGCAGCCGACTAAAAGCTATCCGCCCCAGAGCGGCCGTAGCAGCCACCATTTCACAACTGACGTGTGCGCCGGATGTGGCGTCTCACACACCAACTGTTTTCCTCTCTCGCCCGGGCCCTACAGGTATGACAGATGTTCACATCAGAGACGCACAGGTGGTGACGGCTCGCGGCGTCCAGCACGGTGAGATTGCGATTACTGACGGCACCATAGACGCCGCTGGTCCGGCGTCGTCGGTCCCGACTCCCAGTAACCCGGATATCGTCATCGACGCGGACGAGATGGTCGCGATCCCGGGCGCTGTCGACGTGCATACTCATATGCACGACGACGAGCTGTTTCCGGACGGAATCGACTTCGCGTCACAGACCGCAAGTGCGGTCGCCGGTGGGGTGACGACAGTCATTGAGTTGCCGACGCAAACACCCGTCACAACTCCCGCTGCACTGCAAGAAAAAGCAGCGACGTGTGCGGACCTTGCACACGTCGATTTCGGCCTCGTTGCGGGTAACGTTCAGGAGCCCGACATCGACGTGACTGGTATCATGAGCGCTGGCACGGCAGATTTCAAGACGTTCACCGCCGACCCGTACTTGGCAGACGACGAAACCATCGCCAGACTCATGCGGCAGGTCGGCGATGCCGGGGGCACGGTTCGCGTCCACTGTGAGACACAGGGACTGCTCGACGACGCGCGGTCGACTATCGACGGCGACGAGCCAGACGTGTACATGGACTCACGGCCGCTCGAAGCTGAACTGGACGCGATTTCCCGGGCGTGCTGCTTCGCGGAGTACGCCGACTGCCCGCTGCACGTCGTCCACATCTCCAGCGGAAGCGGCGCACGCGAGGCCGCCCGTTTCAATTCGCGAGCGAACGTCCCAGTCACGCTCGAAACCTGCCCGCAGTATCTGGCCTTCTCGAAGGGCGACGTTGCAGAAAAGGGCCCGTTCCTGAAGGTCAATCCCAGCCTCAAATCCGACGCCGAGCGGGAGCGACTCTGGGACGCAGTTCGAGACGGGACCATCGACCTCATCGGCACAGACCACTTCCCGACCTACCGCGAGACGCGCGAAGCCGGCTGGGAGGACATCTGGGAGCCCGACGCCGGCCTCCCGGGCGTCGAGACGATGGTCGAGTTCCTCGTCAGCGAGGGCGTCCACGAAGGTCGGATTTCGTGGCCGCGACTCCGCGAACTCGTGTGTGCAGCACCGGCCCGGAACGCCGGTATCTACCCGAAAAAAGGCTCGCTGCAGGTTGGAACAGATGCGGACGTGATGCTCGTCCGGACCGAAGAGTACGAGGTCACCGCCGACGACCACGCGTTCGTCGGTGGCTGGACGCCATACGAGGGACAGTACTGGAGCGCGCGCGTGGACACTGTCATCGCTGGCGGAGAGGTCGTCGCAACGGACCACAGGGTCCAGTCAACGGCGGGCCGTGGCCAGTTCTTGGACCGCCCGCTGTAGCGGTTTTGGTATCCATCAACCTGATAGATTGTTCACAAATGTATGTGTGGCGTGTGCGGTCCGTGTGTGGCGGTGTGGCGGCCACGACAGAGGCGGTTCGCCTCACAACCGGGCTGAAGCCGCAGTACGGTTTTATACCCGGTTGTACTCAGGATGTAGTATGGGCATGACGCAAGTCACGACCCTCGAGTGTACACTCTGTGGGGCGGAGTACGACCCGAACCAGATCATCTACACCTGTCCCGAACACGAGGGCGTGAAGGGCATTCTCGAAGTAACGTACGACTACGACGCTATCGACGACGCGTTCGACGGCGACCTCGGCGGACCGATTGCGAGCCAATGGAAGTACGAGGCGTTTCTCCCGGTCGCGTCGGACGCCGACATCGTGACGCTCAACGAGGGCGGGACGGACCTCTTCGACGCGCCGAACCTCAGCGAGGCGCTGGGCGTCGAGACGCTCGTCAAAGACGACGGACGAAACCCGACGGGGTGTTTCAAGGACCGCGCCAGCGCTATCGCCGTCACGAAAGCCAAACACGCCGGCCGCGACATCATCACCTGCGCCTCGACGGGCAACGCCGCCGCGTCGCTATCGGGCTATGCCGCCCGCGGTGGGATGGACTGTCGGATCTTCGTCCCCGGTGACGCCCCGACGGGCAAGCTCGCACAGCCGCTGGTCTACGGTGCGGACGTACTCGCTGTCAACGGCAGCTACGACGAAGCCTACGACCTCAGCGTCGAAGTGACCGAGAAGTACGGCTGGTACAACCGCAACGCCGCCATCAATCCCTTTCAGGTCGAGGGCAAGCGCACGGTCGGCCACGAACTCGCCGACCAGTCTATCGCCCGTGGCCACGTCCCGGACTGGGTCGTGTTCTCGATGGGTGACGGCTGTACCATCGCCGGGGCTTGGAAGGGGTTCAAGGAGTTCTACGACATGGGCTACGTCGAGGGCCACCCCAAAATGCTGGGCGTTCAGGCCGAAGGGGCGTCAGCCATCCACGACGCCTTCCACGACCACGACGACGTCGACGACATCGCCGAGACGCTGGCCGACTCCATCGCGGTCGGTCGACCGCGAAACACCGTCAAGGCCTGCCGGGCGCTCGAACAGAGCGGCGGAACCGCGCTGCTGGTCTCCGACGACGAGATTTTAGAAGCCGAGAAACTGCTGGGCAGCACCGAGGGCATCTACTCCGAGCCGGCGGGCGCGACGCCCGTCGCCGGCGTCCGAACCGCACTCGACCGCGGTATCATCGAACAAGACGAAACGGTCGTCGTGGTGTCCACCGGCTTCGGCCTGAAAGACACGAAAAGCGCCGAGAAGGCGACCGGCGGCGTCGACAGGATCGACCCTGAAATCACGGAAGTCGAGCGCCTGTACGGCACAGCAGCGGAGGCCGCGGCCGACGACTGAGGGGCGGTCCAGAACAGCTTACAGGTAGCCGTCGGCGAACTCGTCTATCATCAATCGCCGGTCGTCGCCCAGCGGATAGAGAATCGGACACTGACAGCCCGTTTCTGCGTACTCGCGGACCTTCTCGCGGCACTGTTCGGGCGTCCCGCTGGCGGTGAGCTTGTGGACCACGTCGTCCGGGATGAGGTGCATCCCCTTCTCGATGTCCTCGTGGTCGGCCGGCCAGCCGCCGATGGTCTCGCCTACCTCGTCGATGAGGTCCTGACTGACGCCGCTGGCTTTCATGATGTGCGGTTGCTGACCGAGATACTGGGTGATGAGTTCACGTGCGTTGTCCAGTGCTTGCTCCTCGTCGTGGTCCATCGAGCAGACGACGAGTTGGGGTCGGTCGATGTCCTCCAGCGAGCGGTCGCCGCGTTCCGCCCCAGTCTCCAGTGCGTCGAGGGCCTTCTCGTTGTACTCGGGGCTGACGAGGTAGTTCAACAGCGCGCCGTCGGCGAAGTGCCCGGTGAGTTCCAGCATCTTGAACCCGGTCCCGCCGACGTAGACGGGCACGGTTCGTGGCCCGTCGTCGCCGTGGACCACGTCCAGTTCCACGTCCCGCATCTGGACGAACTCCCCGTCGTAGGTGACGTTCTCCATGTCAAGCAGGTCCTGTGTCACCTCGACACACTCGCGCATCGCCCGCAGTGCGCCACTGCGGTCGATGCCGACTTTCTCGGCCAGCGGGTCCCACCAAGCCCCGATGCCGCACATGATCCGGTCCGGCCCGGCGAGTTCCTCCAGCGTGCTCATCGACTGCGCGATCAGCGCCGCGTTGCGCGTCCAATTATTGATGACCCCGGTCCCGAGTTTGATGTCGTCGGTGACAGCGGCGTACGCGCCGAGCGGGGAGACAGCATCGCGTGCGAGCCGCGATTCGGCCTGCCAGATTTCGTCGATGCCCTGCTGCTCCGCGTACTGCACGAGTTCCACGTTCTCTTCAAGCGAGTGTTTATCTTGCAAGTAGATACCGACACGGTCGCCTCTCTCGAAGACCTGATTGGCGCTCATGAGACATGCTGAGTTCTCCGAATATGGATAAATAGATTTGCCACACACACGGTCTGTGGGAGGTGTGGCCGTTGGTTTCGGACGGCCCGCTAGTCCGTCTCGCGGCTGTATGACTGCAACAGCGCCGAGGGGACCGCGAGTTGGTCGCTCTTGGTCCGGATGACGGCGTAGGCCAGTACGATAATCGTCGCCAGATACGGGTACGTCCCCATGATCTGTGGCGTCATGAGGAACTCGACGACGGGATTGATAACACCCGCGAGTGGCGCGTCGGGGCCAAGCGTCAGCGAGATGGACTGCGAACGGATCTGGAGCGCGTCAAGCAGGCCGAACAGGTAGGCCCCGACCAGCATCCGACGGGGCCGCCACTGCGCGAAGATGACCAGCGCGACGGCGATCCAGCCCCGGCCCGCGGTCATCCCGGGCACCCAGAGCTGGGAAAAGGCTAGCGAGAGGTGTGCCCCAGCCGCGCCGGCGAACCCGCCGCCGATGAGCACCGCCAGATACCGCAGCCGGAACACGGACACGCCCATCGTGTCCGCCATCTCGGGGTCCTCGCCGACGGCGATCATCTCCAGCCCGAGGTTCGAGTGGTACAGGAAGTACCAGACCACGACCAGCAGGCCGAGCGCGAGGTAGTCCGTCGCCGTGCTTCGGAAGAACGCCTCACCGATGACCGGAATCCCGACAAGGTACTGCCCGACGAGCGGGAGCGTCATCTGCGGGAAGCCGTCGATTGACTCCTCGACCCAACCAGAGCCGAAAAACGTCGTGAGACCGGTTCCAAGCAGCGTCAGCATGACGCCGCTGATGACCTGATTCGACTTCAGCGTGATACAGAGGAAGGCATGAACCAGCGCCAGCACCATCCCGAGGAGGATGCCGACGCCGAACCCGAGCCAGTGGCTCCCCGTCACGACGGTAGTGATGAACCCACCGAGCGCGCCGACGAGCATCATCCCCTCGACGCCGAGGTTGAGGACGCCCGCCCGCTCGCTGATGAGTTCCCCCATCCCGGCGAGCAGGAGCACCGTCGCCGCCTGAACGGTCGCATCGAGCAGGCCGGCGATGAAGCTCACCATCAGTCGTCACCCCGCTGTGGCCGGGCCGGCGTCTCCGCCGGTCCGCGCGTGATGTCAATGCCGACCCGGTAGCTCTTGAAGAACTCCGCGGTGATGAGGAAGAGAATGACCAGCGCCTGAATGATTTCGACCAGTGCCGCAGGCACGCCGAAGGCGACTTCCATGCTCGATCCGCCGACGAACAGCACGGCGAAAAACAGCCCCGCGAGCATCACCTTGAGCGCGCTGTTGCGGCCGAGGAGTGCAATCGGAATGGCGGTGAAGCCGTATCCGGGTTCAAATCCGGCGCGGTATCGACCCTGTGCGCCAGCGATTTCGCTGATACCGCCCATGGCGGCGAACGCACCCCCGACGACGAACACCAAGAGGTACACGTAGAACTTGCTCATCCCCGCCTGCTGTGCGGCCTCGTGGTTCGATCCGACGAAGGTGATTTCGAACCCGAGTCGCGTTCTCGTCATCAGGACGTAGGTCACTCCGACCATCGCGACGGCAGCGAGCAGGCCGGCGTGGATCCCGCTGACCAGTTCCGGAATCGTCGCGGCCTCGGAGAACCGCTCCGACTGCGGGAAGTTCCCGGTGCCGCCCTGCATCGGCCCCCGGAGCAGGTAGCTCTGGAGTTCGAGCGCGACGAACGTCAGCAGTAGCGAGGTAATGATCTCGTTGACGTCCCACTTTGCGCGAAGGTAGGCCGGAATGCCCGCCCAGATACCGCCAGCCGCGGCTGCGGCAACGAACATCAACGGGATCAGTGCCAGACCCGGGAGCGAGACGTTCAGTCCGATCCAAGTCCCAGCGAGCGCACCGGCGACGAGTTGCCCCTCGGCACCGATGTTGAACAGCCCCGCTTTCAGCGGGAGATACACCGCAAGGCCCGTGAGAATCAGCGGTACCGCCTTCGTCAGCGTCTCGGTCAGGCCGAACTCGGTAACGAGCGTGTCGACGAACATCGTTGCGTACGCCGCGACGGGATTTACGCCGAGGACGACCAGTGCGATGGCGCTCACCGCTAGCGCGGCCAGTACGGTGAACACAGGCGTCCCGTAGGCCAGCCAGACGGGAATATCCTCGCGCGCATCGACGTTTACTGCGACATTCATCAGCTCTCACTCTCCTGTGTGACGCCGGACTGTGGCGTCGACGCGACCGTCTCGCCGTCGTCGTCACCACCGCCGGTCATCTCTAGACCGATTCGTTCACGGTCGGCCTCGGCCGGTGTCGTTTCGTAGACGAACTTACCCTCGTAGACGACAAAGATTCTGTCGCTCAGGTCGAATATCTCGTCCAAGTCCTCCGAGAGGAGGATGATACCGGTGCCTGCCTTCCGCTGTTCGAGCAGGGTCTCCCTGATGAACTCGATGGCCCCGACATCGACGCCACGGGTCGGCTGGTTCGCGATAAGTAGGTCCGGGTCGCGGTATATCTCTCGGGCCAAGATGAGCTTCTGGAGATTCCCCCCGGAGAGGTCGCCGGCGTTGGTCTCAGTCACGTCGCTGACACCGCGGACATCGAACTCCTCGACCAGTGTTTCGGCGTAGTCACGGAGTTCTCCGTAGTCTAGGAACGGCCGGTCGCCGAACCGGCCGTCTCTGAAGTCCTTCATCGTGGCGTTGTGCATCACCGAGAGATCCTCGGCACAGCCGTACCGGAGCCGGTCTTCGGGGACGAACGAGACGCCGCTGTCGACGAACGTCTTCGGTTTCGCGCCGGTGATGTCCTCGCCGCCGACCACTAGCTCGCCGGCGGTCACGTCCCGGATGCCGGCCATGACCTCAGCCAGTTCCTTCTGGCCGTTGCCGCTTACACCTGCGATACCGACGATTTCGCCCTGTCGGACCGTCAGGTCGACGCCGGAGAGAGCCTCGATACCGCGGTCGTCGTCGGCCTCGACTCCGCGTGCACGCAACACCGGGTCGCCGAGATCGACCGCTTCCCTGTCGATTTCGAACAGGACTTCGCGGCCGACCATCATCTCCGCGAGGTCCGCCCGGGAGACCGAGGACACCTCGGCAGTACCGACGTTTTGCCCCTCCCGGAGCACCGTCACCCGGTCGACGATGGCGTCGACCTCGGTGAGTTTGTGCGTGATGAAGATTATCGAAAGACCCTCGTCGGTTAGCCGTTCGAGCGAGTCGAAGAGCCGCTCAGCCTCGGTCGGCGTGAGGACCGCCGTCGGTTCGTCGAGAATCAGGAGGTCGACATCCCGGTACAGCGCCTTGAGTATCTCGACGCGCTGTTGCTGGCCCACGTCGAGTTCCCAGATCTTCGCGCTCACGTCGATGTCGAACCCGTACTGGTCCGCCAGATCCTGAATCTGCTGCTCGGGAACGTCGAGCCCGAGCGAGAACTGGCCGGCGAGCGACTGGACGAGGCTGTTGTTCCGAACCGCCGCTGGCAGCCAGCTGTCCTCGGCATCGCTGCGGAACACTGTGGCCGGTTCACGCTCGCCGAGTACGACGTTCTCAGCGACGGTGAGGCGTGGTATCAGCATGAAATGCTGGTGGACCATCCCGATGCCGGCATCGATGGCGTCCTGTGGCGACTCCAGATCGAGTCGCTCGCCGTCGAGATAGATATCGCCGTCGTCCTGCGAATAGAGCCCGTACAGAATCTTCATCAGCGTACTTTTTCCCGCACCGTTTTCGCCAAGGAGGCCGTGGATTTCCCCGCGCTCGACGGAGAGGTCGACATGGTCGTTGGCGACGACCCCGGGGAACTCCTTCAGAATCCCCTCCATCCTGAGCGTGGTGTGTTCGGACATGCTCTCTGATCTTGGCCGGGTATCAACAATGTAGTGGCATAATTGTTTCCAAAGGTAGCCATATTCGCCGTCCAGAACGGGAAATGCCGGACATTTGCCAAGTATCAGTTGTGGTGTGTTACTGTCCGTTGTGGATCTGGGTTCCGTCTGTCGGCACTAGCAATAGTATGAACATATGATCCATATAATTGCCAGATGGTACTATATTATCCCATTTCTATAGCGTATATTTGAATGATAACGCAGAGAAAGCTGCGTTAACGGAACGATTTAAGTAATTGTTTCTGCAATGGCTACCCGGTTAGTGAATGGTTGACAAGAAATGCACCAAATCGAGACGGGAGCTACTGACAGCGCTTGGCGCAGCAGGACTAGCCGGGCTAGCCGGTTGTAGCGGTGGTGGCGGTGGAGGTGACGGCGAAGCGGCCACAAACACCGCCGACGGCGGCGCTGCTGACGGGACGACGACCAGCAGTGACGGAGCGGATTCGGTCACTGCCGCTTGGGTGTACAACTCGGAGGTCGGCGACCTCGGGTGGTCATGGGCCCACAACGAGGGTCGAGAAGCGGTCGCAGAAGAGTACGACTGGCTGGAAACGGAGTACACCGAAGCCGTTGCCCCCGCTGATTCCGAGCGGGTGTTCGAACAGTACGCACAGGGTGATGCGGACATCATCTTCGGCTGTACGTTCGAGTATCAGGACCCGATGGCGTCAGTCGCGGAGCAGTACCCCGACACGTACTTCGAGCACAACACCGGCTACCTGACGATGGAGAACATGGGGCGGTACATGGGCCGGATCTATCAGCCCCGCTATCTCGCCGGACAGGCCGCCGGGAGCGTCACAGAAACAGATACACTGGGATACGTGGCAGCGTTCCCGATTCCGGAGGTCATCCGTGGCATCAACGCCTACGCGCTCGGGGCCGCGTCTGTCAACGACAGCGCGACGCTGAAGGTCAGATGGACGAACTCTTGGTTCGACCCCCCGACCGAGAGCGAGGCGGCAAACGCCCTGCTGGACGAGGACGTCGACGTGATGGCCCAGCATCAAGACTCGCCCGCTGCACTCCGTGCGGCCTCCGATGCGGGTATCTGGGCGACCGGCTACGACGCCCCGATGGGCGACATCGCCGGCGAGAACTATCTCACCTCTCCGATCTGGCACTGGGAGGAGTTCTACGGCCCGACTATCGAGTCAGTCAGAGACGGAACTTGGGACTCCGACGCGTACTGGGAAGGGATCGACGCAGGTATCTGTAGTCTGGACGACTGGGGGCCAAACGTGCCTCAGGAAGCGAAAGACACCGTCTCGGAGTCGCGGTCGGCGATACTCGACGGACAGCTAGACGTCTGGGCGGGCTCGGCGTTCGAAGGCGAGAGCGACGAGTTCCTCTTCCAAGAGATGAGTAGCTACGTCGACGCCGTCGAGGGGGAGGTCCCAAGCTGATTCTGCCACCGGGACACAGCTGCCGCACTCACCTGCATGTACTGTGGCCTTCCGGACAACTCCAACAGATTTCGTGTTATTACTGACGCTCGAAATAGACATTCAGTCAATTTTGCCCGAATGTATTTGTTCGCTGCAAGGTCAAAGATGGTATCTCTTAAGTAGAAGTTTTCGCTACATCTACCCAGTTCAGTAATGGTGAATACCAACCGAACGATATCGCGGCGGGAAATGCTAGGTGCCCTCGGGGCGTCGGGGGTAACTGCGCTAGCCGGCTGTAGTGGTGGCGACGGCGGGAGCGGCGGCACAACAGACGGTACGACCACCAGCGGCGATGGTGGCTCCGGGTCTGACTCGGTCACTGCTGCATGGGTGTACATCTCAGAGGTCGGCGACCTCGGGTGGTCATGGGCCCACGACGAGGGGCGAAAGACGGTCGACGAGAAGTACGACTGGCTGGAAACCGAGTACACAGAAGCTGTCGCGCCAGAAGACTCGGAACGCGTTTTCGAGCAGTACGCGCAGGGTGACGCCGACATCGTCTTCGGGACGACGTTTGGCTACCAAGACCCGATGTTCAACATTGCGGAACAGTACCCCGACACGTACTTCGAGCATGCGACCGGCTATCGCACCCGGGAGAACATGGGGCGATACATGGGCCGGATTTACCAGCCCCGGTATCTGGCCGGGCAGGCGGCCGGAATGGTGACCGAGAACAACACCATCGGCTACGTCGCCGCGTTCCCGATCCCCGAAGTCATCCGCTCTATCAACGCGATGGCGCTGGGTGCGCGGTCGGTGAACCCGGACGCGACGTTCAAGATCCGGTGGGTCAACGCGTGGTTCGACCCACAGACCTCCAAGCAGGCGGCCAACTCACTCATCGACGAGGGCTGTGACGTTATCTCACAGGAACAGGACTCTCCCGCACCGGTCAGAGCGGCCAACGAGGCGGACGTGTGGGCCTCCGGCTACAACGCGCCGATGGGCGAGTTCGGCGGCGACAACTACCTCATCTCCCCGGTGTGGAACTGGGAAGAAGTCTACGGCCCGACCATCTCCGCAGTCCGGGACGGGACTTGGGAGTCCGATGCCTTCTGGGGCGGCATGGAAACGAACCTCCCAGCGCTGGACGAGTGGGGGCCGGCGGTCCCACAGGAGGTCAAAGACACCGTCGCCGAGACGGAGGAAGAGATCGTCAACGGCGAACTCGATGTCTGGTCCGGCTCACCGTTCGAGGGCGAGAGCGACGAGTTCCTGTTCCAAGAGATGAACAGCTTCGTCGACGCCGTCGACGCCGAAGTGCCGGAATAGCACAGTCGGAGTTCGACACTCAGTTTTTGTCGCGCCACCACTGCACCGACAGGCAGCGGTCGAACCAGTCAGTCACCAGCAGCGCGGTCGAGGCCCGGACGGGCCGCACCGCCCCACTCCTCATAGGAGCGAAGCACCGCGCCGTTCCGAGTGCCGGTCGGTTCGCCGTCCCGGACGGCAATCTCACCGCCGACGAGGACGTATTCCATCCCGTCGGTGTACTGGAACGGCTCCTCGTAGGTCGCGTTGGCTGACACCGAGTCGAGGTCGAAGGCGACGAGGTCCGCGACGTACCCCTCCCGGACGTAGCCACGGTCCCTGAGCCCGAGGATGTCGGCCGGGTTTCCGGCGGCCTTGTACGCCATCAGTTCCGGCGAGAGCACGTCACGCTCTCGGACGTACCGTTCGAGAATTCGGCCAAACGCGCCGATAGCTCGCGGGTGGGGCTTCCCGCCGAAGATACCGTCCGTGCAGAACGTGCCGCGGTCGTCCGCGAGGAACCGCTCGATGTCTTCCTCAGCCATCACGAAGTCGGCCATCGTCACGTCCAGTTCCTCCGCGACGAGGAGTTCACACATCGCATCGACCGGCTCGCGGTCCATCTCGGCAGCGATATCCTCGATGGTGTCGCCCTGATAGCGACTGCTTCCGGTTCGCGTGATGAGGATGTTATCCCACGACCCGGCGGCGTACGCGAGGTTCTCCCAGTCGCCCGGCTGGGAGATGTCAGCGGCGATGCGGTCGCGAACTGCCGTGGAGTTGAGACGATGACGGATGTCTTCCGACTCACCCTGCCGTGCCCACGGCGGCAACAGCGCGGTCAGCATCGTCGACCCGGCGGTGTAGGGATACTGGTCGAAGGTGACCCGTTGGCCCCGGTCGACGGCGTCGTCGAACAGGTCGAGCACGGCCTCGGACTCCCCCCAGTTCTGCTGGCCGCCGACCTTGAGATGGGAGACGTGGGCGTGACAGCCGCCGCGCCGACAGATGTCGAGATACCGGTCGATAGATTCGACCACCCGATCCGTCTCGTTCCAGACGTGGGAAATCATAAACGAGTCGCGCTGGGCGAGTGTGTCCGCGAGCGCCACCAGTTCGTCGTCACGGGCGTACGAACTCGGCGGGTAAATCATCCCTTTGGACATGCCAAAGGCCCCTTCTTCGAGCGCCACTTCCAGTTCCTGTTGGAGGGCGTCCAGTTCTCCGGGTGGCGCGTCACCGTCGAACTCGGGTTCGGCCAGCCGCTGACTGGTGACTGGGCCGGCAGAGACGACGTGTTCGCCAGTGAGCGGGCGGTCCTCGAATCCGGCCAGCATCGACCGGATGTTGCCGTGTGGGGCGTAGTACGCACAGTTGACGGCCGGCTCGGCTGATTCGAGCGCCGAGAGATAGCCGTCGACGCTGTGCCACGGCCACGTATCGCCGAGGGTCCCGTCGAGTGACTTGACCCGTTCTGCCCATTCCTCGGTGAGGGCTGCCGGAACCGGGGCGACGCTGACCCCGTCCTGCCCGAGGACTTCTGTCGTGATACCCTGCGTCAGTTTCTCCTTGGCCCCGGGGTGCTCGAACAGGCGCAGTTCCGAATGCGCATGCATGTCGATGAATCCCGGCGCGAGATACGACCCGTCGAGGTCGACGATACGGTCGGCGTCGAGCGAGTCGTCGCTGATGGCATCGATTCGACCGTCGGCGACACGCACGCTCGCAGTGAACGGGGGGCGACCGCTCCCGTCCAGCACCCGCGCGTCTCGGAACGCGATAGACGCGGCACTCGGCTCGGTCATGTCTGCTGACTCGCGGAACGGTCGTTTGGCTCTTTCGGTGGTCTGAGCCGTGTGTGACAGCGGCGTGCGCGTGCCACAGCGTGTCTGTCGGCCTGTGTGGCGTCTCTCCCCGACACAATCTTCAAGACGACACCGCGGAACAGCTACCCAATGCCATCCGTCAGTCTCGACAGCGAACGGTTCAGACGGCGCTTCGACACATTCAACGAGATCGGCGCGACAGAAGCGGGCGGCGTCAATCGTCCCAGCCTCTCCGACGCGAACAAGGATGCTCGCGATACGCTCGTCGAGTGGTTCCGCGAGGCCGGGCTGGAAGTCCGTATCGACACGATGGGCAACATCTTCGGTCGCCGAGACGGGGCTGACGGCGACGCCGCGCCGGTCCTGTTCGGGTCGCACATCGACAGCCAGTACAACGGCGGGCGGTACGACGGCGTTATCGGCGTCCTCGGCGGGCTGGAGGTCATCGAGGCGTTCAACGACGCCGGCGTGACGACCGAACGCCCACTAGAGGTGGTCGCTTGGAGCAACGAAGAGGGCGTACGCTTCCAGCCGGATATGCTCGGCAGCGGCGTCTACTGTGATATCTTCGACCTCGACTACGCGTACGAGCGCGAGGCCAAGGACGGGAAGCGCTTCGGCGACGAACTCGAACGCATCGGCTACAAGGGCGAAACACCCTGTGAAGCGGACGATATCCACTGCTACTTCGAGATGCACGTCGAGCAGGGGCCGTTTCTCGAACAGCAGGACATCCCCGTCGCCGCCGTCGAGGGCGTGTTCGGCTTTTCGTGGCTGAATGTCACCTTCGAGGGACAGGCCAACCACGCCGGGCCGACGCCGATGGATATGCGCCACGACGCCTTCGTGGCGACGGCGGACGTGACGCGAGCCGTCCGGCGGATTACAGCAACCGAGGGGACAGACCTCGTTGGTACGGTCGGCAGCGTCGACGTGTGGCCGAACGCTATCAACGTCATCCCCGAACGCGTTGAGTTCACGCTCGATTTCCGCTCGTACGACGACGCAGTCGTCGACGCGGCCGTCGAACAGATCAGAGCGGAGGTCGCCCACGCGGCCGAGCGCGAAGGGCTCGAATACGAGATCGAGGAGATCATGCGGGTCGACGCGGACCCGTTCGACCAAGACTGCATCGACACCGTCGTCGAGGCCGCCGAGACAGTCGGCTGTGAGTACACGCGGCTAGTCAGCGGCGCGGGCCACGACGCGAACTACCTCAACAAGATGACCCCAACGAGCATGATTTTCGTGCCGAGCGTCGACGGGATCAGCCACCGCGAGAGCGAGTTCACCGATTGGGAGGACATCGTCACCGGGACCGAAGTACTGCTGAACGCAGTCCGGACGAAGGCCGCCGAGTGAACGGCCGCGTTCTCAGAGAAGATGTGTCACAGGTTTGCCACACGGCACACGTTGACTGGCGTGTCTGTCGCAGGTGTGTCAGTATAGTGTCTTGTAGTGTCCTCTGCCTGTGGCTTCGTCTGGCAACATTGCAATCAGGTACCTGTGAACCATACATATATGGGATAGTGTTGCACACTTGTTCACTAACAGGCGTGTGTCCGTAGCGCATGCCGAAAACTGGAGGATACGCTGTGGATATTGAACTCACAATCAACGGCGAGCGGACAATAGTCGAAGCCGGGTCGGAGACGGACCTGGCGACGGTTTTGAGACAACACGGCTACATCGGCGTCAAGTGCGGCTGTGACGGTGGGACCTGCGGCGCGTCGAAGGTGTTCGTCGACGGCGAGGTGCGCATGGCCTGCGGGATGACTGCGGCGGACGCTGACGGAAGTGAGGTACAGACTGTCGCGGCGCTTGGGACACAGGACGACCTGCACCCGGTCCAGCAAGCGTTCGTCGACAACTTCGCCGTCCAATGTGGATTCTGTATCCCGGGGATGGTGATTCAGGCGGTGGCGTTGCTGGATTCGAACCCCGACCCAACCGAACGGGAGGTCCGGGAGGCACTGGACGACAACGTCTGTCGGTGTACCGGCTAT
This sequence comes from Haloarcula sp. CBA1129, assembly GCF_008729015.1. Taxonomy (NCBI): domain Archaea; kingdom Methanobacteriati; phylum Methanobacteriota; class Halobacteria; order Halobacteriales; family Haloarculaceae; genus Haloarcula; species Haloarcula sp. CBA1129. The sequence goes on from NZ_RKSM01000003.1 coordinate 254,440, forward strand.
CAGAAGCCAGTCGAGGCCGTTCTAGACGCAGCAGATCGAATGCAGGGCGAGCAGTCGGTGGCCGCAGACGGCGGCCAGCCGGCCAGTTTGGGACCCCGTGGAGCCGACTCGACAGACTGCTGTGGAGGTGGCTGCGATGAATAACGACGACGAGACAGCCAAAGCTGACGGGGGCACGGCCTCCCAATCAGAGACCGTCGAAGACGAGCGACACGAGGAACACCCACTGGAGTGGGACGAACCGGAAAACAACGACAAGGCCCCCGACGAGCGCGACAGCGTCTCTCACCGGGCCGAGAAGTACGACGACCGAAAGCTCGTCACCGGACAGGCGAAGTACACCGCCGACTATGAGGAGCGGTATCCGGACCTCGCGTACGCAGCGGTCGTCCGGAGCGAGATTCCACACGGCCGCGTGACCGGTATCGATGCGAGCGCAGCCGAGGCGATGGACGGCGTCGAAGTCGTCCTGACACCTGAATCCGACGCGGTTCCGAACGGAAAATACACGAGCGCCGGGCAGTCCTATCCCGAACCGAGCCCGTGGGACATGCGGGTGCTGAACGAGCACGTCCGCTACATCGGCGACCCGGTTGCCGCCGTCGCAGCCGAAGACCGGGCGACCGCGACTGCCGCCGTCGAGGCTATCGAGGTGTCCTACGAAGAGGACGACTACGTCACCGACCCCGAGGAAGCCTTCGACGGGGACGCACCCCAGCTGTTCGAGGACGGCGAGGTCGAAAACGAAATCGTCGGCTACGACTACGACCGCAACCGGATGGCCCATATCGAGGGGGAACTCGGAGATGTGGACGCGGCGCTCGACGGCGACACCCACGTCCACGAGACCGAGTGGGAGACGATTCGCCAGTCCCACGCGAACGTCGAGAAACACACCTCGCTTGCGTATACGGACGAAGATGACCGCCACGTCCTCATCACCAGCACGCAGGTGCCAAACCACACGCGCCGCCAGCTCGCCCACCTGTTCGACATTCCAATCCGCGATATCCGGGTGACGAAGCCGCGGGTCGGCGGCGGTTTCGGCGGCAAGCAGGCGATGGTCGTCGAGCCGATTCCGCTCGCGCTGTCGCTTGCCACCGACCGCCCGGTCCTCTACGAAGCCAGCCGCCAAGAGGAGTTCTACGCGATGCGCTCGCGCCATCCGATGAAAGTCCGGGCGAAGACGGCCGTGACCGACGACGGCGACATCGAAGCCATCGACCTGTACGCGCTGTCGAACACTGGCGCGTACGGCAGCCACGGCATGACCGTCGCGGGCAACGTCGGAAGCAAGCCACTGCCGCTGTACTCGAAAGTCCCCAACGCCCGCTTCGAGGCCGACATCGTCCACACGAACACGCCACAAACCGGGGCGATGCGGGGCTACGGCGCGCCACAGGGCACGCTCGCGCTGGAAGGCCATCTCGACGAGGTGGCCCGCGATCTCGGTCTCGACCCTATCGAGTTCCGCCGACGGCACCACATGGAAGTCGGCGACCTCGACGAAATCGCGGGGATGATGGGCGGCGAAGGCGCAGAGCGTCGAATTCGGTCGTGTGGCCTCGATGAGTGCATCGAACGCGGGAAAGAGGCTATCGGCTACGACGACCTCGAACAGCCCGAAGAAGACCATCTGCATCGCGGCATCGGGATGGCGCTGTCCGCGCAGGGAACCGGCGTTGCCGGCGACGAACTCGGGGCCGCCCAGCTGATGATGAACGAGGACGGGAGCTTCCACTTGCAGGTCGGCGGCGTCGATATCGGGACGGGTGCTGACACGGCGTTCCTCCAGATTGCCGCGGAAGTACTGGGCTGTGACGAGGACGACATAATTGTCAAATCCTCCGATACGGACGTGACGCCCTTCGACTACGGTGCGTACGCCTCCTCGACGACATACATCAGCGGGATGGCCGTGAAGAAGGCCGCGGAAGATGCGAAAGCACGAATTCTCGACTGGGGGTCCAAGCTGCTCGACGAACCGGTCGAGAAGCTGGAAACGGGCAACGGGACGGTGTACAGCGAGACCAGCGGCGATTCAGTCGCGCTCGAAGAAATCGGCTACGAAGCCGCGTACGGCGACGACGAACGCGAACACATCCTTGGGAAGGGGACTCACTGCACCGACGAGAGTCCCCCGCCCTTCGCCGCGCAGTTCGCCGACGTGACGGTCGACGAGACCACCGGCGAGTTCGATGTGCACAAACTGGTTGTCGCGGTCGACTGTGGCGTCGCCATCAACCCCGGTATGGCCGAGGGGCAGATCGAGGGCGCGAACCACATGAGCTACGAGATGGCCGTCAGCGAGGGCATCACGCTCGACGACGAAGGACGAGCGGAAGTAACGGACTTTGACGAGTACGGGCTGCCGTCGGCGACCGAGACGCCGCCTATCGAGTCGATTCTAGTCGAGACCCACGAACCAACCGGTCCCTTCGGCGCGAAGTCGGTTGCCGAAGTCCCGACCAACACGGTCCCACCGGCGCTGTCCAACGCCGTCCGTGACGCCGTCGGCGTCCGTATCCGTGAAATGCCGATCACCGCCGAAAAAATCGCGTCGAAACTGGACGAGCGTACGGACTGAGTGGCCACAAATTCCCGTTTGCGAGCCGCTGTCCGCGATAGCTATTTACCGCTCTGTTCATCACATTGCTGACAACAGCGAGATATCGCGTGAGTGATATGCAAATCGAACTGGAAGTGAACGGCGAGACGGAGACGTTCGAGGCGACCAAATCCGACTCCCTCCTCGATGTATTGCGAGCGAACGGATACACCGGTGCGAAGCGGGGGTGTGACACCGGTGCGTGTGGATTCTGTACGGTGCACGTCGACGGCGAGCCAGTGAAATCCTGCGTCGAGCCGGTGCTGAACGTACAGGACGCATCCGTCGAGACAATCGAAGGACTGGGCGAACAGGACGACCTCCACCCGGTACAGCAGGCGTTCGTCGACAACACCGCGCTGCAGTGTGGCTTTTGCATCCCGGGGATGATAATGCGCTCGACAGCGCTGCTGGAGACGAACCCGGACCCCACTGAGAAAGAAGTCCGGGAAGCGCTGTCGGACAATCTCTGTCGGTGTACCGGCTACAAGAAAATCGTCGAAGCGGTGCTAGACGCCGCCGAGCGGCTGAACGACGAGACAGCCGTCGCCGCCGACGGTGGGACGGCAGTGGATAGCGACAGCACCGCCACTGTGACCGAGTGTTCACTCGGCGGATGCGATTGCATGGAGGGCGAGCAGTGAGCGATTCCGACCGGGCGCGGGAGACGGGCGAGCGGCCCGACAGGACAGGGGTGGAGGGGACAGACCCCACCGACGCCGATACGGAGTCAGGGGCGAACGCAGCACGCGAACCCGACCGGAAGCCCGAATCCGAGCGCGACGCCATTACCGTGGACGAAGAGAAAGACGACGCGCGGAAAATCGTCACCGGCGATGCCCGGTATACGGCGGACTACCGCGACCGGTTCCCGGACCTCGCCCACGGGAAAGTGGTTCGCAGCGACATCGCCCACGGCTACGTCGAGTCAATCGACACGAGCGAAGCCGAGGCGATGGATGGCGTCGACGCTGTCATCACGCCGTTCGACGACGTGGTTCCGGACAAGCTGTACTCCAGTTCGGGCCAGTCCTATCCCGAGCCGAGCCCGTGGGATCTGAAAGTACTCCGCGAACACGTCCGCTTCGTCGGCGACCCGGTCGCAGCCGTGGCGGCCGACGACCCGGAGACAGCAGACCGAGCCGCCCGGAAAATCGATATCGAGTACCGTGAGCTGGATGCCGTCTTCGACCCTGAAGCGGCTTTCGACGCGGATGCACCACAACTGTTCGAAGCCGACGACGTGGAGAACAAGCAGTCGGGCGCGGACTACAACCGAAACCTCGAATCGCACTTCGAGGGAGAGCTCGGTGACGCGGATGCGGCGTTTGAGCGGGCGGACAACGACGAGGAGCGGCACGTCATCCAGACAGAGTGGGAGACGCCGTATCAGTCCCACTGCGTCCCGGAACCACACACAACCATCGCCTACACGGACGAGGACGACCGACATACGTTCATCACGGCAACGCAGGTCCCCTTTCACACCCGCCGCCAGATAGCACACCTGTTCGACGTGCCCATCCGCGACGTGCGGGTGAAGAAGCCGCGTATCGGCGCGGGGTTCGGATCGAAACAAGAGATGGCAATCGAGCCTGTCGCGTTCGCGCTGCACCTCGCGGCCGGCCGACCGGTCAAACTGGAGATGAGCCGTCAAGAGGAGTTCACCGCACTCCGCTTTCGGCACCCGATGCAGATGCAGATGCGGACCGCAGTCACCGACGAGGGCGACATCGAGGCGATGGACCTCTACACGCTGTCGAACTCGGGGGCCTACGGGACCCACGGCATGACCGTCGCGAACAACGTCGGAACGAAGCCACTTCCCCTTTACCCCCGAGTCCCGAACGTCCGCTTTTCGGGGGACGTGGTCCACACGAACCTCCCGATGGGCGCGGCAATGCGGGGTTACGGCGCGCCACAAGGCCACTTCGCTGTCGAAGCACACATGGACGAGGTGGCCCGCCGCCTCGACTTCGACCCCATCGAGTTCCGCCTGCGGAACGCGGTCCGTGAGGGCGACCTCGACCAAAGCGTCGCCATTCTGAAAGACGGCGACCGATTCGCCCGAGAGATCCGCTCCTGTGGCATCCGCGAGTGCATCGACCGCGGCAAGGCAGCTATCGGCTACGACGACTTAGAGCAACCGGACGAAGAGCACCTGCACCGCGGCGTCGGCATGGCGCTGATCGCACAGGGCAGTGGCGTCGCGGGGAAGGAACTCGGCGCGGCGCAGGTCCAGATGAACGAGGACGGGAGCTTCCACCTGCAGGTCGGCGGCGTCGATACCGGGACGGGCGCAGACACGATGTTCTCCCAGATCGCTGCCGAGGTGCTGGGCTGTGCTCCCGAAGATATCGTTGTCATCGCCGCCGACACCGACCTGACGCCCTTTGACTACGGCGCGTACGCTTCCTCGACGACATACATCAGCGGCCGCGCGGTCAAGAACGCCGCCGAGGACGCCAAAGAACGGCTCCTAGAGTGGGGGTCGAAGCTACTCGACGAGCCGCCCGAGGTGCTCGAAACTGGCGACGACGGCGTGTACAGCGAGCGGACCGAAAACCGCGTGTCGCTGGACGAAATCGGCTACGAAGCCACCTATGGCGACGACGAGCGCGAACACATCCTCGGGGACGGGAACCACTCGACCGACGAGAGCCCGCCGCCATACGGCGCGCAGTTCGCTGACGTGACAGTGAACGAAGAGACCGGCGAATACGAACTCAACAAACTAGTGTTCGCCGCCGACTGTGGCGTCGCCATCAACCCCGCGCTGGTCGAGGGGCAGATCGAGGGCGGCGAGCACATGAGCCTCGAATACGCTACCAGCGGCGACCTCACCTTCGACGACGAGGGGGCCCCCGAAGTGCTCGGGTTCCGCCAGTACGGGATGCCGCGAACGACGGACCACCCCGAGATGGAGACGATTCTCGTTGAGACTCACGAACCCACGGGTCCGTTCGGCGCGAAGTCTATCGCGGAACTCCCGACGAACGGCGTCCCGCCGGCGCTCTCGAACGCGATTCGCGACGCCGTCGGCGTTCGGCTGGCAGAGCTACCGTTTACCGCGGACGACCTGAAGACGGCACTCGACAAGCGGTCTGCTGACGATAGGTGAGTTGGATCCGGTCGGTTTTCAGCGCAAAAACACCACACTCGGTGGGTTCGCCAGTGTGTCGGGCAAACTATTAAGAGCGATTCACCGAAATCCCGACAGTATGGCGTACATCGGGTTTCTGCTGACAGGCGGTCCCTTCGACAGCGAGCGGTGGCGGACCGCCTACGAACTGGGGCGGGCGGCGCTGGATCAGGGCCACGAGGTGAGCTACTTCCACTACCTCGACGGCGCGCTCGTCCCCGTCGCGGACCAGACGCTGCCCGGCTGTTCGGATAGCGGGCTGTACGACGAAATGCCGACCGAGAAGTTCCAAGAACTCATCTCGGATGGGGCGGAGGTCATCTGTTGCGGTCTCTGCGTCGACGCCCGCGGCATCGATGCCGACGCGGACTACCCCGACGGCGTCGAGGTGGGCCTGCTTCCCGACCTCGCGGACATCGTCGGCGAGGCGGATCGGGTGGTTTCGCTATGAAACGAGATGTCGTCGTGTTGCTCACCCGCGCTCCGTACGGCCGGGTCCACATCCCCGAGGGTCTTCGCGCGGCCCGTGGTGTCGCGGCCGGGTTCGACCTGCACGACGTGACCGTCATATTCACTCAAGACGGTGTGTACGGCGCTCGGGAAGCTGTCGACCGCGAGGCCCTCAATATGAGCGGGCACGTCGCCGACTTGGTGGAGCAGGGCGGACAGATGATCGCGGATGCGGGGGCGATGGCCGAGCGCGGCGTCGACGAGGGTGAAATCGCCGACGACGTGGCAGTCTGGTCGGGCGACCGCATCACCGCCCGCATCCACGACGCCGAACGGACACTGGACTTCTGACAATGCTATATCTCATCGACAAACCGATGGCCGAAATCGGACTGCGCACCGCCGCCGGGGATCCCGAAGCACACGTCGTCCTGATTCAGGACGGCGTCTACCTCTCGCCGGACGTCGACACGCCCGTCTCAGCGGTCGCACGGGACGTCGACGTGCGCGGCGTCTCTCTACCCCCCGACATCGACCGAGTATCATACGACGACGTGGTCGAAACCCTCGTCGAACGGGAGGTCAAGAGCTTCGTATGAGCCTGTTCGAGCGGCTCGACGAACTGGCCGCGCGGGGAGAGCCGGCAGCGCTCCTGACCATCGTCCGCAAGGACGGCAGCGCACCGCGGGACGTGGGGGACAAGATGGTCGTCACTGCCGACGAGGAGTACGGGACCATCGGGGGCGGCACGGTTGAACACCTTGCTGTCCAAGACGCACGGTCAGTCCTCTCGGAAGCCGACAAGCCCGGCGTCCGGACGTACGAACTCGAACGTGGCGGCAACACGGGCATGGTCTGTGGCGGCGAGATGGACGTGTTCATCGACCGGGTTCGTGGACAGGCACAGCTCTACATCGCCGGCGGCGGCCACATCGGCGTCGAACTGGCCCCGCTGGCGGAGCGGCTCGGCTATGCCGTCACCGTGGTCGACGACCGTGAAGCGTACGCCGACCCGGGGCAGTTCCCCAACGATACCGACGTGATTCACGGCGACTACGGGGAAGCGCTCGGCGGCCTGCCGATGGGGCGCGAGACGGCCGTGGTCGTCGCGACGCGGAGCGGGACGTTCGATCGAGAGGCTGTCGCCGCGGCGCTGGACGGCGAGGCTGGCTACGTCGGCCTTGTTGCAAGCGAGACGAAAGCCGACCACGTCCTCGGCTCACTTGCCGAGGCGGGGTACAGCCGTCGAGAGCTGAGCCGGGTTCGAACCCCAGTGGGACTTGACCTCGGCGGGAGCGGGCCAGCCGCCGTCGCGCTCTCGGTTCTTTCCGAGGTCTCCATGGACCGCCACGACGCGACCGGCGAACGGGCCACGCGCCTGAACCTCGACGACCTCGTCGTCGTCCGTGGTGGCGGCGACCTCGGGAGCGGCGTTGTCTACCGGCTCCAGCAGGCCGGCTTCCCGGTCATCGTCGCCGAAGTCGAACAGCCGACTGTCGTCCGGCGGGCGGTCGCCTTCGGCGCGGCGCTTTACGAGGACGAGGTGACGGTCGAAGGAGTTCCCGGCCGGGCGGCAGCGGATATCGACGAGGCGCTCGGACTGCTCGCTGACGACGTAGTCCCGGTGATCGTTGACCCCGACGCGGCTGTCGCCAGCGAACTTGACGCCACAGTTCTCGTCGATGCTATCATGGCAAAAGGGAAGTTCGATACCGGCACACGACGGTCTGATGCCGACATCGTTGTCGGGATGGGACCCGGTTTCGAGGCTGGCGAGGATGTGGACGCGGTCATCGAGACGGACCGTGGGCACGAACTCGGCCGCGTGTTCTACGAGGGGACGGCGAGCCAATACGACGGCGAGCCCGGCAAACGGCGGGGCTACACCCACGAGCGAGTGCTCCGCGCCCCGGCCGACGGTGACTGGACCCCCACGGTCGGTATCGGCGACAGTGTCACAGCCGGTGACGTGGTCGGGACCGTAGGCGACCGGCCGGTCGAAACCGAGATCGGCGGTCTCGTCCGCGGCCTCGTCCATGGGGGCCTCAGGGTCGAGGATGGTGCCAAACTCGGCGATGTGGACCCCCGGGGCGAGTCCGTCGATCCGACGAAGATCTCGGACAAGGCGCTTTGCCTCGGCGGTGGTGTGCTGGAGGCAGTGCTTCGGCTGCGGTAGCCCATTCCTAATCGGTGTTAGCGACGAACTTCTTCGATGGTTGGGTCTGCGAGCGTGACGCCGCGCCCGGCAGTGACACGCCCCACGTCGCGGTAGAACACGCCGACATCGTCGAACGCTGATTCAACGGCGTCGGTCGCAGTCGGCGGGACAGCAACGAACAGTCCGCCGCTGGTCTCCGCGCTCTCTCCCTCGGTTAGCCCGTATCCGAAAAGCGTCGAGAGGGCGGGTGTTCCCGCGATGACCGGGAGGTGTGTGAGTTCGATACCGACGTTCGAGCGGGCAGCCACCACGCGGCTCTGCCCCGCGAGGCCGAAGCCGGTAATGTCGGTCGCTGCAGTCGCGTGTTCGCGGCATGCGAGTGCCGCGTCCCGGTTCGGCGTCGTCATCCACGCGATGGCCTCTGAAGCAATGCTGTCGAGTGGGCGGTCAGTGGCGTCGGTAACTGTGCCGATGAACTGCTCGTCGGTCACGCGGGACGCACCCATAGCCGGCTGTGTCCCGAGCGGTTTGGTCAGATAGAGGCGGTCGCCGGGGCTGGCTCCCCGCGATGTGAGCAGGGCGTCGGGACGCGCCGTCGCCGAAATAGCGCCGCCGGCGAACGGCCACGGACTCATAATCGTGTGGCCGCCGGCGATGACGCCATCTATTGTGTCCAGCGTGTCAGCCATGCCAGAGAGAATCTGGGCCGCGCTGTCGGTCAGTTCTCGTGGAAGTCCGAGGACGACCAGACAGTCGACGTTCTCGACGGCACCTGTAGCGAAGGCATCACTGGCAGCGTTACAGGCGGCTACACGGCCGAAGTCGTACGGATCGTCGACGATGGGCGTGAAGAAATCTACCGTCGAGACCAGCGCGAGGTCGTCACTCAGTCGCCGCGCAGCGGCGTCCTCGCCGACGCCGAACAGCAGCGCGTCGCTGTCACTGGTGAGGCCGGCATCGGCCAGCAGCGAGTCGAGGTCACTTTGCCCGACCTTGCAGGAACAGCCGTGGAGTTCCGTATACTCTGTCAACCGAGTCACCTCGTCATCACCGTCAGTCTCCGCGTTACGACCCACACTCAGGCCTCCGAAAGCGACGCCATCTCGGTCACCTGAAGTTCGAGTTCGAACTCGTCGGACTTCCCAGCAGTCTCTGCGGTCGTCACGTCGATGCCGTGAGTTGTACACATTCGCCGAAGGTTCTCCTCGGCCGGTGGGTAATCACCTCGAACAACGAGCGTCTCGCCGGTGTCGAGGTCCGAAAGCGCCTGCCGGACAATGAGTGCCGGACGGGGACAGATTTCACCACGAACGTCTACGCGGGGCATACCGATATGTGTGTTACTAAATCACAAAAACGCTATCGACGCCACACGTCGTTGCCCCGGCAAGCTATTTCTGTGTCTCCCGTGGAGCGACCGTATGCAACTGGCTGCTGCGCTGGGCCTGCGTTCTAGCGCCGTTGTCGCCTTTGTCGGGGCCGGCGGGAAGAAGACCGCGATGGGACAGTTGACGGTTGAAGGAACCGACGAGGGGTACGACGTGGGGTACACGACAACGACGGCGATGCCACCACCGTCTGACCTGCCGCTGACGCTCACCAGTCCGGACGAGTGGCGGGCCGACCTCGAAGCACGCGAACCGCCAGTCGCCTTCGCCCGCGAGAGGGTCGTCGACCCGGCGCGAGTCGACCGGAAGGTTCGTGGGTTCGAGGTGAGTGTGGTGGAACAGCTATCCGACGCCGGACTGTTCGACTGGCTCCTCGTCAAGGCTGACGGTGCACGCAAGCGGGAGTTCAAAGCGCCCGGTGATGGGGAGCCAGTCGTACCGAGTACAGCGAGCCACGTTGTCCCGGTCGCATCGGTCGCCGCAGTCGGTGAGCCTCTGACGACGGATGTGGTGCATCGGCCGAATCGGGTGGCTGACATCACCGGCCTCCATATAGGCGACGCGATTACGCCGGAAGCTGTCGGGACAGTGCTCACGCATCCCGAGGGTGGCCTCCGAAACGCGCCGGCGGAGGCGTCTGTGATACCGCTAGTCAACAAAGCGGATACCAAAACACAGCAGCGTACCGCCAGAGACGTACTCACGCACGCACTGTCACAGACCGGGCGGTGTTCTCGGGGAGTCATCACGTCGTTCACGTCGGCTGTCTGTGAAGTGGTTTCAGCGACGACTGTACAGGAGGAGCAGCGATGACAAACTTCGAACGAACAGACGGAATCGTTGCGATGCGAAGGCGATTATGAGTGGTCAACACCGGCCCAAAGTCGGGGGCGTCATCCTCGCCGCTGGACGGAGTTCACGGTACGAGGCGGGTAACAAACTACTGGCAACCATCGATGGGACGGCGGTCGTCCGACGGGTAGCCGAAAGCGCCAGCGAGGCATCCCTGTCGGACATTGTCGCTGTCCTCGGATACGAAGACGTGGCCGTCGCCGAGGCGCTGGATGGTCTCTCGCTTTCGCTTCGTCGTAACGACGATTACACAGCCGGCCAGAGTACGTCAGTTCGACACGGGGTCGACTACGCACAGGAATACGGCTGGGACGCCGCTTTATTCTTGCTTGGCGATATGCCGTTCGTACGGGCTGCTACTATCGAGGAGCTTATCCAAGCGTACCGGACAGGAACAGCAACCATCGTGGTTCCCAAACACGAGGGGGCCCGGGGCAACCCCGTGCTGTTCGACGGCTGCCACTTCGATGCGCTCGCCTCGGTCTCCGGTGACCGCGGCGGTCGAGATATCATCGAAACCACTGAAAAGACAGCGTTCATCGAGGTGGAGGACCCCGGAATCCACTGGGATATCGACACCAATGCGGACTTCACCGATTTCAGGGACCGCCGAGATGGCCTGTGAATTTAAGATGCTGATGGTGGAACACCCGACTGATGAAACGGACTATCAGCACGACCGATGCACCCGATGCGGTCGGCGCATACAGTCAGGCAACGACAAACGGCTCGCTCGTGTTCACCGCGGGCCAGATTCCGATGACACCCGATGGCGACCTGCTGGACGATGAACCGATAGCGACGCAGGCGGAACAGGCACTATCGAACGTCGAAGCGGTGCTGGCTTCGGAGGGGTTGGAGATGAGCGATGTGTTGAAAGTGACCGTCTATCTCGACGACATCGGCGATTTCGAGTCGATGAACGACACGTATGCCGGCTTCTTCGACGAAGAACCGCCGGCCCGGAGCGCAGTCGAGGTCGCAAGTCTGCCAAAAGGTGTTGGCGTCGAAATCGAGGCCATCGCAACGAGCGACTGAGGCCGACAGACACTGCCGTCGTGAGCCACACGGACGAGATGTGGCGCACACAAGTTTCAAGCCCGGCGGCTTGCAGTAACACGTAATGCGACCGACGAGGCGTGGATTCATAGGTACAGCGGCAGCGCTCTCGCTGTCGGGCTGTCTTGGAAGTACTACGACGCCGACGCTGACCGTCGGTGTCGTGCCCGATGTGGATCCCGATACCGCCATCGAACGGAACACCGAACTCGCAACGTATCTGTCGACCGAACTCGACGTCGAGACCGAGCTACGTACAGCGGCTGACTATGCCGGGATGGTGCAGGCGATGGTAGCGGAGCAGGTCGATATCGCCTACTACGGCGGCGTGTCCTACATCCTCGCGCATCGTCGAGCAGGCGCAAAGCCAGTCGTCGTCGGGTCACGGAACGGACAGACGGAGTGGCACTCCGTGTTCATCGCCCCGTCAGAAAGCGGCCTGACAGGGATGGCCGATGTGGTCGAAACTGCAAGCGAAACCGAACTGGTGTTCGGCGACCCGCTCTCGACCAGTGGGACCGTGATGCCGACGTATCATCTTCAGACAGAGTACGGTCTGGACACCGACGCATTCGCGCAGGTCACCCACGTCGGCGCGCACGATGCGACCGCAGAGACAGTCGGTCGAACCAGCGGCGTCGTCGGTGCGCTAAATGCCCGCATCTACGACAGACTACGCGCGGACGACGCCGTGGAAGGGGTGCGAGAGCTATGGCGGACTCCCGGCTTCCCAGATTACCCCTGGGCCGTCGCTCCGTCGCTTGAAGTGACGACAGCAGAGGCTGTTCGGACAGCGTTTACCACTCTCGATTCAAAGGGTCGAACGGACATTCTCGACCAGCAGGCCGTCGACCGATACGTCGAGGTAGACCATGGCGCGTTTACTTCGCTGGAAACGGCCGTCGAGATGGCTGGCATCGAACAGGGAGGCGACGAGTGAGGAACAAGCGTATGGAGCGACCCAAGGGAAGACGGTCAGGCCAGCAGCTTGTTTTCGACGGCGTCACCAAGCGATTCGGTGGGGAAGTTGCACTACAGGATGTCTCGCTCAGCCTCGATGCCGGTGAACGGGTCGCCGTTGTCGGTCCGTCAGGTGCAGGTAAGACCACGCTCCTCAGACTGGCAGCCGGTGCATTGCGACCCGATACAGGGACGGTGACATTCGACGGGAGCAGCATTACTGGTTCGACCGCGACGCTTGCGTACCAAGGGGAGACACTCGTGGACCGGCGGACGGCACTGTCGAACGTCCTCACTGGGCGCCTCGGAGCGCTGTCCCGGCTCCGTGGCTTCATCGAACCACTGCTGCCACGGCACCCAGAGCCAGCCCTCGAACGACTCGATGCAGTCGGGCTAGCGGAACGTGCCGATGTCCCCGCAAAATCGCTGAGTGCTGGCGAGCGCCAGCGGGTCGCCTTTGCACGGGCGCTCATGCAGGACGCAGCAGTCGTACTGGCCGACGAGCCGACAGCGAACCTCGATCCGAACTCCCGTCGAAACGTTATCGACGTGCTCAACGCTGCCCTCGACCGGGAACTGCTGGTCACCGCCCTCCACGAGGTCGATTTGGCACTGGAGCACTTCGACCGAATCGTCGGCGTGGCCGACGGTCGAGTCAGGTTCGATACGCCCGCACCAGCGGTGACCAACGACCAGCTCGACGCCCTGTTCGCGGCAGGCGCATCCACGCCGGATCCCGACGCGAAGCAGGCGCGGCCAGAGAAAGAGAGCGACGGTCCGGTTCCGCGCTATGTCTGAGGAATATAGCGGCCCGGACGCGACCCGGCACCCTGATACGGGGCTGTCGAAACACCAGCTCACGACACTGCTGGGCGGGTGTTGCATCTTGATTGCTGCGGCGTGGGTCGCCGAAGTGGATCTGATGGCCCTGTTCGCTGCCGGTGCTCGTGAGCAGATGGCCGCCTTCATCGCTGAGGGCGTCCCACCGGAGACGAGCCGTGACTACCTGCTGGGACGTGGCCTTCGTGATGGCCTGCTGTGGGCAGTTGTGGAGACCCTAGCTATCAGCGTCGTCGGAACCACGCTTGCTGTCACGTTCGCCGTTCCACTCGGTCTGACCAGTGCCGCCACCGTCACCCATCGCGGCCCGTTGTACAGAAACGCCTCGGCCGGCCGTATCGCTGCCGGACGCGGTCTCTATCACACCAGTCGTACCGTACTCAGCTTTCTACGCTCCGTTCCCGGTATCGTCTGGGGGTTCCTGTTCGTTACCGCTATCGGCCTCGGCCCGTTTGCGGGCGTTCTCGCGCTTGCGGTCCACAACGCCGGTGTTCTGGGGAAACTGTACGCCGACTTTCTCGAAGACACGGACCCGATGACGACAGAGGCGGTCGCCGGGAGCGGCGCGACACGCCTTCAGGCGGTCTGTCACGGGATGGTCCCGCAGGTGACGCCGACAATCGCCTCGTACACGCTGTACCGCTGGGAGTGTACCATTCGGTCGGCCGCTATCCTCGGGTTCGTGGGCGCGGGCGGCATCGGATACTATCTCGTTATCACCATTCAGCGGTTGCAGTACGGGAAACTCTCGACCGCCATCCTCGCCGTGTTTGCGCTGGTCGTTACGAGCGACTGGCTCGGATCGCGGTTGCGGACGCGGCTCGGCTGACGCTTGGGCGAAAACCGACAGGTCTGCCTCAGGGCTTCTGTTCCTGTGCGGACTCCCGTTCGTCTTCGAGGTCCATCTCAAGCCCCATTGTCGAGGCCTTCGAACGAACGGCGTCGGCGTCGATAGTAGTTACTTCGCCGTGCTCCATGAGCACGTTCCCGTCGACCATCGTGAAGCGGACGTCGTCGCCGTGGGCCGCAAACACCAGATGGGAGAGCACGTCGTGCAACGGCGTCGCTCGCGTGAGGTCCGTATTCAGACCGACGATGTCGGCGCGCCACCCCTCCCGAATCGCGCCGAGTTTGTCGAAGCCAGCGGCTTTCGCGCCGTTGCGCGTCGCCATCTCGAAGATTTCGGCTGCGGGCGTCACCGTCGGGTCTAGCTGGTCGACCTTCTGGAGCAGGCTCGCCTGTCGCATCTCGGTGAACGCATCGAGTGTGTTGTTACAGGGCGGCCCGTCGTTGCCGATGGCGACGTTGATACCGCGGTCGCGGTAGTCCCAGATCGGCGCGATACCGCTGGCGAGTTTCATGTTCGAGGAAGGGCAGTGGGTGACGTGCGTCCCCGTCTCTGCGAGGACCTCACGCTCGCTCTCGTCGGTCCAGACGCAGTGTGCAAGGACGACATCCTCGCCGGTGAGACCCACCTCGTCGAGCCAGTGGATGTTTCGCATTCCGGTGTCCTCTTTGACCGTCTCGATCTCGCTCTGGTTCTCACTGGCGTGTGTGTGGATGCGGACGCCCTCGTATTTGTCCACGAGCTCACGTGCGCCACGGAGACAGGCCTCGCTACAGGAGACGGCAAAGCGGGGGGTGACGGCGTA
Source organism: Haloarcula sp. CBA1129 (assembly GCF_008729015.1). Taxonomy (NCBI): domain Archaea; kingdom Methanobacteriati; phylum Methanobacteriota; class Halobacteria; order Halobacteriales; family Haloarculaceae; genus Haloarcula; species Haloarcula sp. CBA1129. The sequence goes on from NZ_RKSM01000003.1 coordinate 269,549, forward strand.
CCGAATCCGGTCGTTGTAGGCACCGTGGTACTGCTGAATGAGCCGCTCGGACTCGTCCAGTGCGGCCTGCGTCTCCTCTAGCAGGCCATCCGGCGAGCGCTGGTCCATCAGTACCTTGCCGAGAACGCCGCGGATACCGATCTCGCCCGCCGCTTCGAAGGCCCGGTCCGCATGCGCGACCGACAGGTGGTCGATACAGGTCGTGGTCCCGCTTTCGATCATTTCCAGATAGCCCAGCTTCGCCGCAATCTCCATCTCCTCGGCGGTCAAGGAGGCTTCCATCGGCAGAATGTAGTCGAACAGCCAGTCAAGCAGTTCCGTGTCATCGGCAATGCCGCGGCCGAGACTCTGCACCGAGTGGATGTGACCGCCGACGAGTCCCGGCAACAGCACGTCGTAGGACTGGTGTTCGTGGTCGGCGTACTGCGCTTCGAGTTCGGTCCGGGAACCCACAGCCTCGATGCGGTCTCCGGAGACAACGACCGCCCCGTCCTGCAGGACAGTCTCAGAATCTGCAACAACAGTCCCAGTCAGTAGCATACGTCCTGCAAGACGGTCTCTACATAAAGAAGGTCCTCATCTCGGGATGCCCGGCGAGTGCAGACAATCCAGCCACAGGCTTGTGGCACTCCGTGTGGCGCGTGTGCTTTGCGGTGGCCTCACCTTTGCGAGCCGTTCCGTGTCCGTTTTTTTCGGGTGATGTATCTGGTGAGTCGGGTTTGGGTGCGACACGAATCCACGCCGGCAAGTCGCTGAACAAGACGAGTGTTTGTCTCGTACTGCTCGGTAAACAGCTCGGGATACTCCGACAGTAGCCTGTCGCCGATGTCGATTATCTCTTTGGGGTCGGCCTGCATGGATGTGAGACTCGCGGAGTATAGCTGTTAACTGCTTTGTTCACAGAAACACCACGGGTGTGGCTCATGCTGTTGGCTGTCCCTGTTGCGAGAGATTTGCGACCCCCGGGGTGGCGAAATATTCCACAGACAGTATCAGTTATCCATCGATGGCTTTGGTGGCGTGTGTCGCTTGTGGCGCGTACTGGCACACCACTGAACCGCTCGTTCAACGATAGATTCGCCAACGCCGACCTTGTCGGCCACCGCCGATGCGGAACAGCCCCTATCAACCGCGAAATGGAGGATGCTGTCAAGTTCTTGCTGGTCAATACCCAGTTCCGCCACATCAGTTGCACCAACCTGCCACATTGGATGTGGGGACTGGTTGAGGAGGTCCGATGGGACCGCAAGTGCATCAGCGAGGGCATCGATTTCAGTTCTATAGAGGTCGCCAAACAGCGATAGATCCACGCCGTTCTCGCCGTGTTTCGCAACGGATCCCAGCAGTCGGTCAGTCCGGGAAACCGTCCCGACGACGAGTTCGTTTCTGGTGTTGGCGACGTAGTACTTACATGCCATCCGGAAGCGTTCGGTGGCGTTTTGCATTGCCACGAGGTCGTCGGTCGGCCCACCGGTCTCATCGACGACTCGCTGGAACGCCGTAAGCACTGGCTGCAGGTGGAGCCGGTGGCAGTCGATGTCCAGCAGCGACGCGACGGTTTCAGCCGTTCGAGCAGGTCCTTCGTCGCTTAGCTGCACCGGCATCACCAGACCGGTCACGTAGTCGGCCCCAATGCCGTCGACGGCCAGCGCCGCCGCAACCGTCGATTCGACGCTGCCATCGAGGGCAACGACCAGTCCGTTAGCCTCTGCCTCGATGATCTTGTTCTCCAAGAACACCGGAAGGATGCCCTGTATCCGTCTAGTCGCTGCCTTCGACGTCGCCAATCCGTGTTCCTCACGCGGGAGTTTGAGCGTGTGAGGATGCATCGCTTTACTCACGGGCGCTCTCCGCCTCCACGAACCAAGGCGCACTCGGCGATGCAGCTAGGAAACGCGCGCATCCAACCAGCCCAGTCATAGTAGAACGTAGACTGCTGGTGTCGTATAACTGTTGTCGACAAACGTCATGGGAGTCTGCAGTAGCCTCGATACACCTTATACAGCACATATATTACTCTAAACTTATAGCCGCCTCCAGTACCGAAACCATGCTAGTAACCGACAAGAACTGTTCAATTCCAGCATTATCTAGATATCATTGTCCATTTATCAGGCCCCACACCACATGCATCGGCGATAGGCCAAAACCAACGGCGGGATCAGCTACGTCGCGGGTGTAGTCGTTCCCACTGACTGCTCTGTGACAACCAGTTTCCGGTTGACAATCCAGTCGACGACTGTGCTGCTGTCTAGCTGGTCCGGAACAACATCGCCGTCTGCAGTGCAGCGTCTTATTTTGTATGAGTCCATCGCGTTCCGGTTCTCGGTGACAGCTTCGACGACTTCGATTCGCTCGTCAGTTGCAGTGTTACGGTACGTGACACCGGGGACAAAGCTGACAGTTGGGACATCAGTCGGCCAGTCCCAAGTAAACTGCTTGTGGTACTGGTCGAACTGCCACACGAGCCGGTCGGTGGGGGCCTCAGTTTCGAGCGTGTTGTTGGCGGCCGCCTCTAGCGTCCGGTCCCAGTAGTCCATCACGCAGGATTTGAGATCCGTCTGAAGCTGTCCCTCGATCATCTTTTGTTCGATTGGATACCGTAATTCGATAGCGACGATGGCCTGACTGTCGAGGCGGGTAAGACACCGCTGGCACTCCATCTCAAACACGGAGAGACCAAGCGGCTGCTCGGCCGTGAGATGCACGAGTTCGTTCCCGCAGTTCGGACACCAGAGGAACAACACGCCGTCGTGGCTACCAGTCAGTTCCGCCAGTACAGTCAGATCGTCAAACGCCTTGTCGATGTCGGCGGCCTGTGACTGGCCGGACTCGCCCATCGCAGTCCCGCCGTCGTCGTTGGCGTACTTCGCGATTTTGCGGTCTTTCAGCAGCGATTTGATGACCGAATCGTACGACGAATGTGATTCCGCGTCTCGGATTCTTCGTAATTCTTTTTTCGTCCAATCTTTGACCCGTATGGTCGCCATCTGATTATAGAATCCCCGTACCACTAATAGTATTTTTGTATTATCGTCCTAAAAGTAGAAGTATACCTATGAAGTATAGTCTGTTCTCAGACAACAGAGCTATACAGCCGAGCAAGACATCGGCGTCAGTAAGAGACATCCGTCTTTGAGGGGGGGGAGTCAGTCAGCCGAGGCCTCTTTCTCGTTCGCAACGGTCCACTGGGTCGGGTCGATCTCGCGTCCGTCAAAGGCTGTGTATTCCGGGTACGCAGTAAACACCAGATACTCTGTCCGCTGCTGCAGGTACTCGATAAGGGTGTGGAGATTGTCGTCATCAAGGCCGCCCAGACCGTCGACGAGCAAGAGCGGTACAGCGTCGCCAACGTCGAAAGACTGGCGACCGGCCAGCGCTGCCACAAAACCGATGAGTTCGAGTTCACCCTCGCTGAGGGCATCTAAGCTCGCTTCTTGGCCGTCGCGAGCGACCACAATGTCGAAGTCAGCGGTGAGTCGGGCCGTTTCGAACCCCGTCCCGAATCTGGAGAGGATGTCCTGCATCGCCGTGTCGAACGCCTCCCGTGCCTCGCGCTTGAGTCGGTCTTTCCGACCCCGTAATTCTGCGAGGTCATCGCGTACAGCTTCAATCTCGGTTTCCAGCGTGTCAACGCGGTCCGCTCTCGTTTCCAGTTGTGCCAGTTCGTCGGCGGTGTCTTCGAGTTCGGCCTCGCGGTACTTAATCTCACTTTCGACGTCCGAAAGCTCCGCTACGGCCGCATCAACATGGTCGGAGAGTCGCTCCACGTCCGCCTGAGCCTGTTCGAGCCTGTTGCTAGCAGTGTCAAGGCTCTGTTTCCGGTCGGCTAGCGTCGCCTCCAGTTCAGCGATGTCTTCCTCTAGGTCCGCCTTTCGACGGCGAGCCTGACTGATTTCCTCGCGCTGTGTTTCCAGTTCCTCGACAGTGTCTCGGTAAGTCTCCTTCTGAGCTCGAAGCGCGGTGAGTTCGCTCCCGAGCGCGTCCAGTTGGTCAGCCAAGTCCGCGCGAGTCGTCTCACTGCCGCACGTCCAACAGGCCACGGTGTCACCGTCGATATCACGCTCCACCTCGGTAAGCAGGTCGAGCCGCTCCTCACTGAGTACCATCTCTGTGGCCGAGTACACAGACTGGAGTACCTCGGCGTCTCGCTCCACCTGCGAGAGCCGCTGCCGTGCCTCCGAGAGTTTGTCCTCAACATCAGTGTATTCAGGAATTTCGAGGGCCTCAAGCGTATCTTGACGCTCTGAAAGACGCTGTTCCGTCCGCTCGATACTTTGTTCGAGTCGTTCGACGCGGTTTTTGGCCTGATTCTGTTCAGTCCGTGCTTGGCTGAGTTGACGGCGAACCGACTCTGAACTGTCGTCGCTTCCTGCATCACTGTCGATTGTTTCGCGTTTAGCCCGCAAATCTTCGATCTCGTTTTCCAGCCGCGTCACTTTCTCCTGAACGCTGGGGATCCGCTTTTTCGCTTCGCGTGCCTGCGTGAGTTCCGTTTCGATCTGTTCGCGTTCCCGCTGTAACGTCTCGATCTGTGAGTCGATGTTCTGGAAATCAAGCGGCCGCAACAGCACGTCCTCGAGGTTTTCTCCTGCCCGGACAGCGCGACGGACTTCGTTACGCTCATCTAAGCACGCGAACAGTTCAGCGCGGACCACGTCGTACTCGTCGCTGAGGTACGGGTCACCGTGTCGGGCCACGGTGCCGTTTTCACGGGAGAGCGTCACATCATAGACGCCCGTTGGCGTTTCGAGATGCACTGTACCGCTGTCCGCTCCTTCAGTCAACTCTGTGGAGGTGCCAAGGGACGTTTTGATGGCTTCAATGAAGCTCGATTTCCCCTGCCAGTTCGAGCCACGGACGACGTTCAATCCCGGCTCTACCGTCGCCGCCCCCTCAAGGATACCCGCGATTCGTTCGATTTCGATGGTCCAAGTCATGAATTGTGTGCTGACAAACTCGCGTTCCGGTGTTGCTTGCAGACGTACCCACGTTCGAGTGCGACATCGAACGGAACACGGGTCGGACAGTCTGGGCAGCCGAGTTGTATCTGGGCCTCTATCTCCGCGGTGTCACCGCCGTCAAGATCGCCTTTCTTCGCGAGCGAGGACAGTGCCGTTTCGGCCTTCCGTTCGACAACCGTTTTCGCCGTTGCCACGCTCTCCTGCTCCCAGTTAGTTGTCGCCTTCGGGAGCTCTTTTTCACCGTCTAAACAGTCATTGAGGTGCGTTCGCATCGTTCCCCACGACACCATGTCGTCGTGGAGCGACGCTCCGGGGATACCCGTGGCTTGCAGTCGCTCGATGAGTTCGTCCCGTTGTAAGTCGTCGTCGCCACGCAACGTCGTGTAGTCACTGTCGATACGGGTGTCAAGGGATTCACGACCGTGTTCAGTGTAGACCTGTTTGAGGAGTCGTTTGTTGAACCACGCTGTCAACGACCGATACCCCATTTCAGTTCGGTCATCAGCACCCGTCCAGCGTGCGAGCAGGCCATTGTCAAGGGACTCGTAGACTGGGTCTGCCGATGCCAGCCCGTACTTGTCGATAACCGCGTCTACTTTGCAACCGGAGTCAACAGCCATTGTCCAGTTGTTTCGGCCTGTTCAGTAATAGTTTTTGACGGACGGTGTATCCGCGGTGTAGTTGTCGCCTGCAAAATATACACCCTTAGTATGTATTTTGAAAGTGGGTAAACGGTTGGAAAGAGATTGTATTTTTTGAACTGATGGAAAAGTCAGATATTCAAATAGTATTGTGTTATTACTATTATCGGACATTATTGACACACTATTATACGATAATTACACGCAGCACTAAATTCGGGTTCCAGCTAATATTCGTATAAATCGTGTTTCCACACGCTCAGTATCTGTACGATAGTATCTTATGAAAGTGTATTTTGACATATATAACGTTCCGCCATATGTACTATTTCAATAATATCGATGAAAATGAACCGTGGTTCGGAGGGCACAGTGTCCGGATACGGTCTAAAATATGAGTGACCTACTAGTTTGGAGAAGAAGCCGAATTCCTCACGGGAGACGGTACTGCCAACGGGCGTAGAACCACGGCAGCGTTGCGACCAAGTCAAACGTTTATACGGACTGTCGCGTAAGTAGTGTAGTATGCGGAAGTTGGCCGGTGAGACTGGACCGGCGCCAACGGATAGTGGAACGGCAGCCTCGAAAATCAAGGTGCTGTTAGTCGATGACTACGGCGAGTTCCGGCAGACGACGGCGGAACTGCTGGAACACGAGAACGACCGTATCGAGGTCATCGAGGCCGCGAGCGTCGAGGATGCGCTCAGTTACTTCGATTCAGAGTCGATCGACTGTATCGTCAGTGACTACGAGATGCCCGAAACTGACGGGATTGAGTTCGTAGAAACGGTGCGACAGTCTAACGGTGACCTTCCGTTTATTCTGTTGACAGGGCAAGGGAGCGAGAAGCTCGCCAGCGAAGCGGTTTCAGCCGGCGTCACCGACTACTTCGTGAAAGGCGGCGGGCCAGAGCAGTACACAGTGCTCACAAACAGAATCGAGAACGCGGTCGAATCATACCGATTTCAACGGGAAACAGCGCGCTTATCTCGGATCAATTCACTATTTCGGGAGATAAACCGCCAAGTGTTGCGGGCATCAACGGCCGAGGAGATCAAAGAGGCTGTCTGCGAAATTCTGACCAGTTCGGATGCCTACCAGTTCGCTTGGATCGGCGAAAAAAACGAGTCAGGCGACATCGTCTCCTCTGCGGGTGGTGGCGACGCACTCGAATACGTCGAAGCGATGCTCTCCCGCTATGGCCGCTCAGTTTTCGATGACGGGCCGTTCGGCCGTGCGATCGAAACCGGCGAGCATCAAGTAGCGTCTGACATCCGGACTGAATCATCGGCTCAGCCTTGGCGCGAGCTCATATCGGAATACGGGTTTCGGTCGATGATCGTGCTCCCCATTCAGTACACGGGATCAGTACAGAGTGTGATTTCGATATACGCTGACACACCCTTCGCGTTTGACGAGGCGGAGCAGGCTGTGCTGACAGAACTTGCGGAGATTGTTGCTGATGGCCTCCATTCAACCGCGACGCGTGCCGAACTCGAAATGCGGGAAGAAGTCCTGCGAACGATTACTGAAGTGTTCACAGCACGAGAAGGCGCACTACAGGAACAGATAGCGGACCTCATGCAGGTCGGCCGCAGTGTGCTTGGGACTGAGTATGCGACACTCTCTAATGTCAACGGAATGGAATACGATTTCGAAGTACTTCAGACACCTGACGAAACAATTTTTTCAGGTGGAACGATTCCCCTGTCGGAAACCCCCTGCGCGGAAGCTATCGCAAACGGGGAGACAGTCGTGGTGACAGACGTTGATACCGAATGCGGTGACAGTGACCGAAACAATATATGGGATGACGAAGTCAATCGATACCTCGGAACGCCACTGACTGTGGGTGGGAGTACTTACGGAACGCTCTGTTTCTACGGTTCCGGGACAGACAAGGCCGGGTTCTCGGACTGGGACGTAACACTCGTGGACCTGCTGAGCAAGTGGATCGGTAACGAACTACAGACACAGCGGGCGGAGATGGGTTTTACACAGTTGTACGAAACGGCAACAGATCTCTTGGGCGTGACTTCAGAGGAGGAAGCTGCTCAAATTGTTGTATCGCGAACCCGTGATATTATCGGTCTCCCCGAAGTTGTGCTGTACGCGTTCGACAGCGAGACCAACGTCTTCCGCCCACTTGCTGCCACGGAGATCGAGGAGTATCAGGCTCTCCCAGCAGACGGTGATAGCCCTGTTAGCTCAGCCTTTTTCACCGAGGAGACTATCGTGTGCGACGAAAACTCGACGTCGAAAGCAGGCGGGGACACGATGGCTGATGGGAAAGCCGTGTTTGTCCCGCTGGGGGACCACGGGGTGCTTCGAGCGGGCGACACTATCGGCGGCGTGTTCGATACCCAGACACGTCGAATTACCGAACTCCTCGGTGCGACAATTCGAGCGGCGTTCGATAGGTTGACTTACGAGACAGAACTCGAAGACAGACAGCGTGATCTGGAGAAACGGACGGTTCAGCTTGAGCAGATGAATCGACTGACAGAACTGAGTCAGAAAATTCACGAGCGCGTACTCAGGGCAGACAGTCGCTCAGAAATAGAGCAAGCAGTGTGTGACCAGTTGGTCGCATCCGACATCTGTTCGTTTGCTTGGATCGGCGAATACGAATCCGATACCGACCGGGTTACACCACGGACGTGGGCAGGAACCGACCGTGGCTTTCTGGAGGAATCCCGTACGCCCACGAATGAGACACCGCCTCCGCCAGCAGTCCAGACAGCCCGAACTAACGAACAGACGCTGAACAACAACATCGCAGACGGGCTCAGGGGAAAGGGGTGGCAGCGGCGGCTGCTGGAACGGGGGTTCCAGTCAGTCGTCAGCATCCCACTCAGCTATCAGCAGCTCTCCTACGGCATTCTGACCGTGTATGCGAAAACGCCGGACGTTTTCGATCTGCCGACACAGTCAGTACTCGAAGAGGTGAGTGAAACGGTCGGATACGCTATCAACAGCATTGAGACGAAGCAAGGGCTCGTCGCAGATCGGGCTGTCGAACTCCAGTTGGAAGCGACGGACTCCGACGATATCATTCATCGTATCGCTGGCGTCGTCGATGCAGAAATCACATTCGAAGGAATCGTCCCACAGGGCGATACCAGCTGTATCGTGTTTTTCAGCACTGACGCTTCCCCCGGTGACCTACAAGCGTGTTTGGACACCCTACCCCGGATTGAGCGATTAGAGTGTCTAACTGACACTGAAGACACGAGCTTGTTCGAAGCAACAGTATCAGGGACACAGCTCGCACTGACAGTCGCCGAACAAGGGGGGGCCCCGAAGTTAATCCAGTCTGACGGTGAAATTCTGGAGATTCAGCTTGAGGTCCCACAGACTGTCGATATTCGCCAGCTTATAGCTGAATTACGGCGGTCGTGTCCAGACATCGAACTCGTGAGCCGTCACAAGCGGGAACATGGTGTCCAAACTCGTGAGTCGTTCCACTCAGAATTGACAGCACAGCTAACCCCCCGTCAATTCGAGGTCCTGCTTGCAGCCTTTTATAGCGGATTCTATCAATCTCCACGCGACAAGACCGGTCAAGAGATAGCCGATACTCTCGATATTTCACAGCCGACGTTCAGCCACCACCTTCGGGTAGCTATCCGGAAGCTACTTGAACAGTTGTTTAGCGAAGGCGGAACGACCCAGCATCTAGATAGATAGCGCCCGTTATTTGAGTTTGCTAGTCTGATAGAGTATATACTGATACGGGAGTGCGTTCATACAAAGAACAATGAGTTTGGAGTGGAACGAGACAGAAACTGTCTTTTGGGCAAACCAGTACGAATCGCCGAGTGAAGCGATTGTAACCGCTATAGCAGCGAAAGAATCCGTAGCGGAAACCAGTCTCCCGCCGTTGTATAACCAAATTGACCCGGACGCCCTCGACACGCTTGTTGCAGGGCAGTCCAACGACGACATTCAGATTAGTTTCACATACAGTGGGTACACCGTTCGGATTCGAGATAGCGAGACCATCGAAATCACGCCGACATAACTGGCTAGCAACGTCCTACTAGTTCTTACGTGAACAGATAACGAGGAGCCACCGGCAAGAGAGCACGGCGTGGAGACAATGCGGGAGAACAACACAGAGGCCACAGAGACATAGGCGAATTTGTAGAGCGATTATTGAGGGGTCACGCTCTCAACCCAATCAGTAGACGAGATCTTCTGCCATGCATCAATATACGCCCGATATGTCAGCATGGAGGACAGCCACAGAGAATTCTTTTTCCATGTGATTACTGAATCGCCTGTCAGCAACTTAGTGAATCGAGTAGCAGAATCAGCCCTACGGAGACGCTATGTATTATTAATAGGATGTTATGTAGTTTCCGTCTATCCTCATTGAGGTTTGATATTGTAGTACTAATATATGGTATTATACTAATACGAAAGGATCCGCAGCTTCGCAGTACTGAAACAGAGGCGTGTACCGATCTAAACAATAACGCACTGTACTGCGCTTTCACGCGCAGATTTGTTTTTATTCATTACACGTAGCTATGACTGGATTATGTTGTACGTTAAACACTTCACGATGTGGAATTTTAAGGGATTATATACTGACTGTGGTCAGTCAGCGAAGAACAGTAGTTCGGTGCGCTGGACAAGTAGCTATTTCTTACTCTGGAATTAGAAGGTAACGGGGGTGTAACAAAACGGTACCCCGGGTTTCGTGTATATATGTCGCTCTCGCGGCCTGAACACAAACCAATGCAGCAATCGAGGTTATGAGCGAACCGATGGTAGAGGAAGAACCAGAGCTCTCACGCGATCAAATGTTCGACATCCTCAGCAGTTCGAGGCGTCGATATACGCTTTACTATCTACGCCAGCAAAAGGAGGCGGTCCAGCTAACCGATTTAGCTGAGGAGTTAGCTGCGTGGGAGAACGACACGACCGTCGAAGAACTCTCCTCGCAGGCGCGAAAGCGGGTGTACGTTTCACTGTATCAAACCCATGCTCCGAAGCTTCAAGAGGCAGGGTTGATAACGTACGACGCCGATACAGGTGAGATAGCTCTTCGAGAGGATGCTCCGGAGGTGGAACCGTTCATTAGCAATAGCGATGATGATTCAAAATGGTATCAATACTATGGAGCTGCCGCCCTGTTGAACGCCATTTTACTCCTTGCAGCAATTGTCGGCCTTCCGCCACTCAGTGCGGTCAGTCCGATAGTTGTCGGACTAGTTGTCATTAGTTCATTTCTCGTGCTTTCTATTGCTCACGCAGTCTCTAGGCGGCGAGGAAAGAATGGCAAGTCCTTCGATATCGGCGAGCCGTGAGCGGAACTATGTTGACTGGTAAGCACCCCCCGGGGGTGTGTTATTCTTTGTCGTCAGCCGCCCCGTCAGGTAGTAACTGATCTGGCGACCGTTTGTACATCGGAGTGCTCGCGAATTCCGAAATCCGTTCCATTTCGCTGTCGGAGATATGTTCCGGCATACACCGCTACGAGTAACTGGTACAGTTTAGTAATTGAGTTCATATTTGAGGTAGTTGGCTTCTTCTACACTCTTACCAGTTAATTCATATCCGAGGTGTACTGGTGTCGAGCTTTCGGAATTTTGTTGTAAACCACTCTGAATTTTGCGCCGATCATAGGTACACATTCAGGAATCGGTGTAGGGGAGTTCATCGGCTATTTTGAATGCAATCATAACGTCGCTTCTCGGCCGCGAGTTCTAGTACAGTTGCGTTATATCTGCTGGATACCGATGGCATTCTAGTTCCTAACACAGTTAATCAGGGCAATCAGCGAATCCGTAGCAAAAGATTTGAGTTCAGTCGTCATAGCTAAGAAGTCGAGACCGGAGTGAGCCGGATAAAACGGTGTGACCGAAGCCGTTCCGGCTCACTGTCAAAGTGGAGAGAGCGATCCGAGTCGACAGCGACTATACAGGGCACGAGCGTCCCTGAGGGGGGTGGTAAGGATTGGGCCGGTTGTGGGTGTCGGGTAACTGCCCTCTCCATCAGGACCTTCCGTACAGGGGCGTATTGTTATAGTCGTGTTATTCCGGCATAGCGGAGCTTACCACTATAGGAGGGTGTCATAGAACGAGTAGCACACCAAAGAGCAGGGTGAACGCTGAGGTGGATGAGTCCAGCGACCCTGCAAGATGATCCTTCGGTAGAGTCGTTCTTCAATGTCGTGGAGACGGAAACGTTAGCGTTGTTTGAGCACCTCTCCTTCGAGTTTCTCGAAGGGTTCGACGTGTTCGCCCCGGCAAAGACGGGGCGAACACGAGACCACGAACCACCAGAGCTGATGCGTGGCTTTCTCCACTGCTACTACAAGGACATTTACGGCATTCGTCCGGTTGAGCGGGAGCTTCGGAACACGGTTGTTTGGCTGAGCTGTGGCTTCGATCGACCGCCGTCGAGAGACGCGGTCGATCGCTTTCTCACCGACCTCGAACACGTCGTCAACGAGGTCTTTGACCGACTCGTCGAGCAGGCCGCCCGACGCGGCCTGCTCGACTTGACCTACTGTATCGATTCAACCGACGTGAGGGCGATGCCCACCGATCCAGACGCGTCGAAGTGCTACGATCCAACCGACGACGAGTACTACTACGGCTACGGTTGCACGATCGTCTCGACCGGGCAAAAGATCCCGATTGCAGCCGAGTTCACCGAGAGCAAACAAGCACCGGAAGAGACGGCGATGCGCGTCACACGTGACGCGCTCGCCGTTGAGCAACCAATCTGGATGGTTGGTGACAGCGCCTACGACACGCTCGACTGGCACGACCACCTGCTGACCGCAGGGGTCGTGCCAGTCGCTCCGTACAACGCGCGAAACACTGATGACCCGAAAGACATCGAGTACAGGATCGAAGACCGCATCGAGGAACACAGTGAGGGCGTCCAGCTGAAGCAATCAATCCTAGACGAGACGTACAACCGCCGTACTGGCGTCGAACGAACCAACGAATCAGTGAAGGACTGCGGCCTCGGGCGAACGCACGCCCGAGGCCGCGTCCACGCACGATCGCAGGTGTTTCTTGCTCTGTGCCTTCGCCTCGTCGTCGCTATCACCAACTACGAACGCGGAGACAATCCGGGAAGCACGATCATCACGGTGTGACAAGAGTTCTATGACACCCTCACTATAGACTTACGTGGAATGCGGTAGCTGATTCGATCACTCAAAATCGAGTAACACCGGAGGTACGAAATGGCACCAATTAAGATTTGATTGTTACTTTAGAGTCTCAGGCGTAGCGCTCAGGTAGAAGGGTCCGTATGGATACATAGATGACAGGTCCACAGATACAGGAGTGGCATTGGTACAGGTACACTCGAAAACCCTTGGATGAGTCCAACCCGATAGTGGATCCCGTGGCTGTATTCATTTGCTCACCGTACTACGGTGCAAGACGGTGTCATTATCCAGTGTAGTCCTGTCGAATATCAGGGTAATTTGAACCTACTACCAGATATTGAGGTGTTTTCACGGGATTATTCCATAGGAGATTATAGGGAGAATTGGTAAGTAAATAGGTGTAAATGGTATATACATATTGCATATAAGGACGCAATCTTTAATATAGTAATTACTCCTTTCCGAGATATGCTCGATGTCAGCGCAATAGAGAGGAAGTTCAAAGATTGTCTTAATCTAAGATTAGCGGTACGGAGAGGTGGTCAGAATTCGCTATTTTCCCACCAGCGGTTGAGTTTGTCAAGACTAGAATGTTTGAATGGAGTGGCAGCTGAATGATGACCACAGAGGAGTGGGAAGACGTACCGACAGATCCAGACTGGGAATCAGATCTGGGCTACGAGATGGAAGAACTAACGGTTGTCAAATCGTCAACTGATTCACAGTTGATATTTTTGCCGGAGCATGAGTCACAACTCGGTGAAGAAGAGTTTATTGTTATTCACTCGGATTCGCTTCGAGATCTACGGCGATAACGGAACAACGTTACTAGCGAAGCGAGAATGTGTTTCATCCGCACAAGTCGGTCACGATTAGTCGCAGCATCACAGTAGTACATCTGAGAAAGCGTGAGCGATGAAAACATAGCTCTCGCGGCGGGGAGGGAACACGGCTTTAGCCACTGACTGAGGACCTCCCGAAAGCGTTAGTTGAAGTCGATTGAAAACCGGTTCTGACACATTGTCTTCGAAGTACTGTTTCTCTTAGTGACAGTGTTCCTGTGGCTCATCGACAGAGCTCCCAGTTGAATATTGTGTATCAATAGCTACCAACATGGTGACCACCGCTGTAAGCGGCATCCAAACCACCTTTCAATAGGACGCGATAGTAGTAGCATAACAAAACAGGAAGACGTGTATTGACTGACTATGTGTGCTGGATGGGTTCGACGGTTCGTGGGGGTTTTTATCGTCTGGCTATCAGCGACGCTGGGAGGGATGATGTTTATCGGTCGTTGGAACCCGCTACTGTATTACCTGCTCAGCTACGCAGGCTTTCTGTTTGCGGTCGAACTCAGTAATCCAGATGGTGTCCGCCCAAAAAATCACAAACGGCTACGCTGGGTTTCCATGGGTGGGTTTGTAGTATTCATCTACGGAGTTGTATCATGGGTACAGGCAGTCATTGCGACCATGCCAGGGTAGGGATGGACAGGAGAATGTGTTTCCTACTAATGACAGGATGGCTATACTAATATGTTGAAAAAGAGTTCTACTTCGTAGAATATTACATGGTGTCGGTCAGCGTTATCATCGCGACGTTGAAGCCGCGTGATGAGATTGAAGCAATACAGTGCCTCAAAGACCAGACGTTCGACGACTTCGAGGTTATCGTGTGTGATGAGAGCCCAGTGACTAAGGCACGAAATGAAGGAATCAGACAAGCCTCAGCCGACAAGATAGTATTTCTCGATGATGATTCCCGACCCCGTCAAGGATATCTACAAAAGGCTGATGAGGTCCTCGAAACAGAGGCGGCATACGCCGGTCGAACCGTCCACCCAGTCGATGATGTGTTTGCCCACCATTTCACAGCCCATTACGACTGGGGAGACGATCCTTGCTACGTCAACCACTTCTGGGGATGTAACATGGGTGTTCACAGGACCGTCTTTAACGCTGTTGGTGGGTGGGACGAACAAATGGGGTGGGGTCACGAAGAAAAGGAACTCGCCAGACGAATCAGAAGCGAGTTTGATATTCGGTATGACCCCGAACTCATCGTCGACCACCCGTACGCATCATCTATTACCGAGTACTGGAAGAAACAGTATAAGCTCGAGACAAAGAGTCCGTACTACTGGTCAAAATGTAACGTCCCGCGAACAAATCAGCTCAAGAATGTTTTCTGTGAGGCACTTGATCCATTGAATTACGTCAGAATAACGCCAGTAGCGACTGTGGTAGAAGCGGGCAGTACTGTTGCAAAGACAGTTGGGCGTATTCGAGGATACCTGAGTCACACCCACGAAGAGGACAAAGGCGAGGTACCGGATATTGATCGATCCGTCCAATCCACAGATCCGTCAGACTAACGTACCGCTGGGACTTGTTAGTATTTTCATATTACACAAGCTCACAAGCTAGTAGCCGCTGGTCTCAACCCGTGGTAGAGAGTGTACGAGAAACAAGAATAATCACTCTCCAAAGCCCTGTTCTCCATAACCATCCTCGCCGTACCCACGATACAAGATCTCCCGTTTCAAAAGCACTGCAGCACCGAACGAGAGTCCAGTCGCAACGAGGGCTAGAATGGTCCGACGGGTCGCCCGCTCCGACTCCACGGCCCTAGTCTCTCCATCTGAAGACATCAGTACAGTGAGATAGCTCCCCTTGTTACTGTAACTGCGCTTTGTCGGCGACGACTTTGGTCCATCATTGTGAAAAATCAAACGACGGAGACCGTTTTAGTAAACAGGCCATACCGTCAATATTGTTGCAGCGGATGCTATTAATCACCTAACGGTTTGGACAGGGATACAACTAATATAGATATGGGGTTATCCAAAAATCAAACGCCAACTGGTTTAACTGGCTTCGTATATTCGATCAACGAGCGACAGTGGTCGGTTCACGAGTGAACAGATCCTTTGTTGGTGGTCTGGTTGTCCTGATTGGAATCCGCCGAGAGCTTCAGACACTACCACAACCACGAACGGCCGAACCAAGCACTCGACGGCGAAACACCAGCCGATGTCATCCAGAACTAGACAGTGCTCCGAAAGCGGAGTGGTTAAGAGTCATATAAAACTCTGTGTATGTTCTAAAACTACACAAGATGGTTGTCTACACCCGTTCTGATAAGAAGAGACGAGAGTTTCAGAGATATTATTACGGTAGCATTGAGAGACCACCCAGTCAGTGTGGACTGTCTGAATGACTCAGTACGAGGTTACTACTATTGTGGCTACTATCCCATCTTCAATTAATGACGTACACTGTCGCAGTCATTGGGACTGGCGCAGATCCGGACGATCCGGATACTGACGGGTTCGCAATGGCATATAGACATGCAGGCGCGTACAGACGGCTAGATTCCTGTGAACTCACCGCCTGTGCTGACGTCATCCCGGAGAACGCGAAAGATTTCGGTGAACGGTGGGATCTCTCAGACCGAAATGTCTACACGGACACTGAGAAGATGCTCAATGCTGTCAAGCCCGACATTGTCAGTGTCTGTGTTCCGCCACATATTCACGCACCTGTTGTGATGACGTGTGCTGAAAGTGGGGTAATGGACGCGATTCACTGTGAAAAGCCGATGGCAACGAGATGGGAGGACTGTCAGAAAATGGTATCGGCCTGTAAGCGTGCTGGCATCCAACTTACGTTCAACCACCAGCGGCGGTTCGGAAAGCCGTTCCGGAAAGCCAAATCGCTGCTTGAAAACGGAAGAATAGGCTCGTTAGAGCGGATTGAACTCGGTGGAAAAAACCTGTTTGATTACGGGTCACACCTGTTTGATCTCTGTGGGTACTTCACTGACCAGACGATGTCAAAATGGGTGATGGCTGGGATCGAATACAGCGAGGAAAACGTACAGTTTGGGGCCCATAACGAAAATCAAGCCATCGCGCAATGGCGTTATACGAACGGTGTCAACGGGCTTGCATCAACAGGGGATGGTGGTATTGTCGACTGCCATATGCGATTGCTGGGATCAGACGGAATGATAGAAATCGGCGGCGAGGTTCCGCTACGGGTTCGGACCGGCAGAAAGTGGGAGACGATCGGTACAGATGGAGAGGACGTACATGGTCCCAACGAAACAATCTTCGATGCCGCAAAACAGAAGATCAGCGCTCGAATTCCGGGAGCCACTGTAGAAAACGCGAGACCTGAAACCTATATCGACCGTGCCATAGCAGACTCCGTTGACGCACTTTCTACAGGTCGTGAACCTGAACTTTCAGCCGACAACGCACTGCAGGCAACGGAACTTATATTCGGCTGCTGGGAGTCCGCTCGGCGGTGCGGCCGAGTCGACTTCCCGCTGGAAATCGACGATAACCCGCTGGAGTCGATGGTCGAAAGCGGGCAGGTACTCACTGCGAACAATCAATGAATCCCAGTACACTCGAATAGTTGCACACTGAGAAGGACTGTCAAGATACGCCCGGATAGTTCAGCTGCACTACAGTTACCCCGCCCATAACAAACAGATGGTATCCGAAGTATGTAGCAACGGAGAGTCTATGCAGGCACAGCAATATAGGGTTCTGAGTTGGAAGAACACACTGAGATCCGTCAATCGTCCTAGTGTTGTGGCTCGTCACACACGCGACAAGGAGTGCGAACGGCGATGCTAGATCAACTGAAGCGGTTAATAAAGCGACTGCTCCCGGCCAGTGATGATGTCATGGAGCAGGCCGTGAAGAGTGGTGTTTGGGTCGGCGTAATGAACGTCACCGAACGAGGACTAGAGTTGCTATTGTTAGTCATCGTGGCCGCATTGTTATCCCCACGTGCATTCGGTTTGATGGGGATCGCGCTGTTGACACTCTCTTCACTCAAGAAGTTCTCCGAGTTGGGCATCAAGTCCGCTCTGATACAGGCCGAGGAGGACAACGTCGACGACGAGCTCAACACTGCCTGGACAATCGAGACAGCCAGAGGGACGGTAATCGCCTTGATCCTGTTCCTTGGCGCTCCGTTTATTGCGTCGTTATTCAACCAACCTTCGGCGACCGATCTGTTTCGAGTGATCGCCCTCTCGCCGTTTATCGTTGGGTTACGAAACCCTGCTGTCGTCTATTTCCAGAAGAGTCTAGATTTCCACAAAGAATTCGTATACAGAGTCAGCGGCGCAGTGGCATACTTCGTCGTCACCGTAGGCCTGGCTCTGTATGAACCGACCGTCTATGCACTGGCAATCGGATACATCGCCGGCGACATGGCCCGGTTCCTCGTCTCGTATCTGGCGGACGGGTACCGTCCGTGGCCTTCGTTCGATCTCGATGTTGCGAAGAAGCGCTACAGTTTCGGGAAGTGGATGACTGCCAATTCCATCTTGTATTTCCTGTACAGCAGAGGAGACGACGCGTTTGTCGGCTGGGCGCTCATGGCGAGCGCACTGGGGTTTTACCAACTCGCCTACCGACTCTCGAACGCGCCAGCGACCGAAATCACTCAGACAATCTCAAGTGTGACGTTTTCGGCGTACTCAAAGGTACAGAACGACGTGGAAAAGTTGCGGTCCGGCTACTTCCAGACACTTAGGATGACCACGTTAGCTTCGTTCCCAGCAGCAATGGGGATCGCAGCAGTCGCACCCGCATTTGTTGAAGCATTTTTTACCCCGGAATGGCAGCCGATGGTACCAGTGCTGCAGTTGCTAGCTATCTACGGATTGTTACGCTCAATGGGTGCAACGATGGGCCCGGTCTGGAAGGCGGTCGGGCGACCGGATTACATCGCTAAACTCTCCGCTCTGCGTGTAGTCCTTATTGCCATATTCATCTACCCGGTCACAATGAGATATGGGATCGAGGGGACATCGGCGCTCATCACGGGCGTCTACATCTTCCCGATGATGCCGATAGACGCGTATCTCATCGCCCGGACCGTGGAAGCGTCGCCGATACGAGTGTTCAGGGAGGTGTCGTATCCGCTTGCGGCGAGCGTCGGGATGGCGGCCGCCGTGACCTACGTGTATCAGACGGTGACGCTCGATGCACCGCTGCTGGAGTTCGTTTTGCTGGTACTCGTCGGTATCGGGGTCTACGTAGCCCTGGCACTAGCACTCATGTTTAGTTTCGACTGGGAAGTGAAACAGAACCTCGAATCCATCTTCGATGCCTTGGCGTGATCAGAATGAGACAGAGAATACAGAGCAGTCGAGTCGGAGGGCGGGGGAGAGTGCGATGAAACGACGAACGCTACTCGGCGGCGCACTCCCACTGTTGGGAGTCGGACGCTGGGTAGACCAGCTCCTGTTCGCCAACCGAGGTGAAATCGTCCAGAAGCGGCTTATCGGGACCGTGGCAGGGGAAGCGACCGAACTCGTCGTCATCGACAGTGACGGGGCCGCCGTCGCAGCCGAACACGAAGAGGTGCTCGGGCAATCGCCCGGAGGTGTTCCGGCCGGGACAGCGAACGCCCTGCGGGAGCGGTACGATTCGCTACGCTTCCAGCTAACGGTCAGCCACCACGACGACGGCCCCGCGATGTTGGGTCGGACCGGAACGACGGAGTACCGGACGTCGAGAACGCTTTACAGCGGGACCACGGTGGGGGACCACATCTCGTTTCAGACCTCCCTACTGGAGCGGGAGACCATCATCTCGCTGTCGTGTCTCGCAAGCGACGAGGAGTCCTTACAGCGTCGGTGTCGGGTCGACATCGACGACCCGACGGGGGAACGATAGAAGCGCCGGTGCTGGTTCCCGGTGCGACACTGCACGGTGAGGACTGGTCGGGAACGGGTTGGGGCTCACGGATTGGCAGTAAACTCAGGACGTAAACTAGCGAAGTGACCCAGTTTTAGACGGTATAACAATACGTTCGACAGCGGTCCCACCAATTAGAGATGTACACGCTGGAGTCGTTGAAACACGGCCTCGACGAGCCACACAAAATTTTACAGGAAGTCAACCGCCTCTACCACCGCCGGCTGCGGACGTGGCCGTACAACCGGGACGGCATCGATATCTTTGCTAGGGACTGGGACCACCTCCTCATCTTGGATGCGTGTCGCTACGATATGTTCAAGGAGCGGAGTTCCACGGACGCGAGTTCCTCGATACGGTGTACGTAACGGGAAGCCCGATGTTGCATAGACACCGGGACAAGGTAGAGACGCAGTTTCACGACATCGTCGACGTGTGGAGAAAGGATGGATGGAACGAGGAATACCGGACGGTCCTCCCCGAAACGATGACCGAAGCCGCGATACAGGCGAAGGAGCGGTACCCCAACAAGCGACTGCTGGTCCACTACCTCCAACCACACTACCCGTTTCTTGGACCGACCGGACAGGAGCGTTTCGACCTGGACCGGCTCGATTTCGAGTGGTACAAGCTCCTCAGTGGTGAATTGGACGTCTCCGATGAGGTCGTCGAGCGCGCGTTCAGAGAGAACCTTGACGTGGTGTTGCCAGCGGTCGAACGACTCTTCGGCGAGTTCTCGGGTAAAACGGTCGTGACAGCAGACCACGGGCAAGTCATCGGCGAGCGGAGTTTCCCAGTACCGATCCGGGAGTACGGACACCCGGGAGGGGTGTACGCCGACGGACTGGTCACGGTTCCGTGGCTGACATACGAGCGCGGCGACCGCCCGGAAATCACCGCTGAGAATCCCGACGGTTCGGACGCGACCGAACAGGACAGAGAAACCGCCCGCGAACGGCTCGAACATCTCGGCTACGTGAACTGACTGACGGGACCGGTCGCGTCGTAGCTGGATCTGAACCACGTGACAGCGGGTCTGCAAGTGAGTCACGGACTGGAGGGAGATCGGTAAGAACCTACTGTAATGGAGCGTTAATACTATCCTACTACCGCTGTCGTTCGGCGATAACAGTCGACGTTTAATAGGTTAGCTGTCATTTTCGTTTGTAATTTTCTCTCAATTTTGGTACGCAAGTTACACTGCATGGGTGGCAAGTACTTCAAACAGCAGTCAACCCGCAACAACGAATAAAATAGTAAATAGGGATTACCGGAGTGTGACCAACGAAGAACAGAATCGCTCGCACGACAGTGAGGGGGTGTCGCGGGAAGACAGGAGTCCGACGGGCACGACCGTCGTAGACCGCCGCACGTGCATGAAATTGGTAGGTGTTGCCGCTGCGTCCCTGGCGGGATGTGCCGGTAAAGGTAGTCCTACCACAGGTAGTTCGGCGACACAGTTCGGATACGGGGGCGAGCCCGCAGTGACATCCCAACTCGCCGCGGTCGACGTTTCGGAGGTAGCCGGAAACGCAAGCGTGGCGAAGTCGGTCAGTAGCCTCAGCGTTGATTCGACGCTCTCGACGGCGCTCTCGACGGGCACGTCAGACCTCTTTGCGTTCAGGCCTGACGCCGAAGACGTAACCGTCAAGTTCACGCCCGGCCCCGACACGGGGCCCGCGGCCCTCGGGGTATTCGACCCCGACGGCGAACTGCTGTCACAGGCGTACGCGAGTTCGGACGCCCCCGTGTATCTCCCAGAATCGCTCTCAGACAGCGGGACATATTACCTGCAAGTCATGGATGTCAGTCGGAGCGGTGGCGATTACTCGCTGGCCCTCTCGGCTGGCAACACGACGCAGTCACAGTCCCCCTACGAGGGAACGGTCAGGTCGATTCCGGGCCGTATTCAGGCACAGAACTTCGACATCGGCGGCGAGGGCGAAGCGTATCACGACACATCCGCCGGGAACGTCTACGGGCCCGCCAACCGGGACACCGACGTCGACATCCGATCGACGGGGGATGAGTCCGGGGAGTACAACGTCGGCTACTTCCAAGCCGGGGAGTGGCTCGAGTACACGACCGCCGTCTCTCCGGGAACGTACGATATCAGTCTGCGAGTCGCGTCGGCGCTCTCGGACGGACAACTCGAACTGTCTATGGGCGACGGGACTCTCGCAACAGTCACCGTACCTAACACGGGCGACTGGACCTCATGGGAAACCGTCACCGTAGAGGATGTCGAAATAACGGCCGACCAGCAATCGACCCTTCGAGTCGAGGCGCTGGATTCCGGTGTGGAGTTCAATTGGGTCGAGTTCGAGAAAGTTGACGTTCAAGAACCGTACAACGGGACATCCGCAACGATTCCCGGCCGTATCGAGGCCCAGACGTACGATACGGGCGGCGAAGGGGTCGCGTACTCCGATACGACAACCGGCAACGAATACGACACCGGGTACCGCGATTCCGATGTCGACATCCGAGAGACACAAGACGTCTCCGGCAAGTACAATATCGGCTACTTCGAGGATGGCGAGTGGCTCGAATACTCGGCCGACGTTTCGCCGGGCCAGTACGACATCAAGGTCCGCGTGGCGACGACCCGGGACGACAGACAACTCCGGTTCACGCTCGGCGAGCAGACGCTCGGCACCCTTGACGTCCCCAACACGGGCGACTGGACAGCGTGGACAACTGCGACGTTAGAGGACGTTACCATCGACGCCGACGGCCAGCGAGTGCTTCGGGTCGAAGCTATCGGGTCAGGTATCGATTTCAATTGGGCTGAGTTTGAGATCGCCGGGAATCAGCCGCTCGACGACGTTCCGACGCTTCCCGGCAGGATACAATCCCAAGCGTACGACCTAGGCGGCGAAGGCGTGTCGTATCATGATACCACTACTGGTAATGAGTACGACCTCGGCTATCGGGGCTCTGACGTCGACATCCGGGAAACGCAGGACAGTTCCGGGACGTACAACGTCGGGTATTTCGAGGACGGCGAATGGCTCGAATATACCGCTGAGGTGCCGGCCGGAACATACGATATCAACGTCCGCGTTGCGACGACACGCGATACCAGACAACTGCAGTTCAGCCTCGACGGTGAGCAACTTGGGACAGTCGATGTGCCAAATACCGGTGGCTGGACAGCATGGGAGACAGCGACCCTTCCTGACGTAACGGTTCAGGATAGTGGTACTCACGTCATCCAAGTGAAAGCAATCGGCTCCGGCATTGATTTCAACTGGTTCGAATTCAGTGAAGCGGCAGAGACGGAGACAACAACTAAAACCGAGACATCGACAGAAACGGAGACAGCAACAGAAACCGAGACCGCAACCGAGTCAGATACTGACAACTTCGGAAGCGAAGGCTACGGAATGGGTGGGTACGGGGGTGCCCAATAACGCACTATATCAATGGCAGAACGATACAACACGCCCGCGGAGGGCACGCTCGATTGGCACGTACCGCTTAACGAAAACTTCGAAAAACTCGACAATCACGTCGAACTCCGGGACGCTGAGTCTAACATCAGCCAGTACGAACCGAAGACAGGGTCGAAGTTCCTGGCGACCGATACCGGCACAGTATACATCGGCGACGGCACCAACTGGAACCGCGTCGGGAGCCTCAGTACATCCGACGATTCAGTTTCTGAAGCCGACGACGGTTCGCTCATCGCCCCGCCGGGCGAAGTACAGTCCGTGATCGATCAGGCGTCGAAGTCACATACATGGGCACAGGGCCCAAGTCGGACTGTAAAGCTCGTCTCCGGGGAGAACTACTTCCCGTCGGATACTATCAAACTGAGACGGAACGTCCGACTCGAATGTAACGGTGCTCGGATCATTCCAGAAGGCGACTTCAACGTCATCGAGATGTACCGTGGGACACAACTCATCGACCCGTTCATTGATACCCGGTCTGTTAGCTGGAATTCGACACAGGTCGTCGTCGGCGCACCGGACGCAGACAAGATCGAACTGGCGAACCGTGCAACCGTTGAAAACGCCTATCTCTGGGGAACTCCCGGAGAGGGTATCGGACTGCAGTTCTTAGGCGGGACGAGGCCCTGCTCAATGCAGGTGGCTAGTGGAACAATACACGGGTTCGATATCGCGATCGACCTCTATGCCAGTGGGGACGATTACAGTGGACAGGGCGACTGGTCGAACGGGAACCAGTTCTACGGCTCACTAGAGGCCTTCCGTGTTGGCGTCAACCAGCGCTCTGAGGGCGCCGAAGTCTCGGGGAACGTCTTCAAGTTGATGGTCCAACCCGACAACGACGTGAGCGAGTGGCTCTGGTACATGGAGGACGATCCCCGCTCTGACAGCGACCGGGACGACAATATGTACCGGAAGTCCGGGAACACCATGATGGTGTATCCGTGGGATAACAATAATTACATGGATAACAATCCGTTTGCCGAGAGCGACGACCGGAAGCCGCCGATATGGTACATCGGCGAGGGGATAAACTACGGCAATTCACTCGTTGACCAGTCAGGGAAGCTGGGGAACCAGTACATCGTCAACAATTCGGACTACCCAGATCGGAACGGGGTTTTCACCTATCATGGTGGGAAGGTCACCGGCACCAGACAGTTCTCACACCCGCCTGCGTACCAGCGGAACAGCGATAGTCGGATGTGGCACGAGGACTCGAAGAACTAACCGTCGGAGGACTCACTAAACCCTCCTGACAATACGAGGCAGCGGTTTACTCATCCTCATTGCGCGACTGAGGGTGCCAATTTCGGCTGTCGTTTTGCTGGTAAGCTGGGCTTGTCTCGTACTCCGTGGTGCCGACGACGAATCCACCATGTGCAGTGAAGATGCCATTTCTGTCTGGTGTATCTGAGTTGTTGAGCACGTATTGGTTTCCCCGCGCCCCGCTCATATCCACAAGTGAGTTTCCATACCGGCGACCGCGTCCGATAAACCAGAATGGCGCATCTCGATCACTCTCTGAATAGTATGAGTTGTTCCGTTTGAACGAGGATACATCCCAAGGATATGCCATTACTGTATTGCCTTTCATGACGTACATATTATCATCTCGGGACTCACGTGGATCGTCCGCCATTTTCCAGAGCCATTCACTTACCTCTGGTTCGGGCTGAGCTTGAACACGAACGGTATTTCCGCTTACCTCTGCACCGTCCGACCGCATACTAATCCCGATCCGGAAGTCTTGTATCCGTCCCCAGAACTGGTTCCCGTTCGACCAGTCGCCCTGTGGATCGCGGTTCTCACCGGTAGCGTAGAAATCTATGGCCCGGTCAAAGCCATCGATAGTTCCGTTTGCGGTCTGCATCGAGCAGGGTTTCGAACCACCGCGGAACTGTATGCCGATGCCCTTGCCTGTATCTCCAAGGAGGTATGCGTCTTTCACCCAAGCGCGGTTGGCTGTATCCAACTTTTGTGCGTTTTGAGGACCGATAACGACCTGTATCGAACTCCAGCTTTTGCCGCGGGTATCGACAAACGGGTCAATGAGAACTGTATCACGGGCGAGCTCAAAGACGTTGAAATCGCCCGTCGGAACTACTTTAGCCCCATTGCACTCCAGTCTGACTCCTCTCTTTAGACGGATAGTCTCGGATACTTCGTACGTCTCACCGGATACCATCTTGACGGTCTGTGCAGGAGCCTGCCCGAACTCAGATCCAGTAGATGCGGTATCGATAACATCGTGTAGCTGCCCCGGTTGAGCGATGAACGTTCCGTCACTCATTACTGTGGTTCTCCCACTGTTCTCGCCAAGTGAGACTGAGCGCGCGAGTCCTGCCGCGCTACCGAACTCCAGCCACTCCTCCCCGTTTCCAAAAAAGATACGTCGCGAATCTGTTGCGAGGAACTTGGCACCCTCCTTCGGTTGATACTGGTCCAAGTTTTCTGCAGCATCCTTGATTTCGACTTCCGTGTCGATGCGAGAGAAATTTTCGTTCAGCGGGATATGCCAGTCCTGTGTACCACGATCCGGACGCTGATAGCTATGATTCGGCGTCTCTTTTGCCATATCGATCACTTTACACAAACCAAGTAAAATATGCTGATGCTACTCTTCAAATAAAATTTCGGGGGAGCCATTATTCGATCAGCGGTTGTGCGTAGGCGGTCCCTTCAGGCCTTTTTTCCAGTTCCCGATACACTCGCTCGAAGCCGTCGACCATCGAGTCGGTCGTAAATTCGCTCGCCGCTCGCTGCCCTGCGGCGGTTCCAAGGGTTTCGGCAAGAGACTGGTGCTGATGTAGCCGTATAGTCGCCCACGCAATTTCATCGGGTGCCTGTACGTCGACGAACAACCCCGTCCGGTAATTCTCCAGCAGGTCGTTAGTACCGTCTACAGGTGTCGCGACGATTGGAAGCTCGGCAGCCATCGCTTCGATCACTGCGCCAGGGAGTCCCTCGTAGTGAGAAGGGAAGACGAAGACATCTATCGAGCCGAGAATTGCTGGAACATCCTGTCGGGTGCCGAGGAAATGAACTGAATCAGCACAGTCGAGTGAATCGACTCGTTCCGTCAGCCGCTCTCGGTCGGCCCCATCACCGACGAAAACAAGATGTGCTTCGGGGATTTCGGAGACGATAGTTGGCCATGCATCGAGGAGATCAAAGTGGCCTTTCCGCTCAACAAGACGACCGACGGTTCCGATGATAGTGTCCTCCGTCGGGATGTCTAGCTCTGATCGCAGGTTCGCTGGGTCTGTTGTCCGATACTGTTCTACGTCCCGCCCATTGTAGACCACCGCCACGTTTTCTTCGTCTGCACCACGTTCAATGGCGTATTTCCGTCCCGCTGTGGAGTTCGAAACGATGGCGTGTGAGAGTGAGATCGTCATCCGATCGAGAACACGGCGGACAAACGGTTCCTCGTTAGGTACTTCTCGAATGCCGGTAATAATGGTTGCAGAACAGACCACGCCAGCGATCCTAGCGATTACGTTGTCGTAAAAAAGGAACGATTGTATGAGGTCGGGTTGTTCACGGCGGGCGACGAGACAGAACTTGAGCGGGGCGAACAAATAGACGAGTGGGCTTTCGACTCCATCTATCGCCCCGTTTGAAACACGACCAGCGTCCGTGAGCGACCGAACGGTGACCTCCGGGGAAAGGTCTGTCGCAAGCGGATTCGTGGAAAATATTGTCCAGATGGTGACATCATACTCATCTCCATTGACCTCATTCGCGAGGTCAACAAGTGTGCGCTCGGCACCACCGACGACCAGCGCGCCGATGAAGTACCAGAGGGTCGTACGCTCCGCGGTCATTCCTGTGTCACTCCGCTTGGTTGTATGCTATTGCGATAGAGTGTGTACTCCATGTTCATGCGAACGATCATACTCAGAGATACCCCATGTTTTCGAGTTGTTCTGTCGTGCTTTCGTCGATATCACGTACTTCCTCCTCACTCTCTCCGGAGAGGATGGCCGCGATATCCGTCCGCGCTTCCTCCGCGGTAAACTGTGGGTTGCCATACGTCTGATGTCCCGGGGTGAATCGACGATATGAGTCTCGAATCTTCTTGTTGTGGAAGACCTGTCGTCCGAAGGGCTTCTCGAGTAGCAGTGCCAGATAGATGATCGATGACGTCGTTTTGTGCCCGTCGACAAACGTGTGGCCACCATGTTCGTCCCAGAGGCTCTTGATCGTCCGCTCAAACCCGCCAGTGAAACTGACGACCTTCTCAGCGGGTCCCGGTAACGAGCCGTACCGAATGTGGTTCAGGTGGGTGTAACCGGTCGTCCGACCCTCTCCTTCTCTGTTTCCATCCACCCGACCGAAATCAGGTTTGGAGGACATCGCGCTCGCGACCGTCGGTAAGATGTCCACATGATGTAAGAGCCCGTTCTCACCAGAGGGGGCCAGATCCGGATGAATGAACGACGTCGGAACGTAGACGACTTCAGGCGTCGCAAGGTGTGTGTGTCCGAAGTACCCGTATTCTCCGAGTACCTCGCCGTGGTCACTGGTATAGATGACGAGAGTATCTTCACGAAGCCCCCTACGTTCGAGCGTCTGAAGTACGCTCTTGAACTCTTCGAACGAGCGGCCAACACCGTTGTAGTAGTCTTCTCGCGCCGTGTTCGGGTCTGACGATACGCGCCAGAGGTATTCAAGAGCGGTCTCGCTGCGGTATTCGTAGTTGTCCCAATCGAATCCGTTATACGGCGCGTGGCCACCGGGCCGACGCGCAACGTGGACAAAGGGGGGCTCGATCTCGTTAATCGATTTTCGGGGGGGATTAGCAAACATCTCCGCAATACTGTGGTTCATGCCCCCTTGAGCGGCTATTGAAACCTTGTGGCTCTCGATATCGAATGCTGAGCGGACGTTCGCGGGCACAGAATGCTTGAAACTGTGGATGTTGCTGTTCGGTGGTAATAGCCCGGTCAGTAGACTCCCGAACGACGTGGGCGTGTGTGTTGATGCTGCAACCGTCTTGTGGGTCTGCCCGAGTTCCGCGAGATCATCGTTAATTGCGTTATATCTGACAGCATCGTCGACATATATGAGGACGTTCTCTACCTCGAGATCCATGCTACCAGAGGTTGGCTACTACAGCAGTATAGTAAAGACACCCCTACGAAGTATGAAGCAGCGGGTAAAAACACTACCAGATGGCTATGCAGAGCATCTATTTGAACTGACTCATTTCGTAATTGCTTCATTTTTAACCGAGTTGAGAGTCTTCATTGCGCTTTTCGCCGGTTTGTAGCTAAATCTGCCCCCGAGCGCAGCGAGTGCGAACATCCACCTGTCAGTTCGAAACGGCCAGTAGTACACTGATTTAAGTAGTTGTGTTCTCGCATCGGAGTATGCTCTGGCGCGTAGCGCTTCCTGTCCAAGAATGAACAGCAGTGACGCGAGGAAGGCCCGCTCATATTTTCGTCCGTACCGCGCAGCGAGCGCCCGGTGTTTCTCGACCATCAGCGGGTAGGAAGTGTCTCGTTTTTCAGTGTAGTTGTTACTGATTCGGTCTGTACCTTGCGGGCAATCCCGACGTGTCAATGCTTTCGGGATGACACGAAACTCAGCGTGTAACGAGAGTCGTATCAGCCACTCTCTATCTTGCCAGCTGGGAAACCGCTCGTCTGGGAGGCCAGCTTGTGGGATAATATCTGTCGCGACCATCAGTGTCGAGAATTCACCGAATGACTCACCTAAGAGGAGCTCTTTTGTCACGTTCCCTTCGGTGGTAAAGATAACCTCCCGTGTGTAGTCTCCGTAATCATACTCACAGCCAGTGTAGACTACGCCGACGCTGTCAGCGCTCTCTTCCATCTCAGAGGCCTGTCGAGCAATCTTCTCCGGGTCCCATTCATCGTCGTCATCTAACAACGCGATGTACTCCCCATCTGCCCGTTGAATTCCTGTGTTCCGTGCCTGGTTCGCTCCTCTGTTCTCTTGATGACGGACACAGTTGATTTCGATACCCTTTAGTGACTCTCCAGCAAGTGTATCAGCTGCCGGTTGCGGAGAATGATCGTCTACAACGATGAGTTCGATGTTTGAGTACGTCTGATCTGCGACGCTCCGTGCTGCACTCCGAAGCTTGTCCGGTCGTTTGTATGTTGGGAGGACAACGCTGACGAGAGGATTTGGCATATAACTGGTGGTGGTTTGGGGTATCAAAGTAAAGTTAGTGTCTGGCTATGCGTCACCTTGCTGGCTAATTTTGGGGCGTCACAGACCAGCCAGTGAACCCACCATTGGTGTAAACCTTGTTTGCTGTCGGATCGTTGTGCATCCTCACCAGACTGTCTTCATCATAACGGAATAGATACTCCTGTTGGTCTTTTGTATAATACGAAGCAGTGTGCTGTTTGACATCGTGTGTTTTGGTGACGACGTAGCCTCGGCCGAATGTGTCAGCTGCAATAACATCCGGACTAAAATAGCCAAGATTCCGTGGCAAGTTATTGTCCACACCGAAACTCTGCGGGTAGTAGCGCGGATGGTTTGTACCCAAGACGAACGCTTCCATCTTGTGTGACGTATCCATCGCATGAATAGGAACCCCTTCATCGATATTCGTTGCCATGAATTGAGACCCGTCATACTCTGCGTAGGTCATGTGACGGTTTGGCTCGTAGGCAGCGTTTGCAGCGAGACAGGCGCTCAAAAGCACGAGCACCGTCAAGCAAACCGTGATTACTGAGTGCCGCCTGACAGCGCTATTGATTAGCGCCAGCCCGACAAGGACTGCAGCGAACAAGAGTGCGTATCTGTTTATTCTGATTATTCCTTTCACGATAAGATTGCCCAAGAGGAAGGTCGCTGCGACACCGATCCCCGCGACAAAGTGAACCGAACCGAAGCCCCACTCGTACTGCATTTCCTTGGAGAGAAACCAGTACAGCGTGAAAAGGACGAATAACCCAGCGATAGCGAAGTAAATTGTGGTCGAGCCGTACAGCGTGACGAATTTTTCAGCGAGTTCCACCGGGGAAAACTGGACGGACCCCGCTCGCTGCACCTCTCTAGCCGCTGGATTCACGTCATCTTGCGACGCAACGACTTTTATTATAGCCTGACGCGTCTGACCGAAGTTGGTGAGCCAAGCGAATAGGAGCGGAAGGAAGGCCACGCCAAGTCGCGGGCTGAGTTGCGGGGTGGACGAAAGGGAAAGCCGTCCGAATACCCCGGAGTAAACCGAAGTCAACAGTAGTATACCCAACATAAACAAGGTTGTCATCGGGTGCGAGTAGATGACAAACAAACCAAATAGGAGAATCAAGAGAAGATACTCATTGTCGTTGCTCCGTCGATACAGTTCTGTGAGCGTGAGTAAAACTGGGACGACCATGAATGAGTTCATGGCCGGATGGTTTGAGAGATGGAAGGTCGTATACAGGAGTGTGCTGCCAGCTGCTAATCCAGCCGCTAGACTCCCTCGTTTATCAGAAAGTGTCTTCACAAGGACCCCGATTCCGATAATCTGGAGCGTCGTAAACAGCA